>JBAZYB010000098.1:0-14461 GCA_041659545.1 Hyphomicrobium sp.
GATCGTCGCCCTGCCGATGAAGATCGCTCATGGGACCGGCGCACCGGCCCGCGTCATCGCCTTTGTCTCGCATTGAGTTCCGCTGATCGTAGCAAAAAAATTATGCGTCGAGCGACGGACCTCTAGCGCTGTCTGCGTTGTTCTGATTGTTCGCGCAGAGTGACGGTTGCAACGGAACCTGACGCAGCAACGGACAGTTCAGGAGAATGATGATGATGAAGTATTTTGCTTTAATGGCTTTGCTGGCGGCTCCCCTCGCCATGGCTGCTGCGCCTTCGCCGGCAGAAGCCGCACCGCGTGACGGCTATCGCTGCCAGATGGTCAAAAAGACCGTGTGGAAGTGGGGCAAGAAGCGCACCAAGTGGGTCAAGGTTTGCCGGCCGACTCACCGTCACGGCCACCGTCACTAATCACACCGCACTCTGAGTTCGGTCCGCCCGCGCTGCTTCCCTCGCTGCGCGGGCGGTCGGCTATCCGCCTACAGTCGTCGCAATAGGAATGCGCTTTCGTCCAGCGACGTCAGGCCGCGCTGCCTGAAGTGCGGGTGCGAGTCGAGTACCGCGCGGCATTCGATTTGGTCACAAGCGTACATGTCGGCAAATAGCGCTAGTACCTGCTGCGGCGGCGTCGAGAAGGGTGGCCCCGACATCTGTCCCTGGTCGTATTCCAGCGTGATCACGAGCAACGGCGCGCTCTTCGGCAACACGGATTCGAGCTTCGCCGCGTAGCGCGGCTGTAAATCGGGTGGCAGCGCAATGAGTGCGGCGCGATCGTAGACGCCAGCAACCTCGGCGACAGCCTCGCAGGGCAGCTCGAAGATGTCGCCGCACCAAAGTTCGTATGGGCCTGCCGCTTTCACCAGGAAGTTCCCGTCCGCGCGCGTCATCGGTGCGAGCCCGCGCTCGGCGAAGAATTCATCGACAGCCAGCTCGCTCAGCTCGGCACCAATCACGCGATGCCCCTGCTCGGCGAGCCAAACCATATCGAGGCTCTTGCCGCACAGCGGCACGAACACGCTCGTGCCCGGCGCAAGACCCAAGCGCGGCCAATCCTCCACAAGCAGCGTGTGATACTCCGGCTGGTGGAAGCCGATTTCCTTTTTCTGCCAGCGCTCGCGCCAGAATGTGGGTTCCATCGAATCTGACGTCCCGGTTAGCTGCGGTATTCGGCGTTGATGTCGATATATCCGTGCGTCAGGTCGCACGTCCAAACGGTCGCGCGGCCGGAACCAATCCCGAGGTCGACCCGCACGACAATCTCAGGCTGCTTCATATAGAGAGCCACCTCTTCTTCCCTATAGCTGGGCGCCCGTTCCCCTTCGCGAGCGACGAGGATGTCACCGAAACGGATCGACAACTTGTCCCGGTCGGCAGCCTCACCGGATTTGCCCACCGCCATGACCACGCGCCCCCAGTTAGCGTCCTCGCCTGCGATCGCTGTTTTGACGAGTGGCGAGTTGGCAATGGACAGCCCGATGCGTCGTGCCGCCCGATCATCTTCGGCGCCATCCACTTCGATGGTGACGAACTTGGTAATCCCTTCGCCGTCCTTGGCGACGAGGATCGCCAGCTCGCGCAGGAGGTCATGCAGAGCCGCCGCGAAGTTCGCGATGCGCGGGTCGGTCGCTTCGCTGATGCGCGGGCATCCCCGCTTCCCGGCCTCACCCGTGGCGAAGACGAGCAGCGTATCGCTCGTCGAGGTATCTCCATCGATGGTGACACAGTTGAATGTGCGATCGGAGCTGTCGGCGACCAGTGGTTTCAGAGCCGCTGCATCGATCGGTGCATCGGTGAAAACAAAGCACAGCATCGTCGCCATGTCGGGCTGGATCATGCCGGCGCCCTTGCAGAAGCCGTTGATCACCACGTCGTGGCCATCGATGCTCGTCGTGCGAGTCGCTAGCTTCGCAAATGTGTCAGTCGTCATGACCGCGCGTGCGGCGGCATCCCAGGTGGCTGCGCTGGCCTTGCCGGCGAGATCGCCCAACAGATGCGCGAACTTGCCCGCCTCCAGCGGCTCGCCGATGACTCCCGTTGAGGCGATGAAGACTTCACCCGGTGCACAGCCCACGGCCGCGGCTGCGGCGTCGGCCGTGATCACCACGGCCTCGAGTCCCTTCTTACCGGTGAACGCGTTGGCGTTGCCCGAGTTGACGACGAGCGCGCGTGCTTGCCCCTCGAGCAACCCAATGGCGCACCAGTCCACCGGAGCTGAGCGTGTCTTCGAGCGAGTCAAAACGCCTGCCACCTGCGTGCCGGGTGAAAAGACTCCAAGCAGTAGGTCTGTGCGCCCCTGGTAGCGGATGCCCGCTTCGGCGGTGGCAAAGCGCACGCCCGGCACTTCTGGGACGCTCGGCTGGGAGGCTGGGGCGAAGGGTGAGATCGGGGCGGGCTTGCCCATGGTCGGCTCCGGAGCTTTTTTGGGAGTTGTTGTTAGAAACCTTGGCTGAGACGGCAATCAATACGCCACCTCGCGCCGCCACGCGATGACACCTTCCGTCCGGGCTCTCACCTCCGGTGTCGCAAGACAGGTCGCCACGGCCTCATAGCCAGGGGCACCTGGACAAGGCAGGACGCTCGTTGGCGGGCTGTGATTGGCAGGGCAGAGAATGATCGTCTCATTGGCGTCCACGGCGGCCAAATCCAAAATAGCGCTCGAACGGGTCATCAGGAAGAGCTGGCGACTGCCGGGCTTGCGACGGCGCAGATGTGCCATCAGGGCCTCCTGCGTGGCGTGGTCCAGCCCCTTCTCGACCATATCGACGGCCAAAGCACCTGGACCATCGGATTCCAGTCCAACGAGCAGCGTGATGAGGGATTCTGACGCCGCCGCCCCGTCATCGATGAGCCAGGCCGTCGTCTGCTCCACCCGGGACTTGAGCGCCGGGTCGGCGTCAAGGTGCGAGCGAACCGCCGCGCCACCGTCGGCCACCCGATCAAGTCCCAGAAATACGCCGTCAGGCAGGGTCTCGGCGAGGCGTTGCGCAAACCGCGTTTTGCCGCTGCCCAGCGGACCGATGATGAAGTTCAGCGCCCGTACGTCACGCAACTCGAATCGCTCTCCAGCCCACGGCCACGGCAAATCGAAAGCAACGCTGACATCGGCCACCGGCCGCCCGAGGCGAGCAAGTTCCTCCCGCGACGGTATCCTGCCCTGCGCCAGTTCGGCCCGTACCTCGCGCACCTTTCTCACTATGGAAGAAAGCTCGCGAGCCCGGTCCTCGAGTGACGCCAAGTGCATGGCGAGCGCCTGCTCGAGGTCCATCGCATCGCCGCCCAATACCCGCGCAATTTGCCTCAGACTGAGCCCGAGTGCGCGCAAGGCCGCGATCTCTGCCGCGCGCGCCATCTCGTCGGGCCCATAGACGCGCCAACGCGCCGCCGTGCGCAATGGAGACAGAAGCCCGCGCTGCTCGTAGAGGCGGAGTGCCTTGGCCGAGACCCCGATCCGCCGCGCCGCCTCGGACGGGCTCAGGAATTGGGCAAAGGAACTCACGAATCACCTCGTCGGTTGCTGAAAGGCATCCTTATCGAGGCGGCCCCAGGGGCCAAGTCAATGCACTGCAGGCCGCGGCGCTGTACCCTGCACGAGCGCCCCCAAAAGACAACGGGCCGCTCGGAGCAAGCGGCCCGCATCAGATAAGGTGTCGGTTCAACTTATAAGGGCGAGCCTCAGGGCGCAGGCGCCGCGCCCGGAACCGGGACCGCCCCGGGGACAGCGCCCGGAGCTGCCCCGCCATCCTGAACTGCCTTCTTCGCGGCCTCCAGCGCTTCGGCTTGCTTCTTCTTTTGCTCCTCGACCTGCTTCTTCAGGTCGGCGTCCACGTACTCGACCTTGGCTTTCTCGCGCATCGCGGCCGAGGCCTCTTGCGCCTTGCGCACGGCGAGGGAGTTCATGATCGTCTCTTTGACCTGGTCAAAGTTCGGCGGAGCCTTGGTGCGGCGATCTTCGAGCTTGATGATGTGCCAGCCGTAGGCCGTCTTTACCGGTTCGGAAAGCTCGCCCTTTTGCATCTTTGCGACAGCGGCCTCGAACTCCGGCACCATCTGGCCCATGCCGAAGTAGCCAAGGAACCCGCCGTCTTTCTTCGACACCGGATCGGACGAGTTCTCGGTCGCGAGCTTGGCGAAATCCTCGCCTGCAACGATCTTGGCGCGCAGCTCCTTCGCCTTGGCCTCGCTGTCGACGAGGATGTGGCGCGCCGCAAACTCGGTCTCCGGCTTCAGTTGTGCGATGCGGGCGTTGTAGATCTTCTTCGCCTCGTCTTCGCTGATCGTGCCCTTGAGCGTCTTCTCGAAATACTGCTCGCGCAGTGCCCGCTCGCGCAGGTAGGCCATGTACTTCTTGAATTCGGCCGTCTCGCCCAGCTTGGCCGCTTCGGCGGCGTTGGCGAACAGCAGGTTGTCGACCAGATATTCGACCAGCGCCCGGCGCTTGACCTCTGGAGGCAGCTGACCGAGTTCGGCGCCGACTTCAGTATCAGCGAGCTTCAGGTCTGCCTCGGTGATGGGTTTGCCATCGACGGTTGCAACGACCTTGTCGCCGGCGGCGTCCTGCGCCACGACCCCTTTAAGGGGCGCTATCGCTGCGGCAGCGAGGATGATCATTGCGGCAAGAGTGCGCTTGTTGGGAATGGCAGGGTACATGCTGAACTCTGGTTGTTGGGCGGGCCAAGAGGGCGGAAGTTCAATACCGGCGGTCCGTTATGCGTGCGTGCACCCGGAAAACGGGCGGGTCCGGCCGATTGCGGGCCCATGGATAGTGGGGCAGGTAGGCGCTGCCAAGTTAAGAATTGGAGAGTTCGGGAAAGAAATTCTGCCGTTTTTGTGCGGGTGGGAAGCGTTTCCAGTGCGTTGACAAGCCTAGGGTGCGGTCCTTATCTCTCCCCCGCGGCCGAACTACTTGCGCCAAAGGCGCTTGCAGCGCCATTCGGACCGCCTACGGCCAGCCGCTAACCCGGCTGTCGTGACGGCGACGCGGCGGGCAGCATCATCCGAGCACTGTGCCAAGATCTCCCGGCGCCGCCCGGAAAATTGGGGAAGACTTATAATGCTTTCTACGATCGGCGGATTTGCAGCAAAGATCTTCGGCTCATCGAATGACCGCCGCGTGAAGGGTTACCAGTCGCGCGTCGATGCGATTAACGCCATCGAGGACGAGGTGGCAGTTCTCACCGACGACGAGCTGCGGGGCCGTACGGAGGAATTCCGCCGCCAGCTGCAGCAGGGTGCGACGCTCGACGACCTCCTTGTTCCCGCCTTCGCCACCGTGCGCGAGGCCGCCAAGCGTACCCTCGGCCAGCGGCACTTCGATGTGCAGCTCATCGGCGGCATGGTTCTGCACGAGGGCAAGATCGCCGAGATGAAGACCGGCGAAGGCAAGACCCTTGTCGCCACGCTTCCCGTCTATCTCAACGCCCTCGCTGGCAAGGGCGTGCACGTCGTCACCGTCAACGACTACCTCGCGCAGCGCGACGCCGAGTGGATGAGCGCCGTCTACAAGTTTCTCGGCTTGACCGTCGGCATCATCGTCCATGGTCTCGACGATGACGAGCGCAAGGTGGCGTACGCCTGCGACGTCACCTACGGCACCAATAACGAGCTCGGCTTCGACTACCTCCGCGACAACATGAAGATGGATAAGGAGGAGATGGCGCAGCGCGGGCACGGGTTCGCCATCGTCGACGAGGTCGACTCTATTCTCATCGACGAAGCACGCACGCCGCTCATCATCTCCGGTCCGCTCGAAGATCGCGCCGACCTCTATGTCGCCGTCGATGACATCATCCCCAAGCTCGCCGCGGAAGATTTCGAGCTCGACGAGAAGCAGCGCCAGGTCTCGCTCACCGAAGGCGGCAATGAGCGCGTCGAGGCCATGCTGGCCGAGAAGGATCTGCTCAAGGCGGGCTCTTCGCTCTACGACATCGAGAACGTCTCGCTCGTTCACCACATCAACTCGGCACTCAAGGCACACAAGCTCTTCCAACGTGATCGGGACTACATCGTCAAAGGCGGGCAGGTCGTCATCATTGACGAGTTCACCGGCCGCATGATGCCCGGGCGTCGCTATTCCGAAGGCCTGCATCAGGCGCTCGAGGCCAAAGAGCACGTCGAGATCCAGCCCGAGAACCAGACCCTCGCCTCGATCACCTTCCAGAACTACTTCCGCCTCTACAAGAAACTCGCCGGCATGACCGGCACTGCCTCCACCGAGGCTAGCGAATTCCTCGACATCTACGGCCTCGACGTCGTCGAGATCCCCACCAACCTGCCAGTGGGCCGCGTCGACGACGACGACGAGATCTATCGGACCGCGCAGGAGAAGTACGCGGCCATCGTCCAGACAATTGCTGACTGCCGTCGTCGCCAGCAGCCGATTCTGGTCGGCACCGTATCAATCGAAAAGTCCGAGCAGCTCTCCGAGCTCTTGAAGGACAAGAAGTATATCCTGCAGCTCGGCCGCAACACCCTGGCGATGGCCGACAAGCTCAAGTCTCCCAAGGAGCAGGAGCTCAAGGACTATCTCGCCGACATCGGTAGCTATCTCGTCGAGGTCGGCTCGGCCAAGGGCAGTGGCGACGCCATTCCGCACGAGGTGCTCAATGCGCGCTACCACGAGCAGGAAGCCAGCATCGTCGCCCAGGCCGGTGTCCCCGGTGGCGTAACGATCGCTACCAACATGGCCGGCCGCGGCACCGACATTCAGCTCGGCGGCAATGTCGACGCGCGCATGCGCGATTGGATCGAAGAAGAAAAGCAAGCCGGCCGCGCGCCCGACGAAGCCCAGATCGCCGATGAGCGCCGTAAGGTGCAGGCGGACATCGCCGAAAAGAAGAAGCGCGCCCTCGAGGCGGGCGGTCTTTATGTGCTGGCGACCGAGCGCCACGAGAGCCGCCGTATCGACAATCAGCTGCGCGGCCGCTCGGGGCGCCAGGGCGATCCGGGGCGCTCCAAGTTCTATCTCTCACTCGAAGATGACCTGATGCGCATCTTCGGCTCTAACCGCATGGAGAGTGTCCTCAAGACGCTCGGCCTGCAGGAGGGCGAGGCCATCACCCATCCATGGATGAACAAGTCCCTGGAGATGGCGCAAAAGAAGGTCGAGGCGCGCAACTTCGACATCCGCAAGCAGATCCTCAAGTACGACGACGTGATGAATGACCAGCGCAAGGTCATCTTCGAGCAGCGGCTCGACATCATGGGTGAAGAGGATGTCTCTGAGACGGTGAAGGATATGCGCCACCAGCTCGTCGATGAGTTGGTCCGCACCAACATTCCCGCGACCGCCTATGCAGAGCAGTGGAACACCGAGGGTCTGCGAGAAGCCATCAACGGCATCTTCGGCGTCGATCTCCCGATCCGTGACTGGGCGAACGAAGAAGGCATCGCCGATCAGGAGATCACTGAGCGCATTCTCAAGGAAGTCGACGAGAAAGCCGAGCGCAAGATAGCCGACATCGGCGATGCGAACTTCCGCCAGATCGAAAAGATGGTGCTGCTGCAGACACTCGACCATCTCTGGCGCGAGCATCTCGTCACCCTTGAGCACCTGCGTCAGGTGATCGGCTTCCGCGCCTACGGCCAGCGCGACCCGCTCAACGAATACAAGAGCGAAGCCTTCGTCCTCTTCGAAGCGATGCTCGGCAATCTGCGCGAGGCCACCACCGGCCAGCTGATGCACGTCGAGCTTACGTCTCCTGATGCACAGGACATGCAGCCGTCGGAGCTGCCGGAGATGCACGCCCATCACATCGACCCGTTCTCTGGCATGGACGAGCTGGCCATGGCCGACGCCGCTATCGCGGCCGAGGCTCGCGGACCCGCTCCCGCTGCGCCGGACCGGCGCCCGCCTCTGCAGACGCGCAAGAGCACCACGTCGGTAGATCCCGCGGATCCGGCGACCTGGGGGCGTGTGGCCCGCAATGCGCTCTGTCCGTGCGGTTCTGGCAAGAAGTACAAGCACTGCCACGGCAAGGCGGATTAGGCGCCGCTCGACGTAGCCGCTCCAAGTCGACGCTGCGCCTCAAGCGGGCGCGGCGTCCTGTTTCCCTTCGCGCAGCAGGGACGTCAGATCTAGGCGCTGCGTATACATCGCCAAGTGCCCATCGCCGTCGCGCGGCCAGTCCTGCGGGTCGCGGTCACAGTAAAGCTCTAGCCCATTCCCGTCCGGATCGCGCAGGTACAGTGCCTCGCTGACCCCGTGGTCGCTGGCGGCCTCCAGGGGCACGCGCGCCGCAACGAGACGCCTCAGGGCATCGGCGAGGGCAGCGCGCGTCGGATAGAGCAGCGCGACATGGAACAGGCCCGTTGTGCCGTTCGCCGGCGGTGGCCCGCCTTTGCTCTCCCAGGTATTGAGACCGATGTGGTGGTGGTAGCCGCCCGCAGCCAAAAATGCGGCTTCATCGCCGTAGCGCTGCTTGAGTTCGAACCCGAGCACGCCGCAATAGAATGCAAGGGCGCGATCTAGGTCGGCGACCTTGAGGTGCGCATGGCCGATCTTCACGCCAGGATCAATCGGATGCGGGGTGAGCTGTGGCTCTAGGGGCGGCACGACAGCGGTTGTCTCGGATGTCATCAGAACCCCTTTAATTGGCTTCGCGCTCGATCGAGCAGGTGATGTCGAGGTCTGCGACCTCGGCCTCGAACTCAGCTAGCTTGAATAGCCCGAAGCAGGTCATCGCCCCGGCTGGAGGGCCATTACCCGCCAAAAGACGCCTGGCGAGGATCACCGATGCGATAGCAGGTACGTACGGACCATCGCCACTACGAGCGATGAGATGCCAGGCACGCTCACGCCGCACACCCTGTCGGTCGCGGCCGCTGACGTGCACGAACATGCCGCCCGTATTGCTGCCGAGCATCGACAGCCGGCGCTTAGCGGCGAGCAGCAGAGGGGCAAGGCGCCCCGGGTCGGCCAGCACGCCGCTGCGCGCCAGCCACGAAAGAGCCCACACACCGAGGTGAAACGCGCCGACATCCAGCCCCGCCGCAAAGCGCGCCGTGCGCAGCTGCGGGTAGTTCGCCGGCAGCAACTCCAGATCGGGCACGTCCACGTCTGCCATCCAGCGCGCTCCAATCTCGGGAAAGCAGTAGCGGTTCAGACGCTGCCAGCCGTGTGCCGTGACCCAGCGGCCGTCGACGCGCACTTTGAAAGGCTTACCCGCAGCGCCCAGGATCGACGCGGTGGTCGCAATGCCGGGATCGAAGCTGTTGCCGGGCGATATGCCGATGTGGACTTCGTCCATGGTTTCGAGCCCCTTGGTCAGTTGCAGCACGACAGCGGACGACAAGCCCGGCACGGAGCTCGCGCCGCTGACGACGCACACGTTCGCCGCCTGCGCCTGTGCGTTGAGCCGCGTCACGTCGCAAACGTAACGGCGGGCATCGGCCAGATCGACATAGTGGCAGCCGCATTCGATGCAGGCTCGCGCGAGGCTGTAGTCCTGCCCCTGAAATGGCCCAGAGGCGTTGATGAGCACGTTTGGCGCCAATGCGCGCAGCTGCTGCGCACTCGCCGTCGTCGCATCGAGCTGCGCTGCTTCGATGTGTGCACGGGCTCCCCTCGCGAGGAGCTTCTCCGCCCCATCTCGCGCCTTGGCGAGTGAGCGGCCAGCGACGACGATCTCAAGTCCGCCGTCGCCAGCAAGGCGGGCCGCAGCGTGGGCGCCGAAAGCACCATAGCCGCCGACGATGGCGACACGGCCCATGACGCTGCGCCCTCCGCTTATGCGTGTTTCTTGTCGCCGCTCGGCACTTCCACAGGTGCCGCGGTCGCGGAGCTGCCATGCCCGCCGCCAGCCGAGATGCGGTCGGACAACGCCAACAGAACGCTCGATACGACGAACACCACGTGAATGATCACCAGCCAGAACAGGTCGCGATCGCTCACCGTATTGATCGTCATGAACTGCTTCAGCAACTGGATCGCGGAGATGGCGACGATCGATCCGAGCAGCTTGATCTTCAGCGCCGTGAAATCGATGGTCCCCATCCACTCCGGCCAATCGCGGTGCCGGCTGTGATCGATCTTGGAGACGAAGTTCTCATAGCCCGAGAAGATCACGATCAGGATGAGCGAACCCGTGAGCGCCAGATCGACCAAGGCCAACAAGCCCAGGATGACCTGCGATTCCGTGGCGGTGAACGCCGTCTGCGCGATGTGCACCAACTCGAACACGAACTTGATGAGGAGCACGAACAGCGACAGGGCGAGTCCGAGGTAGAAGGGCGCTAGAATCCACCGGCTGGCAAATATCGCTGCCTCGGTGACGCGTTCGATCTGCCGCAGGGCTGAGCTCATGTCGATGATCCGTTAATGGCTTCCTCTCCCGCGTGTATGCCACGCCGTCCGAAATATCTGCAAGCAAGAGGGCCCGGAGCCATGTGCGGCTACCGGGCCCTCTTGTTTTGCGCGTCTTGCGCTCTACGTCGTCCTGCCGGTTGGCTTTCGATCAGTCCGCGTAGTAGCGGCGCGAACGGTACGAACGATACGAACGCACTTCGCTGTATGTCTCGCTGGAATGGTGTCGCTTCTTCTTTGCCGACTTTTTCTTTTTCGACGAGCGCTCTTTGTCTCGTACCGCTTCCTCCAGCTTGAGCGTCACCTTGTGGGCAACCTGCTCGCGCAGCGCGGCATAGCGGCGGCAGCTCACCAGGGCCAGCGAGCACGGCAGAGGCCGCGTCAGCACTTCGCTGAGGCCGGGGTTCGGCCTGCGCGGCGCCACCTGCTGCTCGAAGTTATCGCCCAGCCGGTTGCCGAAAATGGCGGCAGTGGCGGGCCCCTTGAAGTAGGTAGCTGGGGCGGAGATGGACGCCGTCTTGATCTCGGCCGTCTGCGTTTCAGGCTGAGGCTGTTCGGCGACGCGCTTGTTGATGCGGCCGAGGTCAGCGATCACCTGTGCCGTCTCGGCACACACTTCGATCGGACCAGGGTTGTGGGACTCAACGCGGCTTGCCGAAGTGAACCCGTAGCGCGGGCCACACACGCTCACGCGTGGCGGACGCCGTGTGCGCTCGAAGAGGTCGTAGCCCTCCTTGAGGTTCGTCCAGAAGCTGCGCCATTCCGGTGCGTCGTACTTCGTGAGGTTCTCGCTCGTCATGCGGAACGGGAACACGTGAACCGGAATGTAGGGCTGCCCGGCGCCAAGCGCCGAGGTGGCCAGCTTATAGACTTCCTGGCTCACGGCATTCGTCATTGCGAAGCAGCCGATCGAAGCACACCCGCCGTGAATGAGGATGTACGAGCCTGAGCGCAGATTGACTTGGTCGAAGGCATTCGGATAGCCGATGTTGAGCGACTTCGGCCAACGCGTCCCCTCGTGGATACTCTGCTCCATGGAGACGGTGTAGAAGCCCTCCGGCGCCTGCTTGTCGCCTTCCTTCTCCTTCGGACCGAGCGTGCCGGACCAATAGCAGATCGGGTAGGTGGCGAAGAGCGAGTAGGTGCCCTGCTCGTCACCTGTCCAGACCTCCATTTCGGATTCGGCCTTGAACACGCGGATGAAGATCGGAGCGTCAGACGCAACGCCTTTTTCAGCAAGACGTTCGTCAAGGCGCGACAGGTCGGGCGTACCGGGCAGCGGCAGCTTACCATTCGCGTTCGCCTTCTTGCGCTCCATGCGCAAGGAGGTGATGTCCTTGACGTCCAGCGAGAGTGCCGACGCGGTCCCCATCTGTCCAAGGACGGCGGCGGCGGCGCACATAGCAAGAGCGGTGCGCCCTATCTTTGCGATCGAATTATTCATGCAGTCGCAGTTGCACGTCGCGTGCCAGTGGCACGCGTGCCAACCGGTCCGCGTCGTGCGCGCATTGTTTCGAAACGTGTCAGCATGTTGAACTCTCTACTTCTTCGTGCTGGCATTTGTTCGGCAGGTGAAAAGATGAGCAGCGATTGTCAACTGCGTCTCACGTCGCAGGGCAGCTCACACTGATCGGCGTGCTGCCATCGCTATCCCCCGCTGCAGGCCGAATTGTGTAGCGTCCATCGCAGACACTCACATCCGGTGGGACACGATCGCGCATGAAGGCATCGTATCCAGCCCGCAGCTGCCGCCAGAACCCAATGTTCGGGTTTTCCGCATGGCGTGACATATTTGTCTCGGTCATACGGAACGGGAATACCTGCACCTGAACCCGCTTTTGACCAGCACTGAGCGCCGAGGTCAACAGCGACCAAATTTCATCAATAACTGCATGGGTCATTGCGTAGCAGCCGACGGAACGGCAGTCGCCGTGAACCATCAACAGCGATCCAGTGCGACCATGTGCACTGTCGAATGCGTTCGGAAATCCGAGATTGAACGATCGTCGATATTGGCTATTCGGATTGAGCGCTGAAGAATCAACGGTGTAGAAGCCTTCGGGTGCTTGATGGTCGCCCTGTTTCAGTTTGGGACCGAGCTGTCCCGACCACATGCAGATCGGATATGTCGCGAAGCGCTCGAAGCGTCCGGCGCGCTTCATCCAAATTTCCATCTCGAATTCGCGCTTGAAAATGCGAACGAAAATCGGTGCGCCCAGCTGCAGGCGCTGCGCCGCTAAGCGTGTCTGCAGATTGCCGAGATCGGGGGTGCCTGAAAGCGTTTCACCGGCTGCGTAGGTCCGCCAATTGCTTGCCTTCTGCTGATAAATCAGCTCGCTCTCGATGAGCCCATAGATTTGCGGCCAATAATAGAAACTGAGAGCGGCGATGCCGGAAAAGGCGGCTACGAATATCGCGAGCGAGGTGCGCCAGCGGCTTTTGCGTTCGGTCATCGGCTGAGCATGCCCAGCTTTTCGTCACCCGGCAACGATGTCATGCAGACGTAGATGGCAGGAATGGCGAGCGGAATGACCACTACTGCGAGAAGCCGAAGCTCGGCGTGCTGCCCGTCTCCACCGGAGCGCCAAGACCAAACGCCGGCTGATACGGCGTCTGCGCCGATGCCGTAGCTGCTGTCGACTGCGGCGCCGTCACGTTGGCGAACTGCCGCGTCTTCGGACCGGGCGCGACGATGCGCTCCTCCGCGATCTGCTGCTCGTACGGCTTGGGCGTGAATGGCTCGAACCTGGGGCGCTGGAACTGCGGACACTGTGCATCCGCGCGCACTGAAGCATTGACCGGGAGCTTCACGTTGACGACGTAGCGGCGTTCGCACACCGCGATGCTCGGCGGCAGACGATACTTCTCGAAGAAGTCGTAGCCTTGCTTCAAGGTTTTCCAGAACGCCATGTTCGGATTGCCTTCGAAGCGCGCCAGGTTTGCCTGCGTCATGCGGAACGGGAATGCGTGCACTTCGAATGCACCCTGACCGCTGCGCAGCGACTCGCGCGCTAGCATGTAGATCTCTTCCATCAGCGCGTCGGTCATCGCGTAGCACCCGACCGACTTGCACTTGCCATGCACCATCAGTGCATCGCCCGTGCGCAGCAAAGACCGATCATAGGCGTTGGGATAGCCGAGGTTGAAGGCGAGATAATACTGCGAGTTCGGATTCATCTGGTTCGCGGAGACGCGATAAAATCCCTCCGGCGCCTGTCGGTCGCCGAGCGCAGTCTTGGGTCCAAGTGCCCCGGACCAGTTGCAGATCGGGTAGGTCTTGAAGTGATAGAAGCGGCCATCGTCGCGCGCCTTCCACACTTCCAGTTCGGACTCTTCCTTGAAGATGCGGATGAAGATCGGAGCGGAGGTATCCATGCCTTTGCGCCCGAGCATCGACATCGTCTCTTTGCTCAGGGGCTGCTCGGCAGGTGCAATGGTGGGGGCGCTAACGCCGCAAGCCGTCAGCACGCAGGCAACGAACGTTGCCGCGATAGCGACGCAAACACGGGCTCGCAAAATCGAGCCAAGGATGGTCATACGCATACGCAGTGCCCCTGGCGCACGGTGATCACCATCAATCTCCAAACCTTAACATATCGTTAACGTTACGGATTCCCTAACAGATTCGACGCGTTGAGGCGACCTGTCTGGACCCGCTCCTCAGTAGACGCAAGATTGGACGGGATTTTGACGCCAGCTCTGCGCTGGCCGCAGGAGAACCGGCCTATCCCCTTATAAGGATTGGCCAATTTCCATAAACCGGGCGTGACGCTGCCGCCGGACTTCAGCCGGCGACTTGCCGTCGAACTCCGACAGCGCCCGCGCTATCGCGTCCCCGGTCGCCCGGATGATCGACGTACGGTCGCGGTGCGCACCCCCGACGGGCTCGGTGATAATCACGTCGATGACACCCAGCTGATCGAGATCCTGGGCTGTAATCTTCATGTTCGTCGCCGCATCGATGGCCTTGGCAGAGTCGCGCCACAGGATCGACGCCGCCGCCTCCGGCGAGGCCACGGTATAGATCGAGTGCTCCAGCATGAGGATGCGGTTGGCCGTGGCGATAGCGATAGCGCCGCCCGAGCCGCCTTCACCGATAACGACCGAGATCAGCGGCACGCCGATGGCGAGGCAGCAATCCGTCGACCGGGCGATGGCCTCA
>JBAZYB010000099.1:0-14414 GCA_041659545.1 Hyphomicrobium sp.
CGGGAGCCGGTCGCAACCGCCCGATAACATAGGGGTGGGGGTGCTCATTGCCAAGCTACACACCTGACGCTCCCCAACACCTTAACGACGGAACAGAAAACGTTCGGCCACTGCTCTCTCGCGTCCCGGTTTGTTAAGTGCTCGTTTAGCCAATGAATTCGGCCGAATAGAGTTCGCATCCTCCGCCCCATAGGGCCCGCGCATTAGGTAAATTCACGAGTGCGGGGACGTACAAAAGCTCCGCTTCCCGCCAGAACGCGGGCAACGTAGCGCCCACGCTCACCGAAAAGCGTGGCTCTCCATCGAGTTGCTGGCGCAGCTGCGCATAGGCGTTGGCCCCGAGTGCCCTCACCTCCACCGCACCTGGCGCCGCATGTGCCGAGGTGACGCGGAAGCGATGATCCCAGACAGCCGAAGTTCCCGCGGCGAGCAATAGGGTCTGCATCGGTGCGCGCCCGGCCTCGCGCTGAATGTGGATAGCTTCACCGCTGGGAGCGATGATGGCACCCGCCAACGTCGCCCCGTCGAATCCATCACCGGCCATGCGCACGACCAGCGCTTCGAGTTGTGCCAGCCGCAAGGGCTCAGCCTGCCCACCGAATGCCGTGACCAACCGGCCAAGTAAGCGCAGGCGCAGCTCTTCGGGGGCCGATCGCCACGGCCGCGAATCGAAGCTCGCGAACGCCCCGCCATGCACGTCGAGCCTTACCTCGTGCTCCAACGCGTCGACGGCGGCGCCGATTGCCTGCTTTGCACGTGCCAGCCGCCGCCCGCTCAAGGCAATCTTGTCATTCGTAATGCCTAGTTCCTCGAGGACCGCGCGCACTTTGCGCACCCGCACGCGCTCGAAGTGCTCCGCGTCGTTGCTCGGATCGTCGATCCACGTGCGCCCCGCCGCCCGCAGCGTTGCCCTAAGGCGTGCACCCGAAACACCGAGCAACGGTCGGGCCAGATCCACCCGCGGCAATGCCGCGTCGGCCGCACGAAGCGAAGACATCCCTGCCAGGCCGTCGAGACCGCTGCCGCGCGCAAGCCGCATCAGCATCGTCTCGGCCTGATCGTCCGCCGTATGAGCCGTGACGATCGCCACCTTTCCGGAGGTAGTGGTACGTGCCAGACCGGCAAGCAGACGGTAGCGGGCAGCGCGCGCAGCATCTTGAATGCCAGTCGCCGGTTTCTTCTCCGACCACGTCAACAGCGCGCTTTCCAACCCCAGCGCCCGAGCCTCGGCTACGACCCACTCAGCTTCGGTGCGAGCGCCGTCGCGCAAACCATGATCGACGCTCCCGACCACAAGCTTCGGCGCCTCCGGCGTGCAGGCCGCCCAACGCCGCGCTAGCCACATCAGGGCCATGCTGTCGGCGCCGCCGGAGACCGCCAATACCAGCGACTGATAGTCGGACAGGGAGGTAAAAAGCGCGCCGAGCTCGTCATCCCCAATCGGCTCGTCGCCAATCGTGGAAGCCGTGCCGCGCGGAGCAGCTCCGCTGTTTTTACCCGCAGCCAATGCGCTGGCGCTCCGACTTGGCGCGCGTCTTGACGTTCTCAGGAGCATTGGGGAAGCGCGTCGATAGCTCACCGAATGATGAGCAAGCGGCATCCTTTTGCCCCAGTCGATCGAGCGACATCGCCAGTTTCAGCAGACTGTCGGCAGCGCGCGGGTTGCCAGTATAATTCTGATAGCCCTTCAGGAACGAGTTTGCCGCCGCCTTGTACTCCCCGCGAACGAAATGCGCTTCGCCGAGCCAATACTGCGCGTTTCCGGCCAGCGAATCCTGCGGGTAGCGGCTGAGGAAATCTTCGAAGCTGCTCTGTGCCGCCGAGTAGTCGCGCTGCATCAGATAACCGTACGCCGTCTCATAGAGCTGTTTGGCATTGCCGACATCGCCCGCATCGGGCGCCGTCGCAGCACCAAATGCCGGCGGTAGCGCCGTCAACTCGGCGGCTGCTGGCGGCGCGGCACCCGTGCCACCTGGGGCTGCAGCGGCACCACCGCTCAGCGGATCGCTCTCGATGAGGCCACCGATCGAATCCCCGCCACTGCCGGCGGTTACAGTCGTCGAGCCAAAGCGCGATTCCGGCGCCGCAGTGGCTAGTGTCGCGGCAGGCGCCGCAGCACCCGGCATGGCTCCCGCATCGGATCGGCGCGGCTGCCCACCTAGAGCGCGCACCTGGTCGGTGAGCTGCTGAACCTGCGAAGCCAAAGCACGCAACTGCGTCTCGAGGGCATCGAGTCGCACGCTGTCAGCGCCGCCACCGTAGTTGCCACCATCACTCGCCGGTGCCGCACTGCCTCCGCCGCGGGCGAGGGATTCCAGCGTGCCGATGACGACCTGCATGTCGACGAGCTGTTCCTCAAGTTGGTCGACGCGCTGTCTCAACGCCGAATCTTCGGCGGCGCCGGGCGCGGGTTCTGCTTTGCCCTTCGCTTGCTGCTGCGTGGCTGCTTGAGCGATACGCAGCGGATCAGCCGCCACCGCGTGGGCCGCAAGGCCCGCGAAAAGCGCGCAGCAGATTATCGTCGAAGTGAGTGAGCGAGGCATGGGCTCTTGATTACCTGATCAACAAAACTGGGTTCGAGATGCGCCACCAGCGACACCCTCGGAGGGAGCGGCCACCTCTGACACTGTTCCTACGCATCACTTGCCAAAAGGCTTGTCAACGCGTCACACCCAGCGCCTGTACCGTTGTCGCCGCTGCGGGGGTGACTACAGCGTCCGGCACGGGGCTGGAAAGGGCGGCCGAGAGTGGATGAGCGGTGATGAGCCCCAGACGCTCGCGCGTGCCACCGGCAAATACCAGCGTCACTGCCCGGCTGTTCTGGGCCCTGCAATCCGCATCGGCACATGTAGCGATACGCACCGAGCGCCCCTGAGAGACGATGGCAAGCCGTCCAGGCTCGACGCCTTCTGCGATGAGACGGTCGCGCACGGCCAGGGCGCGCTGCTCCGAAAGCACCAAGTTTTCCTGTTCGCTGCCGGGCTCGTCGGCGTGTCCTTCGACAGCCGCCTCGAACTCGTGCCAGCGCATCAACCACTGCGCCTGCGCGCTCAAAGCCATGCGGGCGCGACTGCCGAGTTCGGCGCTCCCCGCTGAAAAGAAGACGCGATCGCCCGCATCGATTCGCAGCTTGGATTGAATGGAAGCATTGCGCCGTAGCTCACGATCCCAAGTCGGACCGCGCGGCTTCGCCTCCGGCACGCTCATTGTCTCGCTGAACACCGTGAGTGAGCCTGTCACCGGACCTGGCGCCATAGGCGCACGGGAAGCGTCCGACTCAGCCGCACCGATGCCATTCAGCTCGCCGAGCCGCTGTTGCGCGCGCCTCGCAGCGTCCGTCGATGGATATCGCGCGATGACCGAGCCGAAAGTCTCGCGTGCAAACGCCTTGTGCCCAGCAACGAGCTTCTCGACTCCGTCGGTGTAAAGTTCCTCTGCCCGCTGGTCGTTGCTGAAGGCCGACGAAGGACTCCCCGATGAGAAGGGCTCCGCGCCAGCGCCGTGCACACCGACGGCGACATACCCCGCCAGAGCACCGACCACTACCAGTCCAAAACGCCTAGCGACGCTACCCGATCCACACTGAGGCCACAGCATCGTCGTCCTCATGAGAAAAGCGCTGAAATCTCAGCCACCATTGCTCAGAGTTTGCGGCAATTCTTTGCTGTGTTGCGTGCAGATGTGGATGTGCGGCCGCTCGGCAACAAACGGCCTCTGTGGGACGGCGTCCAAACAGCAAAAATCCCGCGGGGTGGCCGCGGGATCTGCAAAGTTGCGTGAGCGCGGTGCTAGTTGCCGGCCGTGCGCGAATTGAGCACTGTCTGCGCGCGGCGATTCTGCGACCAGCAGGAGATGTCGTTGCACACCGCTACAGGCCGCTCTTTGCCGTAGGAGATCGTGCGCAGGCGAGCGCCATTGATGCCGTTTTGCGCCAGGAAATTACGCACGGTCGTCGCACGCCGGGCGCCCAGCGCAATGTTGTACTCGCGCGTGCCGCGCTCGTCCGCGTGCCCCTCGATCGTGATCGTGTACTGGGGGTACTGCTGCAGCCATTGCGACTGCTTCTGCAGGATCGCCGATGCCTCGGGCGTGAGATCGGAGCTGTCCGTCGTGAAGTAGACGATGTCGCCAACGTTGACAGCGAAGTCGCGATGCGTCCCCGGCGTCACCGAGCCATCACGTCCTGTGAGTGACGAGTTCGGCTGAGTCTCGTTGTTGGCGCAGGCTGCGACCATGGCGCCCACCAGCACCACGGCAAAGAGGCGCGCTGCACGAACGTACCACAATGACGAGGCCATGAAGTTCCCTTTCGTCGCCTACCACTAACTTCGGAAGCCCGGCGACAGTTTCAGATCGGTGAGGATTTATCCGACCGCTCGTACGAAAATGTGGCCGCTACTCCACAACAACGGGCACCTTCGTGCGATTCGAACAGTGACGGCACCGACCGCCAAGCATTAACCGGTGGAAAGTCAACGCGCCTAGCGACCAATGGCCCCGGTGTGGCGCGAACGCCGCGCCCACAACCCAGGCCAGCAACACCCCCGCACGTTTTGACAGCAAGGTGCCTCAAACAAAGCCACTCCAGCAGTGCAGAGACGGGATTGCAGATGCTAGATTCGCATATCGACCGGATCGAGGCGCCACTCGGTCGGAACGGAGGTCATCCTACGGCGAGCGACCGGCATAGGGGGATTGGTGGCGAGCCGCTGCCCCCTACGCTGCACGTGGGTGCAACCGTTTCACACGCAGATGCTTGCCCCCCGTGCGATACGCGGCTGCAGCACCTTCTCTGCCATCCTCGAATCCACGAACCGTGGCTCCGCGATGAGCGCCGAGTCGGCACGCCGCACGCCAGACCGTGAAGTCCATGAGCCACGCTAGTTGGAGGGAGTGGCGGCGCCAAGTTGCAGCTGGGCTGCGCCAACCTGCAGCTAAAGCGGCTAACATCCGCCCGTGTCAAACGGACGGCGGTGCTACCAAATCAGCGGCCCGAACCAGCCCCGACGATGGCAGGGCCCGACTCACGGTGCCCCGACCCACGGTTCCCGCGTCGCATCACAAGCACCCCAAAAACAATTTAGGGCCGAGACTGGCGCTTGCGCACCGATCTCAGCCCCAAATTTCAATCCTCCCTGGCTAAACTTGCCGAGGAGGTAGCCGTTCAGCGCTTAGCGCGCCGGCTGCATCGCCGCCGGAACGTCGGCGCCGAGCTTCAGCGGAGCAGGCTCCTCGCGGCGGCAAGCGCCGAGAGCAACAGCAGCAGCAACGGCCGCGATCAGGATGGCCCCCTTCATCGTCTTTATCTCCTAATAGGTTTTTCCAGCTCGTAAGCGAAATGCTTAGCGAGCAACTTCCGTGGTCATATCAGCGCCGAGCTTCAGCGGAGCAGGCTCTTCACGACGGCAAGCGCCCAGAGCAACAGCAGCGACGACGACGGCGAGTACGATTGCACTCTTCATAGCATTTTCTCCTATGTTGTCCTGGCCTTACCGCCGGCTCTTAGCGAGCGGGCTGCGTGGCAGCAGGCATATCAGCGCCAAGCTTCAGCGGCGCCGGCTCTTCACGACGGCACGCGCTCAGCGCAACGGCCGCAACCACTGCTGACAAAACGATCAGCCCCTTCAAACCCTGCATGGTCTCATCTCCTGATGCTTTATCGGCACTAGCCATATATTTGGGTACTTGCGCGGCTCGTCTTGATCAAGAACAGAGGCAGTTATCCCTCAGTTTTCCAAGGCGGCAGATGCGAAAATGCAACTGCGTTCCGCACCCTCCCAAACGACTGGCCAGACCGAATCGTCCTTACCGGAAAAGCCCGAATTTACGCGGTAAACTCGCCTCTCCGGTGCCGAGGCGTCTGACTATGACAGTTGCCGAGCTTCGGTTAATTTTGAGTTAAACCCTGTCTCAATTCAAGAGCGGCGACCAGGCTGGGTCGGAACCGAACGATGGGGTTTTAACCTGGCGCTCGTTGTAGCCAGTCAAATCGATCGAATAGATTCGCGCTCCGCCGGTCGCTCCTTGTGATTCGCGGAAGAACATGAGCACGCGTCCGTTCGGGGCCCAGGTCGGACCCTCGTTGTGGTATCCCTCGGTCAACACCCGCTCTCCGGTCCCGTCCGGCCGCATGACCCCGATGAGGAATCGACCGCCGAGTTGCTTGGTAAACGCGATGTAGTCCCCGCGCGGGGACCACACGGGCGTCGAGTAGCGCCCCTCGCCCATGCTGATGCGATGCGGGTTGGACCCATCCGAGTTCATCACGTAGATCTCCTGGGTGCCCTCCCGGTCGGTCTCGAACACGATTTGGTGGCCGTCGGGGGAATAACTCGGACTGGTATCGATCGACGTCCCAGGCGTCAGCTGGCGCTTCTGGCGCGTGCGCAGATCCAGGTCGTAGATCGCCGAATTGCCGCCGGCCTGCAGGCTCATGATGACCCGCTGCCCGTCGGGCGAGAACCGCGGCGCAAAAGTCATGCCTGGGAAATCGCCGACGATTTCCCTCTGCCCGGTCTCCAGGTTCATCAGGAACACGCGCGGCTGGTCGCCCGTGTAAGACATGAAGGTAATTTCCTGATTCGTTGGGCTGAATCGCGGGGTCAGCACCAGTTCCTGGCCGCGCGTCAGAAGCCGCACGTTGGCGCCATCCTGATCCATGATGGCAAGGCGCTTCACGCGCTGGTTCTTGGGCCCGGTCTCGTCGACGAACACCACACGCGTGTCGAAGTAGCCCGACTCGCCGGTGAGTTGCTTGTAGACTTGGTCGGCGATGATGTGCCCTACGCGGCGCCAGTTCTGGGCACTCGTGGCAAACCGCTGCCCGGCAAGTTGTTTTCCCGTCGTAACGTCCCACAGGCGAAACTGAGCCACAATGCGGCCGTCGGCGCCGCGCCCGACGTCGCCAACAACGAGCGCGTCAGCCCGAATAGAACGCCAGTCGGGGAAACGCGGGGCAGCGTTGACGTCGCGCACCTGCTCGAGAAACGATCCGCGGTCGAGCGGCTCGAAGAGTCCCGAGCCACCCAGATCGGCGCTGACCACCTCGGAGATGTCGGCCGCTAATTTGGGGTCGGGGCCCAGGAAGAACGGAATGGCGATGGGGATGGGCGCGATCGTGCCCTGCGTCTGCCGACCCTGAAGCCCGCCCGCACCGCCGACTTGCCCACCACCACCGCCCGATGGCGGTGGCGCCTGGAACTGGCGCATTTGAGCATCGAGCCCTCCGCCCCCAGCCGGCCCCTTGTAGCTGTCGTCGGGGCGTTTTGCCGCTGCGGGAGCGACCATCGAGACAATGGCAACCATCATCAGAATACTGGATAGCGCCATCCGCCATCCAACCATCCCAGGTCCGCCTGCCGCTATTCGCCCATTCCAGTCTTGCATTCGCTTTGGATCCTCTAGCCCTTCGCGGGGCTGCTTAGCATCGAATTACGGCCATGCGCATGCCTAGCGCTGCACCAGCCCTAAGATGACCGGCCAGTCGAAGGCCCAAGTGACAGTGCTCCATGCCTGATACATGTCGGGAGGGAGCTGAAACGGCGCGCACTGTTTTACGGCGCGAACCGAGGCATCGGCGGCGATCGCATATAGCGGCGTATTCTGGCGATCGACGAGCACGGGCTCGCCGTTGAGGGAGCCGTCTTGGTTCAGCCGAAAGCGCACGTTGACGATTGGCGTATCGGGGCCACCGCCACCGCCGGGAAGCCGCGCGCACGGCTCCAATTGCCGGTTGATCATCGACAGCAGGAGATCCTGCTGGCGGGCCGAGAGAACCGTGTCGTGCCCTTGACGCTCACCAGCGGTTGGACCCGTGTAGTCCGTCGGTTTGGTAGGCGGCGTCGACGACTTCGGCGCACCGCGCTTGTCAGGCGTCTTGTCGAGAAGAGCAGCTATCTTGTCGGCGTCGAACTTGTTCTTTTCCTGCTGTTTGCGCTTCGCCTCGGCGAGCTTCCTCTTTTTCTCTTCCGCCTTCTTCTTTTCCTCGGCCTTTTTCTTCTTCTCGTCGGCCTTCTTTTTCTCTTCGGCCTTCTTCTTTTCCTCGTCAGCCTTGCGATCGGCTTCGAGCTTGTCCTCGAGCTTCTTTTTCTCGTCCGGGGTCGGACCTGGCTCCGGCGTCGGCTCAGGTGGCGGGGCGGCCGCCAGCTTTTCCGCGATCGGATCCTTCTTTGGTTCGGGAGGTGGCTCGCTCTTCTCAGGCGGAGGAGGCTCGGCAGCCGGAGGCGGCCCTGTCACCGGCTTGGGCTTTTCCGCTTCCTTCTTGGAAACCTCCTGGGGAGGCTCTTCCTTGGCCTTTGCCTCAAGCTGCTTGGCGGTGGGGTCGCCCTGCTTCAGACGCGTCAACTCGGAAGGCGTGACGATCGTCGCCTCGATCGGGATAACCATCGGCATGTCGGGCGGCGCTTGGTGAAACGAGAGAAGCGCGTAGGCCAACAGGAGGGCATGACCGAGGAACGAAGTGAGGAGCCCGCGATACACGCTTAGCCTCCATCCTCCACTTCGGTGACCAGAGACACCTTGCGGAAACCGCCAGCGCTGATGCGACCCATGACCCGCATGACGGTGCCGTAGGCAACGCCCTTGTCGCCGCGCACGAAAATCTGCTCGTCGTAGCCGTTCTTGGCGATGGCTTTCAGCTTCGGCGCGATCTCGTCGATCGGCACCTCTGTCTCACCAATGAACACCGTGCCGTCGGCCTTCACGCTGATAGCGAGCGGCTCCTTGTTCGCCTCCAGCTGCTTGCCCTTGGCTTGTGGCAACTCGATTGGCACGCCCACCTGCAAAAGCGGCGCGGCAACCATGAAGATGATCAACAGAACGAGCATCACGTCGACCATCGGCGTGACGTTGATCTCGCTCATTGGCGTGTGCTTGCCGCGACGGCGGCGTTTGCCGCCTCCCGTATTCGCTTTAATCGACGCGCCCATTCTGCCCTAAGCCTTCCTCATTGCTGCGCCGACATCAGCTCCTGACATCGATCTGCCGCGAAACGATGGCGGCGAATTCATCGGCAAACGCCTCCAGCCGATGGCTGATCTGCTGACTGTCGGCCGAAAACTTATTGTAGAAAATGACCGCCGGAATGGCGGCAACGAGGCCTAGAGCAGTCGCGAACAGCGCTTCGGCGATACCGGGAGCAACGACCGAAAGGTTGGTGTTCTGCGAGACGGCGATGGCCTGGAAGCTCGACATGATGCCCCACACCGTTCCGAAAAGGCCGACAAACGGAGCCGTAGAGCCGACCGTGGCCAGGAACAGCAGCCGCCTGTCGAGCCGCTCCATCTCGCGACTGATTGTGACATCCATCACCTTCTCGACGCGCAGCTGGATGCCGCCGAGCGCGCGGATGTTGCCTTCGACCGAGCGCTTCCACTCGCGCATCGCGGCAACGAACAGCGCCGCCATGGTGATCGGCTTGGTCCGCGACAGCGCCGTGTAGAGTTCGTCGAGGGACTGCCCGGACCAGAACATGTGCTCGAAGCGGTCCGACTCGATGCGCGCGCGCCGGAAGGCGAAGAACTTCTCCACCACGATGGCCCAAGACCAGATCGAAGCGATGAGCAATCCAGCCATGACCAGCTGCACGACAATATGAGCGTGCAGAAACAGCTCGAGAAACGAGAAGCCGGCCGCCGCCGGTGGACCGATGGCTTCCTGCGCGAGATCGGTTGGATTCATTTGGTTATCCAGTGACGTAGAATGGGCCCTGGGTGCGGGCGCCTGCAGCAGCAGCGCCGTGCGACCGGGACGACCGGCCGTGCGCAACCGAGTTTTGAGTGTGACGTGCTTCGCCCACATCCCCAAGAGGGCATGTTGCCTCGCAATATGACCAAACGGCGGCGTCCACAACATGACGGAGTGGCGCCATAAAAATTGTTTTGCTCAACGAGGCCGGATTGTCGGCCGAACCCGGCCGCCCGGCCTATACCTGATCGAGCAAGCCCCGCCATCCCCCCGAGTGCGGGTCATACGCCGTCAGCTCGCCGGTGTGCATGTCGTAGAGCCAGCCGTGGACGTTGAGACGCCCCGCGGCAACGCCCTCGCGGACGATTGTGTAGGTCATCAGATTGTCGAGCTGGAATTGCACATGCGCCTTGATCGTGGCCGTCAGGCGTTCCTCGTCCGGAACCCCTGCCGCAGCGATCAACTGATGGGCCGGCTTAGTGAATTCCATCCACCGACCGAGAGGTGCCTCGCGGTCGAGAGGCCCCGTCTCCAGTAGTGCCGCGATGCCACCGCAACCGGTGTGCCCGCAAACGACGATGTCATCGATGCCCAGGTGCCCCACCCCATACTCGATCGCCGCCCCGACCGTGTCGTCAGCGGCATCGGCTGGAGGCACGACATTGGCGATATTGCGCACCTCGAACAGCTCACCCGGATCGGCACTGGTGATAGTTGCCGGCACCACACGGCTGTCGGCGCAGCCAATCCACAATAGCCGCGGCTTCTGCTTCTTGGTGGCTAGCCCCTTATAGAAGGCCTTGTCGCGCTCGAACTGTTGGCGGAACCGCTCGTGCCCCTCCATCGCATCCTTGATGTCGAGGTCGATTCCGTCCCTGTCTTTCTCTTGCGTCATCGCCCTCACCCCCGGTTAGGCACCATTCTACCATCATGGTTAGTGGCCACGCGGTTGTCGATGCCACGTGTAAGTCCACCCCTACCGGCGCATCCACACTTTGTTCGCAGCCTTTCCCTTAGAGTGACAGCGAGCGGATGCAGGCGGTTTCGTTATCGCGTCCTAATTCGGGCTAAATCAGCGACTTAATTCCCCGCACCGAGGGGAGCCGGGGGGCCGAGCGAGCCTGGTCATATGGACAAGTTGCGTATCCTCGTAATGCTGACGGGTGCTCTGATGAGCCTCACCGCGGCGTCATCGATCCCCAGCCCGGCGCACGCCGAGGAAGAGTGGGTCGGGCGTAGCGTGACCCTGGCAGGTCGCAAAGTGTCCTGCGGCAAGGCCGACATCATGATCGACCGGACGCTGCCCAGCGAAGGCGGCGCTGGCGACACCGTTCTCATCCTCAACCCAAACATGCTCAACAAGCAGCCCCCGACCGTCCGCTTGTTCGTGTTCACGCACGAATGCGGCCACATCACCGTCGGCGACAGCGAACTCGATGCCGATTGCTATGCCGTCGACCATGGCGTCCGCGACGGCTGGCTCAACCGCAATGGCTTGGGGGAAGTCTGCGATAGCTTCGAGGGTGCCCCCGAAACTGATACCCATCCCTCGGCCAAACGCCGCTGCGCCAACCTCGACCGTTGTTTTGCCAAAGCAATGGCCAACCGTTCCGTCAGGCCACCGGCGCCAGTTCCCGCTGTCATGCCGCCACAAACCACAGCATCGCTGTCGGGCGCGCCGCCCGACATGCCCGTTTCCAAGCGCGCAGCCCTCGGCCAGGCCAAAGTCCTGTCCGCCTGGCGCTGCACGGATCCGCTTGATCTGACGACCAATGGAACCGATCCGATCGGCCAGGCCATCAGCAAGGACGCTGAGCGGGCCGAACACTGCCGCTAGGCGATCCAGCCCAATCCTCTAACTGCCGATTACCGTGCGCCAGAAAATGGCGCACGCATTTCTTGTTTTGACTTTACCGACGAAGGGCGATTGCAATTACAATAGTTAGCATTTGCAGACTTCGCTTTATTATCTTTTGACCCGAAATGATCGGTTGCATTTCCACCCCGGTTATTTACCCGCAAACAAACGGTTATTCTCTGTCTCTATTGTCGTTTTGATACGAGAAAACCCACCCTCGCTGGCCTTCATTAACCATGTCCGGAAGTGCATTCGTTTTGTTTTTCGGGCTAACCGATTTTTACAATGGCCACATGTTATCCATCTTGCGTGCCGTTTGGCGTAACCGGATTATTGCCGAAACGTCAAACATTCAAAATCGTGCGTGGGTGATATTGGGAGTTTCGAATGCGTGGGCTTCTTGGAGTTTTGGTCGCTGCTGGCGTAATGGCCGGCACGAGCATGGCTATGACGACCTCTGCTGAGGCACGTCTGTTTGATCGCGGCGGCTGTTGCACCGTCGCTAAGCGCGTTTATTACCGCGAGCCGGTCGCGAAGCTGGTTCCTCGCGTGACCTACGAGCGCGTGCGCAGCTACCGCACCGTCTGGGTCAAGAAGATGTATTCTGACCGTTGCGGCTGCCGCAAGTTCTACCGCCGCGTCGCCGTCCAGCAGCCGACCGTGTCGGTTGTGAAGAAGGTCACGTATGAGCGCGTCCGCGCCTACCGTACCGTTGCGAAGATCAAGTACTTCCGCAAGCGCTGCTGCTGCCACTAAGCGGTAACGCCAGCTACAGTTGCCAAGTGGAGGATGCGGCCTTTGCCGCGTCCTCCCTTGCAATTTGAGCGTCATTTATTTCGCCCCCGCCCTTTGGCGGCAATGGCGTCATTTTCGCCGAGCCATCAATCGCACCCGGCAAAGATCTATTCGACGCGATTATTTCCCGCGCTCTTGGTCACGTTGCCAATAAACCAGCCACACCGTCACCAGCGCCGTCAAAACCATGGTGGCCAGGATATCCGTGCGGTTGATGAATGTGATCCACACGTCCCAGCCTTGAAGGAGCCGGCCGCGCGGCACGAGCAGACCGTTGCCGATCAGGATGGCGAGCGCGACAGCCGCGCTGAGCGCGACCGCAGTGACGATCTGTAAGCTGCGCTTCAAGATGCGCGGCACGGTGAGCTTCTTGCCGGGTACGACAAGGATTGTCTTCTCGGACATGTCACCTCCCTCCAATTGCGCGAGCTACCAAAGTAGCCGATTCGCAACCTGCGGCCTTCAGATGGCAACACTTTGGTGCCCGGCCCTGAAAGCCGTGGGCCCCAAAAAAAGTAGCGCGCCGGTGCATCCACCGGCGCGCTCGTTGCGCGTGCGAACAAGGAATCCCGAGCGAGTGCTCAGATGGATTCCTTCAGCTCCTTGGCGGCGCGGAAGGCAACCTTCTTCGATGCCTTGATCTTGATGGCCTCGCCAGTAGCGGGGTTGCGGCCCATGCGTGCAGGGCGCTTACGAACCTGCAGAACACCGAGCCCGCCGATGCGGATCTTGTCGCCCTTCTTGAGGTGCTTGGTGATCAAAGTCACCATATCCTCGAGGATGGCGGCCGTATGCTTCTTGGGGAGGTCATGCGCTTCCGAAAGAGACGCGCCGAGCTGACGGAGCGTGACGGTATTGATCTTCGGAGCGGGTTTTTCAGCCATCGGTTGGTTCCTTGAGAGAATCGTTCAGCCGGAGGACATTACGCGAATTGCACGCGCAATGCGCTGTAGGTCGAGCGCGAATATGCGGGATAACGGCCAAAATCAAGCGTTTTTTGCCTGTTCGTGCGCTCTCAACCCGCCTTTTGGCTCGCCTCCAGCCCTCCACTCATGGGGTATCGAAGGACTCACGCAGGGCGCCTGATATTCGCAGCGGCTTGCCTGACACCGAGATCAGAACGACCGTGACCTCGGCTTCGACAAGGGTCGCGCCGTGCCGCTTGACGCTTTGCAGCAGCGTGAGGCTCGCCGCGCCGACGGCCTTCACACGCGTCTCGACCTCGAGCAATTCGTCAATGCGCGCCGGCTTCATGAAGTCGAATGTCATACGCCGCACGACGAATGCAGCAGGCTCAGTGCCGCCTGTTCCGTCGATGAGTCGGCGATGATCTCCGCCAAGCAGGCGCAGGAAGTCTGACCGTCCGCGCTCACACCAGCGCACATAACTCGCATGATAGACGAGACCGGAGAAATCAGTGTCCTCGAAATAGACGCGGATTGGCAGCACGTGCGACCGCACGCCATCGATATCGATGAGGCGTCCGGCTAAGTCTGGCCATCGCGGATCGTTATCGTTGCTGCCGAATGAATCGCTCATGCCACGGAAGGTACCGATCAGGACTGTATTGTCACGTCTGCTCTCGTCAGGCGCCAAGCTCGATCGATACGATCTCTGGAGGCGAGCCGAACCGAATCGGTAGTCCGCTACATCCGAGCCCGCCCGAAACGATAAGGTCTCGCCCTTCCTCGACGATGTGGCCGTAGACGTAGCGTGTCCCGAACTTCGACGGCACGACGGGCGCGTAGCCGAGGATGCGCACCTGTCCGCCATGCGTATGGCCCGCAACTGTCAGAGTCACACGATCGGGCACCTGGGGAAAAATGTCGGGCTCGTGCACCATCAGTATGAGCGGCGCATCGTCGTCTGCTTGCGCGATCGTGCCCGCCAAATCGTCGACACCTTCGAACGAACCATAACCGCCCCAGAAGGCCCATTGATCGCCCAGCCCTGCGAGCCAGAAAGGATCCCCATCCTTGACCAGCCGCAAGCAGGTGTTCTCGTGCAGCGTAATTCCCGCGTGCTGCAACGCCAGCCCAACCCTGGTCGGCCCTGCGCGACGCTGCTGTACGGCCTC
>JBAZYB010000100.1:0-14411 GCA_041659545.1 Hyphomicrobium sp.
GCGATGGTCACCGGGACGAGGCCGTCCTGGCCGTAGAGCGTCAGGAAGAGCGGAAAGCCCATGTAGGCTGTATTGGCGTAGGAGCCGAGCAATCCGTCGATGCCCGCCGAGGCCAGTGGCCGTCCGATGAGAAGCCCGATGCCGACGGTGGCGTAGAACACCGCGCCGCAGGCAAGGCCGAACGCGGCGAGGAACCCCGGCTGCATGAGATCGTGCCAGCTGGCATGGGCCATGACATCGAAAAGCAGGGCCGGCAGGGCGAGGTAGACGACGAAGCGGTTGATCTCCGAGACCGCCGTGGCGCCGATGGACTCCCAGCGTCGCGCCAGATATCCGCAAAGGATAAGCGCGAAGATCGGCGCGACGATCGTTACCAATGAAAGCACGTGAGGCTCGCGATCAGGGCAGCGGCGGCGATTCCGCCCCGTGCGGCTGAAGTGTGGAGACGCCAGATGATTAAGCGTGGCGTTGGCGGTGGTCCAGACCTTCTAAGCGCGCGCGGCTGCTTGCCGCTGGACCGCGAAGGGCGGCGGCCCTAAATCTTGCCCATGAATCCTCCCCAGCCAAACCCGATACCGTCGTCTCTGAAGATCGCCCTTGCGCAGGCGGACCCGACCGTCGGCGATATCGACGGCAATATCGCCCTGGTGGGCGAGTTGCGGGCGCGCGCGGCATCGCTCGGCGCAGATCTCATCGTGTTTCCCGAGCTGTTCGTGACCGGTTATCCACCGGAGGATCTTGTTCTCAAGCCGGCATTCGCCCTGGCGGCACGCGCGGGGGTCGAAGCATTTGCGCGAGACGCCGGCTCTGGTCCCGCCGTGCTTGTGGGCACGGTCTGGCCGGAGGCGGGGCACGTCTACAACGCCGTGGTGCTCATCGATCATGGCCGCGTCGAGGCCGTGCGGTACAAGGTCGACCTGCCCAACTACGGCGTCTTCGATGAAAAGCGGGTGTTTACCGCCGGGCCGCTGCCGGGGCCGATCAATTGCCGCGGTGTGCGTCTGGGCGTGCCGATCTGCGAGGACATCTGGGGGAACGAAGTCGTCGAATGTCTGGCTGAGACAGGCGCTGAGATTCTTATTTCGCCCAACGGCTCGCCCTTCGATTGGACGAAGCCCGACGTGCGCATGAACATCGCCGTGGCGCGCGTCGCCGAAAGCGGACTGCCGTTGGTCTATGTCAATCAGGTCGGTGGACAGGACGAGTTGGTCTTCGACGGGGCCTCGTTCGTCCTCAACGCCGACCATAGCCTCGCTGTGCAGTTGCCCGCGTGGGAGGAGCAGCTGGCGGTGACCGAGTGGCGGCGTAGCGATAGTGGCTGGATGTGCGCGACGGGCGAGCGGGCACACATCGAGGAAGGCGACGCGGCGGCCTATCATGCCTGTGTGCTTGGCGTGCGTGACTACGTCGCTAAGAACGGCTTTCCAGGCGTCATTGTAGGGTTGTCAGGTGGCATCGACAGCGCCCTGGTGGCGGCGATTGCCGTCGATGCACTCGGCCCGGCGCGCGTCGATGCGGTCATGATGCCGTATCGCTATACGTCCGATGAGAGTATTCGCGATGCGGCGGCGTGTGCGAAGGCGTTAGGTCTCAGCTACCAGACGCTGCCGATCGAGGACGCGGTTGCCGGATTGACGAAGGCACTCGAGCCGGCGCTCAAAGGCACGCAGGCGGGCACGACCGAGGAGAACCTGCAAGCGCGGGCGCGCGGGATCATCCTCATGGCGCTGTCGAACAAGTTCGGCGGCATGGTGCTCACCACCGGCAACAAGTCGGAGATGTCGGTCGGCTATGCGACTCTCTACGGCGATATGAACGGTGGGTATAATCCCGTGAAGGACCTCTACAAGATGGAGGTTTACCGACTGGCGCGATGGCGCAACGGCCATGTGCCGAAGGGTGGCAAGGGGCCGGTGGGCGAGGTGATCCCGGAATCGATTGTCACCAAGGTGCCTACTGCCGAACTGCGTCCCAACCAGACTGATCAGGATTCGCTGCCGGCATACGCGGTGCTCGACGACATACTCGCGTGTCTGGTCGAGAAGGAGATGCCGCTCGCGGAAATCGTGGCGCGTGGACACGCGGCGGAGACCGTGAAGCATGTGGAACGGCTGCTTTATCTGGCCGAGTACAAGCGCCGGCAAGCGCCTCCGGGCGTCAAGATATCGTCGCGCAATTTCGGGCGAGATCGGCGCTACCCGATCGTGAACAAGTTCCGCGAACCGCTCTAACGCGCGTGCATCGGCGACGCGCTGGAGTGGAGCCTCTCTTAGAGGTGGTGATGCAAGGCCTCCGCTGCAGCGGACAAACGCCGCTCGTGGGCGCGACCGCGCCGACACAGAAGTGTTGGTCGAATCAGCCACTAATGCCGTCCGAGGGATTACTAGGACGGGAAAATGCCAGGATACGAACGCTCGCGCTTTATCATCGGACTGACCGCGGGTCTCTTTGCCAGCGCATTCATGGCGCAATTGCCGGCGCGCGCTGGAGGCAGTGGCGATTGTTGCGCCGATCTCGATGCGCGCATTGACGAGCTTGAAGCGACCACGGCGCGGAAAGGCAACCGCGCGGTTAGCGTCAAAGTCACAGGTTGGGTAAACGAGGCGCTGTTCGCGTGGGACGACGGCTCGACCTCAGATATTTACATCGGCACCAACACCGTCGAGCAGTCACGCTTCCGTTTCACAGGTGATGCCAAGATCAACAAGGACGTGTCGGCTGGCTTCGATCTGGAACTCGGTGTCGTTGGCCATCCCTCCAATCAATGGGACCAAGACGGACCAGCGTCTGCCAGTTCCAATCCGGCCAATCGCGAATACGTCGTGATCGTTCGCAAGAGCAATTGGTATCTCAAAAGCGAGACGTTCGGCAAAGGCGCGGTGGGGCTGAATGCTACGGCGACGTACCATCTGACAGACGATGCCGACGCAACACTGACGCGCTACGTCGACGACTCTGAAGGTGCCGCGGTATTCCTCAGCGGCTTTCGCGTGCGCATCAACGGCGCGTACGTCAATGGTCTGAAGTGGAATGAGATGCTGCGCGGGTTCAATAATTCGACGCCGGGGCAGAGCGGACGTCGCGACGTCGTGCGCTACGATACACCGACGATTGCTGGGTTCTCGATCGCTGCCGCCTGGGGCGAGGACGACATCGGCGACGTAGCGCTCACCTACAAGGGTGACATTGGCGATTTCCTGGTGCTAGCCAAAGCCGGCTATGGCACGAGCAACGATCCTGGCGGGTTCAAGGACAGTGACGATGCAAGCATCGCGGCCGGTGGCACCGCGTGCATCTCCGGCAAAGTCAGTACCTCGCTGCCGAATTTTCAATGCAACTGGGGCGGCGCCGCCGCCACGGCGATACACAAGCCGACAGGCCTGTTTTTGTATGGCGGCTGGGGACAGCAGACGGTGCACACCGATCACGTTTTTCCTGCCGGCACCGTCTTGCTGCCGACGAGCAGCATGTGGTTCCTGCAGCCAGGCATAGAGAAGCAGTGGCTTTCCCTCGGCAAGACGGCGATCTTCGGCCAGTACCGCCACGATGAACCGGGCTCCAACCCGGGCAAGACGGTTTCCGCCGACATCACATTCTGGCAGGGAGGTATCGTGCAGCAGATCGATGCCGCGGAGATGCTGCTCTACCTCGTCTATGAAAACGCTTCGGGCGAAGTGACCGGAAACGCGGCCACAGTTGCGGACGGCGCACCTAATGGCACCTCGAAGATCGATCCGTTCCAGGAGGTGATCATGGGCGCCAAGATCAACTTCTGATCGCCCTCGACGCCATATTTTGGGCAATAGGGGTGGCGCGGCCCAGATTGGGAATCGCCGCCCTTGAGTTCTTACGCACGGGGTCTATAGGTTGCCGCGACCTCAACCCCATGCATGCTGAACCTCATGTCCGTCACAGTCCGTTTTGCGCCGAGCCCTACCGGGCGACTGCACGTCGGCAACGTGCGCACCGCACTGCTCAATTGGCTGTTCGCACGGCAATCGGGTGGCGACTTCTGGCTGCGCCTGGACGACACCGACGTGCAGCGCTCGACGGAGGAATTCGTCGAGGGCATCCGCGCCGACTTGACGTGGCTTGGTCTCAACTGGACACGGGAAGAACGCCAGTCGTTACGCACCGATCGCTATCTCGCGGCGGCCGAGCTGCTGAGGAAGCACGGGCGGCTCTATGCCTGCTATGAGACCGAGGAAGAACTCGACCGGAAGCGTAAGCGGCAACTCGCTCGTGGCCTGCCGCCGATCTATGACCGCAGCGGACTGAAGCTCAGCGCCAGCGAGCGCGGGGTGCTCGAGAGCGAAGGACGCGCGCCGCATTGGCGCTTTCGGCTTGCGAATTCCGAAGATGGGCTGACGCCACTGCCGACGATCGTGTCGTGGAACGATCTCATTCGCGGCGACCAGACGGTCGATGTCGGCTCGTTGTCAGACCCTGTCGTCATCCGGGCGGATGGGTCGTTTCTCTATACGTTCACCAGCGTCGTCGATGACGCCGAACTCGGCATCTCGCATGTCATTCGCGGTGAGGATCACGTCACAAACACGGGTGTGCAGCTGCAGCTGTTCGAGGCGCTAGACAAAGAGCCGCCGGCGTTCGGGCATCACAGTCTGCTTATCGGGGCGGACGGGCACGCGTTGTCGAAGCGGCTTGGCGCGCTGTCCATCGAGAGCATGCGCGAAGCGGGTCTCGAGCCGATGGCGATCGCCAGCTATACGGCGCTGATCGGTACGTCGGATTCTATCGAGGCGATGGACAGCCTTGATGAACTGGCACGTCACTTCGCGTTCGGGAAGATCTCAACGGGGCCCGCCCGTTTTGATCCGGAAGAGTTGAGATCTCTCAACGCGCGGCTGCTGCATGCGACCCCCTATAGCGAAGTCGTGGAGCGGCTGCAGGCGCTTGGCGTCGAAGGTGGGGCCGGGTTCTGGAACGCGGTGCGCGGCAATCTCGTCGTCCTGGCCGATGCGGTGACGTGGTGGGCGATCGTCGACGGGGAGATCGATCCGGTTGTCGAGGATGGCGAGTTCGGCCGACAGGCGGCTCAACTGCTACCCGCGGAAGACTGGGACGATACCAGCTGGGACGTGTGGATTGCGGCGCTGAAGGCCGCCAGCAACCGCAAAGGCAAGGCGCTGTTCCACCCCTTACGTCTGGCACTCACCGGGCGCGAGGACGGTCCGGAATTAAAGGCGCTGTTGCCGCTTATCGGACGCGCCAAGGCCGAGGCCCGGCTGCAGGGGCGGCGGGCATAACGATTAGTGCCTGATCTCGGAGCGAGGCTGCGGCGCCTTGCGCATGAAGGTGATCGGCAACTCGCGGCCGGACGACAGTGCCCATGTCCCGAGTTTGGTTTCGATATAGCCGAGGCGCTCGAAGAAGACCGTGGCGTTGAGCATGACGCTCGCCTCCAGGGCTTGATAGCCGGCAGCGCGTGCCTCTTGGGCCAAATACTCGGCCAGATGTGTGCCGATGCCCTGACCGGTAAACAGGGGATGGACGAAAAGGGCGAGGATGCGCGCCGTGGGCTTCTTCTCCTCGCTCACGGTCCAGGCGGCTACGCCAACCATCTCCGAGCCGATCCATGCCCCGTAGGCATGGTTGCCGAGCAGGATGTCGCCGTAGTGGGGGCTGCGGACGAAGCTGGTGAATGCGGTGGTTTCGGCGGCGGAGTAGACACCCTTTGATCCACGCTCAAAGGCGGTGCTGACGACGTAGCGCGCGGTCGAAAGATCGTCGACATTGAGCGGTCGGATCTCCAGCGACTGGAGGAGACCATCGTGGCCGCCGGTGACGTGCATGGTCGTGCCTTCGTTTCAAGTCGCCAGCGGGCTTCGGCGACGGGCATCTTACTGTTATTGCGGCTTTTGCGCCTCGACGTCAGATCGTGCTTCCCAGCCTGTGACACCGCCGTCGGCGCGCTTGCTCTTGTCGGTTGCGCTGTCAGGTGGGGTGAACTCGGCCTCCTTGCACGAGCAGCCGCGGATAAGCTCCTTGCGGTAGCGGAATGCGGTCTTGAGGTTCGTATAGGGCTCCTGCGTGCGGAACGACAATGACTGATCCATGCCGGCGCCGGGGTTTTGGTAGTAGTAGAGATCCGACGGGGCCGCGCACTTCGACTGGCAGGCCTGGGCGTCTTGCTCGAAGTGGCTCGGCAGCGTCGAAAAACTCACCGGGAAATAGTAACCGTCGCAGAGACGGACGCACACGGTGCGGTAGGTAGCCGATTGGCTGCCGGAGAACGGCGTCCAGCGGTTGGAGAAGTTGCTCTCGTCCTCGTCCTGCCAGATGGAATCGCCGCCACCGCCGCGATCATAGCGGCGTGCTTCCTGAGTGTAGCTGCTGCCGCAATTGTTACGTGCCAACTCGCGGACGATCTCTTCGCGGTAGGAGCGCTGGCCGGAGTTGGCGATCTGCTGGCGCTGGGCCTCCAACTCGGACGCGCGGCGTTGGGCGCCATCGCGCTGCTGAGCGAGGTCGATGCAGCGGCGTGAGCGGCGCAGGGTCTTGGAGAAGATGAAGTACTCGTAGCAGTCGTTGCGCTCGAGGTCGGACTGGGACTGCTCGTAGGCCCGCTCGGCCTGTGCCATTTCCGCTTCGATGGCGGGCAGACGATCACGCATGCCGCTGGAGCGCTGGCCATCCTGAACAAGGCGCTGCTCCAGCTGCAGGCAAATGGGGTTCTTGGTCGACCAGTTGACGGCCGGCGCCGATTGCGGTGGCGGTAGCTGCGCGCCGGGGGCCGGCTCGGGACGTGGCTGCTGCATCGGCGGCACGTCTTGCTGCGGCTGCCGGTAAACGGGCTCGTCGGGGATCGGGGCGCGCTCGGGGCCGGAATTGCTCCACGGCCACCATCCCTGGGCGAGAACGGGGGCGGCGGCGAACATCGTCGCCGCGACAATCGCAGCGCCAAGAGCATGCCGCCGGGCACGTGCTTTACGCATTCTCAAATCTGTCCTGCAGTGGCCGACGCTGCCCAGCGGCTCCTCGCTGCCGGCGGGCGCAACTATGGACATCTGGGGGTAGGGGGTCAATGCGGAGCAATTGGGGCGGCCGGTCGCGCCTAGGCTTGGGAAAAAGGCAATGTTCGGCGTGCATTAGCACCCGTCTGCTTGACGAGCGGAAGCGAGTTTGCGCATATCGGCGGCCATGAAGCGCAACCTGCCACACCACGCCGTAAACCAGTGCGGCATTATCATTATTTCGAGCTAGCAATAACCGCTGGCGCGTGGCGCGCTTCTTTGCCCAAATCCTGAGACAGAGAAATTGCCACGCCAGCGGCTCCCGGCGAACTAGGGACTGTTATGGCCGAAGCAAATTCTTTGATGCTCTACAACACGTTGACGCGCCGCAAAGAGGAGTTCGCACCTCTCGACGCCGAGAATGTGCGCATGTACGTGTGCGGCCCCACGGTCTACGACTACGCCCATATCGGCAATGCCCGGCCGGTCGTCGTGTTCGACGTGCTGTTCCGGCTGTTGCGCCGGATGTATGGCGAGAAGCACGTAACATACGTGCGCAACATCACCGACGTCGACGACAAGATCAACGCCCGCGCTGCCGAGGAGGGCGTGACGATCCGGGAACTGACGGAGCGGACCGCGAAGCAGTTTCATGCGGACATCAAGGCGCTGGGGGTGCTGCCGCCAACGATTGAGCCGCGGGCCACCGATCACATCGAAGAGATGAAGGCGCTCATCGAAACGCTGATCGCCAACGGCCACGCCTACGTCGCCGAAGGGCACGTGCTGTTCCATGTGCCGTCGATGCCCGACTACGGGAAGCTGTCGAACCGCACCCTGGACGAGATGGCCGCGGGGGCGCGCGTCGAGGTGGCGCCCTACAAGAAGGACCCGATGGATTTTGTCCTGTGGAAGCCGTCGAAGCCTGGCGAGCCGTCATGGCCTTCGCCGGCTGGCATCGAGGGCCCGGGGCGTCCGGGCTGGCACATCGAGTGCTCGGCCATGGCAGAGAAGCACCTCGGCAACGTGTTCGATATCCACGGCGGCGGCATCGACCTGGTCTTCCCGCACCACGAGAACGAGATCGCGCAGTCGCGCTGCGCGCACGGCACCGAGGTGATGGCGCGCTACTGGCTGCATAACGGCTTCCTACAGGTGGAAGGCGAGAAGATGTCGAAGTCACTGGGCAACTTCATCACCATCCACGACCTGCTTGAGGATTGGTCGGGAGAGGTGGTGCGCTTCAACATGTTGCGGACGCACTACCGCCAGCCTATCGACTGGACGAAGAAGGGCCTCGAAGAATCCAAAGCGACGCTCGACCGCTGGGGAGAGATCTGCGACCGCACCGGCGGCCCACTGACGAAGGGTGCGCTGCCAGACATCCAGGTGCTCGACGCCCTGAAGGACGATCTCAATACGCCGCTGGCGATTGCGCGACTGCACGAACTCGCCAAGGAAGCCAAGTCAAGCGGAGATGCGGCTGCGGAGAAGTGGCTGGCATCGGCCGCCTTTCTTGGCTTCGATGTGTCGCGCTGGCGTTCTCCGGTGCAGAGTGCCGACCTCGTTGAGGTTACCGATCCGGATCTTGCGCATCGCGTGAATGCGCTGGTTGCCAAACGCGGTGAGGCCCGTAAGGCGAAAGACTTCAAAGAGGCTGACCGCATTCGCGATGAGCTTGCGGGGACCGGCGTTGTCCTGAAAGACGCTAAGGATCCCGACAGCGGCGAGATCGTCACCACATGGGAGCTGGCGCGATGAACGAAGATTGGCACAAGGATACTCCCGAACCGCGGCACTGGCTGTTCTACGTGCTGGTGAAGATCGGTATCGCGGTCCTCGCGTTCTGGCTCGGCGCGCGCGCATTTGGATACCTGTAGACCCGTGTGAATAAGGAGCAGCCGTCAGGCAGCTGAAAGATAATTTCGATCCATGCAAAAACAGTCCTACCCGATCCGTCCGTTTATGCTCGCCGACACGATGGCGCTGCGCGATCTGTTCGCGCAGAGCATCGAGGAACTGACGGGCGAAGACTATACGGAGGATCAGCGGCTCGCCTGGATCGCCACGGCCGAGGATGCCGAGGAATTCGCCGACCGGCTCGAGGCCATGGTGACTCTCGTCGTGAATGTGGACGGTGAGTACCTGGGCTTTGCCGCGCTCAAGGACAACTTGGTCCTCGACATGCTTTACGTGCATCCCTATGCGACGCGGCGGGGCGTAGGAACCACGCTCGCCGACGCGCTGGAGAGATTGGCGACGGCCCGTGGTGCAAAGAGCATTTCGGTTGAGGCGAGCGATTCCGCACAGCCGTTCTTCGCGAAGCGGGGCTATGTGCCGGGCCAGCGCAACATTATCCCGATCGAGGATCAGTGGCTCTCGAATACGACGATGACGAAGCCGCTGGCCGGTACAAGTGAACCGGCAAAGCGGACGGAAAAGAAGCTACAATGAGCCCGATGGGCCGGGTGCACCTGTTCGACGCGGCGCTGTGCGCCACGCGCCGAGCCTAAACAAAACGGAAGGATGCCGTCGCGCAGAACGGCAGTAACCGCGTATGACGAAAGAGCGATTGTATCTGTTCGACACGACGCTGCGCGATGGGGCGCAGACGACGGGCGTCGATTTCTCCGTCGAGGACAAGCGCCGGCTCGCGGCGGTGCTCGACCAGCTTGGCGTCGACTACATCGAAGGCGGCTTTCCCGGCGCCAACGCGACGGACACGCAATTCCTTTCGGAGCCGTCGAAATTGAGGTCGGCCAAGATGACCGCCTTCGGCATGGTGAAGCGCGCAGGGCGCTCCGTGTCGAACGATGCGGGATTGCAGGCCGTGCTGTCGTCGCGCGCCGATGCCGTGTGCCTCGTCGCGAAATCGTGGGACTACCATGTGCGCGTGGCACTGGGCATCTCCAACGAGGAGAACCTCGCCGCGATCGAGCAGTCGGTGAAGGCCATCGTCGAGAAGGGCCGCGAGGCGATAATCGACTGCGAGCACTTCTTCGATGGCTTCAAGGGCAATCGTGACTATGCGCTGGACGTCGTGCGCACAGCATACGAGGCGGGCGCGAGGTGGGTCGTGCTTTGCGACACCAATGGCGGTACGCTGCCGCACGAGGTCGAGCGCATCGTCGGCGAGGTGGTGAAGGTGGCGCCGGGGACGCACCTTGGCATCCACACGCACAACGACACCGAGAACGCCGTCGCTAATTCGCTAATGGCCGTGCGGGCCGGATGCCGGCAGGTGCAGGGCACGCTCAACGGCATCGGTGAGCGTTGTGGCAATGCCAACCTGACCTCAATCATCCCGACCCTGTTGCTGAAAAGCGAGTTCGCCAATCATTTCGACACCAAGGTCACACCGGACGGTCTGCGCACGCTCACCCATGCCAGCCGGGTTCTTGACGAGGTGCTGAACCGCAGTCCGGATCGGCACGCGCCTTATGTCGGTGACAGCGCATTTGCCACCAAGGCGGGCATTCACGCTTCGGCGATCGTCAAGGAACCGCAGACCTATGAGCATGTGCCGCCGGAGAGCGTCGGCAATCAACGCCGGCTGCTGGTTTCGAAGCAGGGCGGCCGCTCGAACATCATGTCGTCGATCGAGAAGCTGGGCATCCTCATCGACAAGGACGATGCGCGGGTGGCGCGTTTGCTCGACGAGGTGAAGAACCGCGAGGCCGTCGGCTATTCGTACGAAGCGGCGGAGGCTTCGTTCGAGCTGTTGGCGCGGCGTATGCTGGACAGCGTGCCGCGTTACTTTTCCGTCGACAGTTTCCGCGTCATGGTGGAGCGGCGGCACAATTCGCGCGGCAAGCTCGTCACGGTTTCGGAAGCCATCGTCAAGGTGTTCATCAACGGCGACAATGAGCCGCTGTGGTCGGTGGGCGAAGGGAACGGTCCCGTCAACGCGCTCGACCGGGCGCTGCGTAAGGATCTGGGGCGCTACCAGAAGCATATCGAGGGCGTCGAGCTGGCCGACTACAAGGTGCGTATCCTGACGGGCGGCACCGAGGCCGTAACGCGTGTGCTTGTCGAGAGCCACGACACTTTGACCGGCAGCCGCTGGTCGACCGTTGGCGTGTCGCCCAATATCATCGACGCGAGCTTCGAGGCGCTGCTCGATAGCATCAACTACAAGCTGATGAAGGACCGGGCCGAGGCGGCTTGAGCGCGCGATTGGGCGCGCCGGTCAGCGGACGCCGCGCATCAGCTGCTTGAGCCAGGGCACCAGGGCGATCAGCGCCAGGGTGGCGACGCCGACCATTGCCGCCTGCTGGAGGAAGAACTGCGCCAGCGCCCCAGGATGGGCCGTGGTGAAGGCGGAGCCGAGAATGCCGGCCAGCTTGTTGCCCCATGCGGCGGCGAGAAACCAGACCCCGAGCACCAATCCGACGAGATGCGGGGGGGCGAGCTTAGTCATGGTGCTGAGGCCGACAGGGCTCAACAGCAGCTCTCCCACCGTCTGCAGGAAGAACAGGCCGACCAGCCATAGCGGGCTGACCCGGCCTTCGGCGGTAAGCGTTGCGGCCGGCACCATGAGCAGGAACGAGAGCCCGAGGAAGAACAGGCCGAAGGCGAACTTCACCGGACTGGAGGGCTGGTTGGCGCCGAGACGCAGCCAAAGCGCGGCGAACAGCGGTGCCAGGAGGATGACGAACATCGGGTTCAGCGACTGATACCAAGCGGCCGGGAACGGCCAGCCGAACAGTTCGTTGCGCGTGAGTTCGAAGCTGAACAGGGCGATGGTGATGCCGGCCTGCTCGAAGATCGCCCAGAAGACCATGGCGGCGATGAAGAAGACAAATACGGCGGCGAGGCGCTGGCTATCGATGTCACCGCGCATGGCGAACCATACGATGGCAGCGATGGGGGCTAGCAGGAAGGCTGCACGCAGCCACTGAAAGCGGGGATCGTCCGAGAGCACTGTCAGGCCCAGGACCACCAGCGTGCCGCCGACAACGAGCAGGCTCGGGATCCATGCGCCGGCGGGTGCGTCCGGCTTTTGCCCGACCTCGGCCAGGCTCGCGCTGTTGCGCGCGAAGATGATGAGCCCGAGCGTCATGCCGACGCCCGCCGCGCCGAATCCCCAGTGCCAGCTCATCGCCGGATCGAGGCCCCAACCCCGGAGGAGTGCCTGGAACTCGGGGGCTTGGGCCAGATAGCCGGTGACGATCGGCGCCAGGAGGCCGCCGATGTTGATGCCCATGTAGAAAATGGAAAAGCCGGCATCGCGGCGCTCATCACCGTCGCGATAAAGCCCCCCGACCATGGCGCTGATGTTGGGCTTGAATAGGCCGGTGCCAAGGGCCACCAGGGCGAGCCCGACGTAGAATGCTTGGTCGATCGGGAGAGCCAGCGTGTAGTGGCCGAGGGCGATCGTCGTGCCGCCGAGCATGACCGCCTGGCGTGCGCCGAGATAGCGGTCGGCGATAAAACCTCCGGGGATCGACAGCAGGTAGACGGCCATCGTGTAATTGCCGTAAACGCGCGCCGCGTCGGGGGCCGTGAGGCCGAGCCCGCCCGAAGCGATCGGGGCGACGATGAAAAGCGTCAGCAGGGCGCGCATCCCATAATAGGAGAAGCGCTCCCACAGCTCGGCGAAGAAGAGTGTCGAGAGGCCCTGCGGCTGGCCGGCGAAAACGCCCGCGGTCAGGCCAGATTTGCCACTCATCCGCACCATTCCGCTGCCCCCGCCGATGGCCACTTGTTCGCGCAACTTTCGGCAATGCATGCAATCCCCACAAGCAATTTTACGCGCCGCCAATGGAATCGGGTGCAGACTGGAGGTTTGGCGCTCATCGCGCCGACTTGATCGGCGGGCTGCGCGCTGGGCCTCAATCCGGCAAGGGAGCGGTCATGCAAATCAACGGGGTGATGACAGCAGCAGTATTTATCTCCATGTACGTTACGGCGACGAGCGCTTGGGCGCGTAATTGGCTGGCTCCGGTGCCCGAGGCACGGGCGTCCATCAGTGATAGCGTCCTGACACCCACGGGGACGGCGATCAATTTCGGTCCGCGCGCTCGGGTCCGCGTCTACCGGCCAGATGGTATCTACGAGATGGACGGCTCGCCGATCCTGCCAGCGCATGCGCTGGAGCGTGAAGGCGTGGACGAGGCCATCGACCGCTGAGCGGCGACACTAGCGCTGCGGGATAGCCGGTTAGCTGCCGAGCAGCCGGCGCGCGGCTTCCTCTGGACCGATGGTGCCGGAGAGAACTTGATCGGCGAGGGTGTCGAGGGTTGCCGCGCCGCCAGCACGAACACGCTCGGCCACAAGGTCCGATGCCGCCCGGGCAATGAGATAGCGCGCCCGCCGCCGCCGCCGTGCAATTGGGCCCGCCGCCTCCAGTTCCTGTCCGACGGCCTGCACGGCATCCACGAGTTGACCAACGCCTTCGCCGGTTGTCGCGGTGGTCTTCAAGACCGGCAGAGATTGCTTGCGCACGGCGCGGATCGACAAGGCGCCCATGAGCTGCTGCATCGTCTGCTCGGCGCCGGGACGGTCACCCTTGTTGACGACCATGATGTCGGCAATCTCGAGGAGGCCGGATTTCATCGCCTGGATATCGTCGCCGAGGCCGGGGGCGGAGATTACGACGCGCACGTCGGCCACTTCGGCAACGTCGATCTCGTTCTGTCCCGTGCCGACGGTCTCCAGGAGGATCAGGTCGCGGCCCGCTGCATCAAGAGCGTCAATGATGCGAACGGCGGCCGGCGACAATCCGCCGAGGTAGCCGCGGCTGGCCAATGAGCGCACGAAGACGCCATCGTCATCGAGAGCAGCGGTCATGCGGATGCGGTCGCCGAGAATGGCGCCGCCGGATATGGGGCTCGAGGGGTCGACGGCAATGACGCCCACGGTCTTGCCGGCGGCTCGCAGCTCACTGATGACAGCGTTTACGAGGGTCGATTTGCCAGCCCCCGGGGGACCGGTAAAGCCGACGACGAGTGCGTGGCCGAGATGGGGCTGCATGGCGCGCAGCAGAATGGGCGCGGCGGTCGACAGCCGCTCCAGCTCGGTGATGACGAGAGCCGTTGCGCGGCGCTCACCGGCGCGCATCTTGTCGATGAGCGCGGTGGCCTGCGCGTCGGTGTCGATGCGCTCGCGCGCGTTCGTGGTCGTCATCTGGGCCATGTCCGGCTGATACGCATTACATCGGTTGGGTGCAAGCGGGGCCTCGTGCTTCGTCGGGGAGCTTTGCCTAGAACCAGACGCCGGGCCAGCGATAGCGCGGCCGCAGCTCGATGGGTCCGACGCCAATCAGCGAGATGCGCGGTCCCTCGGAGATGTCGAGCGGCGGCATGGGGGGCGCCTGGAATTCCGTCACTCGGGCGACGCGGCGGTCCACCTCCGTCGATAGGCGAAGCATCGACGGCAGGCCAACCTTGCGTGCCGGCACGGGAGGCGTCAGGTCGTCTACTGGAGCGCCCGGCC
>JBAZYB010000101.1:0-14391 GCA_041659545.1 Hyphomicrobium sp.
GAAACTAGAGAAGCTCAAACTCAAGGATGAGATCGTTCGGCTAAGCGACAGCGAGACGCGCCACTAGCTGCGTTTCCTCTACGACGGGCGAGCGGGGCCCCGCTCGCCTTCCTCCAATCAGAGCAAAACGCGCGTGCAGACGACTCTGCCGCGGCGGGCCTCATTGGCTTCACGCCTCTTTGGCCATCTCCCGCAGCTTGAACTTCTGAATCTTGCCCGTCGACGTGCGCGGCACGACCGCGAACACGATGTGTCGCGGACATTTATATCTGGCCAGGCGGTCGCGGCACCAGGTGAACAGCTCCTCGGTCGATGCCTCCATACCCGGACGCAACTCGATAAACGCGCACGGCGTCTCGCCCCATTTGTCGTCCGGTTTGGCGACCACCGCGCAGTAGGCGACGGCCGGATGCTTGTAGAGCACGTCCTCGACCTCGATCGAGGAGATGTTCTCGCCCCCCGAGATGATGATGTCCTTGGAGCGGTCTTTCAGCTGGATGTAGCCATCGGGATAGAGCACACCGAGATCACCCGAGTGGAACCAGCCGCCCTCGAACGCTTCCGCCGTCGCCGTGGGATTTTTCAGGTACCCCTTCATCACGATGTTGCCGCGGAACATGACCTCGCCGATGGTCTGGCCATCCGCCGGCACGCACTCCATCGTCACCGGGTCCATCACCGTCAGATCTTCCAGCGCCATGTAGCGCACGCCCTGTCGGGTGCGCTTGAAGGCGCGGCCGGCTTCATCGAGGTCGTGCCACTCTAGGTTCCATTCGTTGACGACTGCCGGACCGTACGTCTCGGTCAATCCATAAAGGTGCGTCAGGTGGAATCCGGCTGCAGCCATGGCATCCATCACAGACTGCGGCGGCGGTGCCGCGGCATGGTTGAACGACACCCGGTGGCTGATCGAGCGCTTCTCGTCCGGCGTCGCGTTGAGCAGCGTGGCCATGACGATCGGCGCGCCGGAAATATGCGTGACGCGATGGTCTACGATTGCGTCGTACATCGCCTTGGCGCGCACCCAGCGCAGGCAGACGTGCGTGCCGGCCACCGCTGACAGCGACCAGGGAAAGCACCAGCCGTTGCAATGGAACATCGGCAGCGTCCACAGGTAGACGCAGTGCTGCGTCATGCCCGCTTCGAGATTGTTGGCGTAGCACATCAGCGCCGCGCCGCGATGATGATAGACGACCCCCTTCGGGTTGCCTGTCGTCCCCGACGTGTAGTTGAGGGAGATGGCGTTCCATTCGTCGGTCGGCATCTGCCAGGCGAAGTCGGGATCGCCGCCGGCGATGAACGCCTCGTACTCGACATCCGATAGCCGCTCCCCGCTCTGCGGGAACTGCGGATCGTCGTAGTCCACGATCGGAGGTTTCACTGACGAAAGCTCCAGCGCCGCCTTGGTCAGCGGCGCGAACTCTCGGTCGGTAATGAGGAATTTGGCCTCGGCATGTTCGAGCTGAAACGCCACGATCGGCGCGTCGAGACGCGTGTTGATGGTATGCAGCACCGCCCCGAGCATTGGCACCGCGTAATGAGCCTCAAGCATGGCCGGCGTATTCGCCAGCATGACCGAAACCGTATCGCCCTCGCCGATGCCGCGTGCCGCCAACGCCGACGCCAGCCGCCGGGATCGGGAGTAGAACTCCGCGTAGGTAAAGCGCTGCTCCCCGTGAATGATCGCCGTATGGTTCGGATAGACCAGCGCCGCCCGCTGCAGGAATTGTAAAGGCGTCAGCGGCTGATAGTTCGCGGGGTTCTTGTCGAGATTTTCATTGAACGGATTGGAGTGCATGTCAGGCCGGCGCTCGGTGAATGTCTGCAGCGACTTAAGTCTCAGTGTCGGGGAAACGCTAGCGAAAGCAAACGGTAGCAGCAATGGCGATCTCTTCTGCCTAATCGCTGTGCGACGTTGGCATAACAATCCTCCGAAATCTCCTCTTCTCGGTCTGTCGCGACGGAAAATATGGCGCTAATCTGTTTACGTCGCGTGGTCTGCAAGTGGGAGATGGCCATGACCGAGCTGAAACAGCAGACGATCGCACTATGGATCCTCCTGATGCTGCTCATTCTGGTGCCTTGGGCACTTGAGTAGTGGTGAGATAGGGCGGGCATAGCCCCCGTTGCCGGCGCCGTTCACCGGCGCGCCGCGGGCCGTTCCGTCATGGCCAGTCAGGCGGCCATCCACGGCAAACTTGCCACCGAGAAACTGATAAACGATCTGGCAATGCTGGAGAGGAGCTGCGGCCCCGCGTAACCGCCCGGCTGGCGCTGTCCCAGGGAGCGCCGGCGCCAAGACGTGTGGCCGGGCGCCGCAATGGAGCCCAGCCCCAACAATCAGCGCTGATCTTCCTCGTCGTGGCGTTCGCCGCCCGACATCTCCTTGAGCTTGGCGAAGACGCGCGCCTGCTCTTCCTGTTCGGTCTCCTCACGCTGCTCCGCTTGGCGCGGCTGCATGATCTCGACCCCACGCTCCACGATGGTCGCGGTCGTCTCCTCGGTCGGAAGCAGCGTTCCTGCCCGTTCCACGTCCGGCAGATCCTTGCGCTCGCGGTCGAGGCGGCGCGCCGCTTTCTTGACTTCGGCGTCAAGGTCGATCTGCGAGCATAGCCCGAGGGTTACCGGATCCTGCGGCGTCAGGTTGGTGGCATTCCAGTGTGTGCGCTCGCGGATCTGCGTAATCGTCGGCTTCGTTGTGCCGACGAGGCGCATGATCTGGCTGTCCTTCATCTCCGGATGATTGCGCATCAGCCAGACGACGGCGTTGGGCCGGTCCTGGCGGCGCGAGACAGGCGTATAACGCGGACCTTTGCGGCTCGGTGTCTCGGGAACAATCACCTTCGGCTCGGCGAGGTGCAAGCGGCGGGTGGGTTCGCGCTCGGCTCCCTCGATTTCCTCGCGCGTCAGCTGCCCGGACGTGACGGGGTCGAGGCCCTTGATGCCCTGCGCCACATCACCGTCGGCGATACCCTTCACCTCCAGCACGTGCAGGCCGCAAAAAGCAGCGATCTGATCGAAGGTCAGCGAAGTATTCTCGACGAGCCACACGGCTGTCGCCTTGGGCATCAGGGGTCTGCGATCGCTCATAGGGGCTAACCTCCGGCTTCCTGCGCTGGTCCGCAGGGCCAAGTTTTTTCGGGCAACTGGGGAATTGGCGCCTTATAGCCCGCGAGGGCCCTGGCGGCAACCGGGGCCTAGCGCCGTGGTTGAGGCTCTATCTACCTCACCGGCCGTGTTGCCCCGGCCGGGCCGCGCGGATAGTGTCCCCCGCCAACCGCCAAGGTGGCTAAAAATGGGGGAGGGCCGGGACATGACCGAAGCGCCAAAGAGTGTTTATTTCGAAGATCTTAGCGTCGGACAGGAGGCAAGCTCCAAGAATACCGTCACCGCCGACGTGATCCGCGGCTTTGCCGACGTCTCCGGCGATAGGAATCCTGTGCACGTCGATGCCGACTATGCCGCTACGACGATTTTCAAGGAGCGCATCGCTCACGGGATGCTCTCGGCGGCTTATATATCGGCCGTATTCGGCATGCAGCTGCCCGGCCCCGGAGCCATCTACATTTCGCAGACCCTGAACTTCAAGGCGCCGGTGAAAATCGGCGATGTCGTCGTCACCACCGTGAAGGTGGCCGAACTCGTCCCCGACAAGAGGCGCGCCCGTTTCGATTGCGTGTGCACCGTGGGCGGCAAGCCGGTAGTGGAGGGCGAGGCTGTGCTTATGGTGCCCAGACGCCCCACGTAGGGATCTCGCTGCACATGAGCCCATCCGACCCCTAGCGGAGGCGCAATGCTCATCGTTCATGGCTTCAGGAACGTGCCGCCCCAGGCTCGCGGCGCTGTGCTCGCCATCGGCAACTTCGATGGTGTCCACCGCGGCCATCAGGTGCTGCTCGACGCAACCGTCGCCATCGGCGGCGAGCTCAGTGCCCCGTCCGGCGCGCTGATTTTCGAGCCCCATCCACGCGAATTCTTCCACCCCGAGGAGCCGCACTTCCACCTGACGCCACTGCTGCAGAAGCTGCGGCTTTTCGAGCGCGCGGATCTCGACCTTGCAGTCGTGCTCAAATTCGACCGCAGCATGGCCACTCTCACTGCTGAGGAGTTCATCGAGGGCATCATTGTCGAAGGACTGGCCGCACGCCACGTCGTCATTGGCCATGACTTCTTCTTCGGCCGCAATCGCAGTGGCACGCCCGCAACGATGCGTGACGCGGCAGCCCGGCTTGGCTTTGGCATCACCATCATCGATCCCGTCGCCGAGGATGGAGAGGTGTTTTCCTCCAGCGCCATACGCCTGCGCCTCGCCCAGAGCGATGTGCGCGGCGCCAAGCGCCTGCTCGGGCGCACATGGTGCGTCGAAGGAAAAGTTGTCGGCGGCGCCAAACGCGGCACCGGCCTCGGCTTTCCCACCGCCAACATACCGCTGTCACCCGGCACCACGCTCGGCCACGGCATCTACGCGGTGCGCGTCGGCTTTGACGGCGAGCACCACGATGGCGCCGCCTACCTGGGAACGCGACCCACCTACGACAACGGCATGCCGGTACTTGAGGTGTTCCTTTTCGACTTCGACGGCGATCTCTACGGGCACGAAATCGAAGTGGAATTCGTCGACTTCATCCGCCCGGATCGAAAGTTCGATTCCAGCGAATCCCTTGTCGAGCAGATGCAGAAGGACGTTGCCCGCGCCCGCGACATTCTCGCCAGCGATCGCTAGGTACGTCTGTCATCCCGGAAGCCGTGAGCCCGGCGACCAGCTATCCGGGGCCAACCCTGCTCGCTTCGCCTGCAATGACAGTGGGTGGGTGGTGGTAAGGCGTGGGGCATGTTGCTAGAACCCCGGCTTGAAATCGGAAAGATCAAGGTCATGGCCAAGGACAACGGCGGCGACGGCGCCTCCAAGACGAAGCAGCAAGCTAAACCCGCGCCGACGCAGGACGCCGCCTCTGGCACGGGCGACGCGCGCGACTGGGGCAAGACGTTGTTCCTGCCGGAGACCGCGTTCCCGATGCGCGCCGGCCTGCCCGACCTCGAGCCGCGCCTGCTTGCCCGCTGGTCCGAAATGGGCCTTTACGACCGCCTGCGCGAGAAAGGCCGCAACCGGCCGAAGTTCCTGCTGCACGACGGCCCGCCCTACGCTAACGGCAACATCCACATCGGCCACGCGCTCAACAAGATCCTCAAGGATCTGGTCGTCAAATCACAGACCATGCTCGGCTATGAATCCAACTACGTGCCCGGTTGGGACTGTCATGGCCTGCCGATAGAGTGGAAGATCGAGGAGAACTACCGCGCCAAGGGTCGCAACAAGGACGCCGTGCCGATCAACGAGTTCCGCAAGGAATGCCGCGACTTTGCCGCCCATTGGATCGACACGCAGCGCGCCGAGTTCAAGCGCCTCGGTGTCATCGGCGATTGGGACCATCCCTACCTGACGATGAGCTACCCCGCCGAGGCGGTCATCGCCGGCGAGGTGATGAAGTTCGCCATGAACGGCACGCTGTATCGCGGCTCCAAGCCCGTCATGTGGTCGGTGGTCGAGAAGACGGCGCTCGCCGAGGCGGAGGTCGAGTACCAGGACTACCAGTCCGACACGATCTGGGTGAAGTTCCCATGCCAGATGGTAGCTCGTTCTGGCCCCCAAATAGTGCCAGGTCAAAGCGGCTGGAATACACTGGGCGCGCTCAATCCTGTTGGCGACGCGCTCCTTCCTGCGGCAGTTGTTATATGGACAACGACTCCCTGGACGATCCCCGGCAACCGCGCCATCAGCTTCTCATCCAAGATTGAGTACGGCCTATATGAGGTGACCGCCGCGCCCGAAGGCAATTGGCTCAAGACTGGCGAGCGGGTAATATTGGCCGATCGTCTCGCTGCCGAAGTGTTCAAAGCGGCCAAAGTCGAAGCATTCGAAAAGCGCCAGGTTGTAACCGCCGAGGAACTCTCGGTCGGTATCTGTAGTCATCCGTTATTGAATACTGGCTACCCCGGTGCTTACTCGTTCCCAGTCCCGCTCCTCGATGGCGATCACGTCACCGACGACACCGGCACCGGCTTCGTGCACACCGCACCCGGTCACGGCGCCGACGACTACATCATCTGGATCGCCAGCGGTAAGGCGCTGCGCGAGCGCGGCATCGACACCACGATCCCCTTCACAGTTGATGCAGATGGCGTGCTCACCAAGGATGCCCCCGGCTTCGAAGGCCGCCGCGTCCTCAACGAGAAGGGCGACAAGGGCGACGCCAACGACGCCGTCATCAAGGCGCTGGCCGAAGCCGGCAACATCATCGCCCGCGGCCGCCTCAAGCATCAGTACCCGCACTCCTGGCGCTCCAAGAAGCCGGTCATCTTCCGCAACACGCCGCAGTGGTTCATCGCCATGGACAAGCCCGTCAAGGGCATCCCCAAGAGCGCCAACCAGTCCCTGCGCCAGCTCGCCGTGAAGGCGATCGAGGAAACCGAGTGGGTGCCGGCAAGCGGCGAAAACCGCATCCGCGGTATGGTCGAGGGACGCCCCGACTGGGTCGTCTCGCGCCAGCGAGCCTGGGGCGTGCCAATCACCGTGTTCCGCAATAAGGAGACGGGCGACGTCATCCCCTCGCCAAAGTTCGCCAACTCCAAGGAGCTGATCGCACGCATCACCCGTGCCTTCGCCGACAAGGGCGCCGACGTGTGGTTCGAGGAAGGTGCTGCAGCGCGCCTGCTCGACGGTCTCGTCGATCATCCGGCCGAGTGGGAGCAGGTGCGCGACATTCTCGATGTGTGGTTCGACTCCGGCTCGACACACGCCTTCGTCCTCGATGATCCCCAGCACTTCCCCGGGCTTGCCGGCGTCAAGCGCGTGCGCGACGGCGGCAAGGACCGCGTCATGTACCTGGAAGGCTCCGACCAGCATCGCGGCTGGTTCCAGTCCTCGCTGCTGGAATCGTGCGGCACCCGCGGCCGCGCGCCCTACGACGTCGTCCTGACGCACGGCTTCGTGCTCGACGAGAAGGGGCAGAAGATGTCGAAGTCGCTCGGCAACGTCGTCTCCCCACAGGACGTCATGCAGAGGTCCGGCGCCGACATCCTCCGCCTCTGGGTCGCCGCCTCCGACTATTCCGACGACCTGCGCATCGGCCCGGAGATCCTCAAGACGTTCGTCGAAACCTATCGCAAGCTGCGCAACACGCTGCGCTGGATGCTCGGCGCCCTGGCGCATCTGGAAGACGACGAGCGCGTCAAGTTCAAGGACATGCGCGAGTTCGAACTCGAGCGGCTGATGTTGCATCGCCTGACCGAACTCGACGACGAGGTGCGCACCGCTTACCTCGCCTACGACTACCGCAAGGTCGTCGCTATCCTCTCGCAGTTCATGAACACCGAGCTTTCGGCGTTCTACTTCGACATCCGCAAGGATGCGCTCTACTGCGAGCCGTATTCGAGCACCAAGCGCCGCGCCGCCCTCACCGTCATCGACGAGATCTTCAAGGCCCTGGTCGCCTGGCTGGCGCCGATCCTCTCGTTCACCGCCGAGGAAGCCTGGTTGGCACGCGTCCCCGGCCGCGAAGGCTCGCTGCACCTGGAAGGCTTCCCCACGCTCGATGCGGCCTGGCGCGACGAGGCGCTGGCCACGAAGTGGGAGCGCGTGCGCGACGTGCGCCGCGTCGTCACCGGAGCGTTGGAGTTGGAGCGCGCCGCCAAGCGTATTGGCTCCAGCCTCGAAGCCGCGCCCGAGGTTTACGTCGCCGACGCCGACCTGCTGCGTGCGCTCGAAGGCATCGACCTCGCCGAGGTCTCTATCACCAGCCAGGCCCGACTTATCGCCAAGACGGCCCCCGAAGGCGCCTTTACCCTGCCCGACGTTCCCGGCATCGGCGTCGTGCCCAAGCGCGCCGAAGGCAGGAAGTGCGCCCGCTCCTGGCGTATCCTTGCCGATATCGGGGCCGATCCTGACTTTCCCGACCTGTCGCCGCGCGACGCGGCCGCCGTGAGGGAATTCGACACCCGCGCCAAAGGTGCTGCATGACAACCGACGCGACCTCCGCCCGAAGCTGGTTCTGGGGGCCCTACTCCAAGCTCGGTCTGGGGGTCTTCCTCGTCACCCTGATCCTCGATCAGGCCCACAAGTGGTGGATGCTGAATGTCTACGGCATCGCCGACCGCGGACGGGTGACGGTGACGCCCTTCTTCGACCTCGTCTATTTGAAGAACACCGGCATCAGCTACTCGATGTTCGATCAGGACAGCTTTGCCGGCCAGATCATGCTGGCGAGTTTCGGGCTTGTGGCCGCCATCGCCATGTGGATCTGGCTGTCGCGCGGCGCCCCCGGGAAGCTGCTGGCTGCGTCGCTGGGGCTCATCATGGGGGGCGCCATCGGCAACGCCATCGACCGCCTGACGCTCGGCGGGGTTGCCGACTTCTTCTCCCTGCACGCCTTCGGCTTCTACTGGTATGTCTTTAATATCGCTGACGTGGCCATTGTGGCCGGGGTCGTGGGACTGCTATACGACTCCCTGGTGGCGAGTCGCAAAGACGCCGCAAAGTCGTTGTAGCGCAGAACATTAGCGCTCGGCGCTGCCGCGTACTCGCTATCTGATTGCGGGACAAGGAGCACCCAAAAGGGCGCCACGGGGGAACAGCATGCCGCCGAAATTCCGTCCTGCGGGTTCGATCTTCTCGATCGCTGCTGCGTGTTTGACGCTGGCTCTCGCTGGCTGCGGCTCGGACGATATCCAGTTCAATGGCGGCATCTTCGATGCAGTTGGATTGTCCGATGCGGGCAAATCCAACAGCGCCACCCCAAAGCTCGCTGAGCGCGCGCCGCTCGTTGTGCCCCCGTCGCTGGATCACTTGCCCGCGCCCAGCGATACGCCAGTGCAAGCACCGCAGATCGCCGGCATTAATGATCCGGACGCCGCCAAGGCAAAGTCGCGCTCCGAATTGGAAGCGCAGCAGGCCGAGTACTGCGAAAAGAACTACAATGACGCCAGGATGCGCGGCGAAGAAGCATCCGCCGTCGAAGGCCCGCTTGGCCCATGTCGTCCTTCCATTTTGACCTCCATCAAAAAATGGAATGAAGGCGACGAGGCGGAAAGCCAGTAAGTCCCGTTGCCACTTGTTCTGCGGCACCGCAACATGCCCCGCTACACGAGCCGGGCCATATATCCATAACCAAAAGCGCAAGAATCCGGTTGCGGGCCGAAGTGCGACAACCTATACCGCGAGCGGGGGGACGGATCCATTTTCGTCCTCCGCTTAAGGAGGAAACTACCCATGAAGATCTGGAACAAGCCGCAGGTGCGCGAGCAGGAAGTTGGCCTTGAGGTCACCTCCTACATGCCGGCCGAGATCGACATCATCTAACGCTGTCGATTTTTTGCGGTATCGAAACGGCGGTCGAGAAATCGACCGTCGTTTTTCTTTGGCCGCGGCTGCCGCAAATTCTTTGAATGAGGCGTCAGCGTTGCCTGCGCTCGCCCCCTCAGCGCCGAAGAGCTGGCTCCCCTCAGGGGGACGTCCGGCGCTAAATGCTATTTGTCGAATTTGTCCTCGACCTTCGCCACCCACTTCTCGAACGAAGTGCGCAGGATATCGACATCAAAACGAATGCCTTCGATAACGCCGGCCGGATGATCGGGCTGCGCGTCGAGCTTGCGACGGATGTCGCTATGCATCTCGATCATCTGCGTCCAATCCTTATGCGCCTCGTCGCTGATCTCTCCGCGCGCGCCGAGCGAACTTTTCGCAGCGTGAATGCGCTTCTCAAGATCGTCGAGCTTGCTCTTGGTGTCGGAGATAAGATCCTGGCTCATGTCGCTCTCCCTCGAAGGTCAGTGTGCTTGGATTTATCGGTAGATAGGGCGGCCCAGCGCGCGAGCGTAGTGCGCAGCATTCTCCATTTCGTCAAGAGCGTTGCTGTCTCAGGGAATTCGGCCTGCGTTGCAAGTGCTTCGCATCTCAGGGGGCCTTGGGATCACGCGTAGAGCACACAGGCTCTTGCGGCCGCTCGAGCTGGCGTTGCTCCAAGCGCTAGGTTTGGGGCTCACGACGCTAGACCACAGCCTGTGGCGGCACGGTTGCTAATCGCAGCCTTGCGACCAAACCTCGAGGGCGACCCTGAGGTCGCCCTTTTTCCATTCGGCATACTAAGCGATGGCAACTTGGCCGAGCAGCCCTGCAATGGCGGCGATAATCATCAGCCCGACGAAGAACCAGGTAATTGCCCCGTGGCTCAGGTCTTCCAGATCTTGTGTCTTTTTGCGTGACATGGGGTCTCCCCACTGTTTCCCACACGCGCAGGCGCTTTTATTCCTCCGTACACCCTGCGACGGCCAGCTTCGCTGATTTGCCCCCGCCAAGGCCAGTATTTTCGCGCCGCGAACTCGAGCAAGGTTCGCAAGTGCAGCATCCGCCGTAGCGACGCCGCAAACAGTAGGATTTGCACAGCAAAATTGCCCGCCCACATGGGAACGGCCGGCCGGCGCTGTTGGCCCTACCGCAAATCAGATAGCCCCAATGAATTGCAGCCGGTGAGCTTTCAACCGTGCGCGGTCTTGGAGGGCGGGCCATGTTACCGACAATCCGAATGAGCGGGCTTATAATCGCCGTCGCCTCTGTGGTCGTCGGAGGTTGCGCCGCGGACGCGATCAGGACGGGGCACGTGACGAAGCAATACCGCCGCGCCAAGACTGACACCTCCGTTGCGCGCCGGCAGGCCCCTTCGAACATCGAGACCGGATCGGTCGACAAGGAAGCCACGCCCGTGACCTCGACACAGGATCCGCGCTGGCAGTGGTGCGAGCAGCGCCACATCGACCATCAGGCCGGCAAGGCCCCTGGCGGCGCCACTGATCTCGCCAAGAAGATGGAAGACGATCGCATCTGCGCCGCTGTCTATCAGGGCACCCGATCGGAATAGCAGGCCAGCTGACAATACCCATGCTGTAGGGGTAGGGTAGGCCCCGCGTCAAAGCGGTGGCGCTGCGATCAGGAACGCGGCCGCCGCCAGCACCGCCGCGGCCAGCACCGACGACAACACCACAATGACATCGGCGATAAAGCCAGCCGCCATTCCGACGGCTTTACGCACGCGCGCGTGCAGAACGATGCCGACGACGCTCGCGGCCGAACGGCGTGCAAGCGCGACTGCCCTCGCTAAGTCGTCACCAGGGCGCCGTCGCCGCACGCCGGCCGTGGCGGAACGAACCGGCTGCAGGTCCGCGCCGCGCTCGGCAAAAACGGCGCGATTGTTGGTTGCATCACGCTCCAGCAGAGCAGCAATCAGCTCAAGATCGACCAGCTTGGTCGCCGTACGCGAGCTGAAAGCATCGTGCCGCTGCGGACGCATCGCCGATCCTCACGCTGGAACGGACCTATAGTCCACCCAAGCGCGGCTACGATCAACGCCTACATTGCGGCGTGCACAGCAACTCACGGCAAACTGATTTAGGCGTCCCGGGCCAAAACTCCATTGCGATCGATCTCGATAACGAGAGTGCGAACAGCGGTCATCACCGTCTCCACCCAGCGCCCGGCAGCAACATTGTCCTGTCCGATGTCGTGCATCGCACTGGCATAGGCGTGGTGTGCGACGTCGAACGCCTCTTCACGCGCATGCGCCGGCAGTGCGGCGATCTTCGTTGCCGTTCGCTGGATGCTATCGAGCGTCTGACCAACGAGTTCGTGCTCATTCATGCGCATAGGGCTCCTGGTGCCGCGGGCTGCAAGCTGGTTGCGCCTCGCGGCCTTTCTGAGGCCGCGAGAGGTTGCGCTCCAACTCCGTCGTCATCTCGACAAAAAAACGCCGCGGATATGTGGGCAAATCGCCTCAGCGGGGAATGCACCTAATCAGCCAAGCGGAATTCGCGCCGATCGCGCAGGAGGTGACCTCGTGTTCAATACCGATCCCAAGAACGGCCTTCCCCAACCCAAGCCTGGTCCAGCTCCCCTGGGAGCGACGGTCCAGCCGCCCCGAGCCCATGCGCCGTTCGAAAGATCGGCAACGGCCTCGTCGGGCACCTCCGTGATCGGCACCGACCTCACAATTCTGGGCGATCGCATCACGATCATCTCCGCCAACAAGCTGCAGGTCGACGGTGACGTGCGCGGCAACGTCCACGGCAAACAGGTTGTCATCACCGAGGAAGGCTCCGTCGTCGGCATGGTCTGCGCCGAGGCCATCGAGGTTCGTGGCGGCGTGCGCGGCTCCATTCGCGCCGTGAGCGTGAAGCTGCAGGCCTCTGCCCAAGTCGAAGGCGATATCACCCATCAGAAGTTGTCGATTGCCGAGGGCGCCGAGTTCGACGGCCGCGTGAGGCTCTCCAAGGACGTCAACGAGCTGATGCCCGTGCTCGATCCCGAGGTCATAGAGCGCGGCCGCATCCACGGTGAGACAACCCACACCTACAGTGCCGGACAATCAGCGGACGATACAGACTAGGGGGAAAAAATGACGTTGGCCGAGGCACTCGCCGCCGAGCGGGAGAGTAGACGCCGGGAAGCCGAGGAAGCCGCAACCAAGCGGGAGGTGGGAAAGGCTATCTTGCAGGCGCTCGCTCAGCGCCTCAACGCCGAACCGCTCCCCGCCTGGACGTTCATTTCAAAGGGCGACGAGATCCTCGTGGCCCAGATCAAGAACGGAGCGACCTCGCGCCAGCACGTCGGCACATGGGCCGTCGCCGAAGATATGCGCCTCGTCTTCGACCAGGAATCCACCGAATGGATCTCTGCCGAAAGTTGCGCACGCGTTCTCGATGAGGCGGTGAAGATCACCGCCAAGTTCATCGTCGAGGCAGAAAGCCGAAGCCAGGTTGCCGCGCGTGAGTTGAGCCCGATGCCACAGCGCGCCTGACACGAAGCACGACAAGCGAATGTCTAGAGGCGTTCCGCGTTTCCATTGAAACCGGAACGGCTCTAGCGCTCGGCGGCGCGTTCACTCCGCCGCGATCATAGCCTCGATGGCTGCGTCGTGGACGCTGCTCGCCTCTTCCAGCATGCCCAGCGCATGCAGGTAGACTTCCAGCACCGCGTCTTCTTCCTGGCGCTCGGTCGCGCTCTTCTTGCGCAACCGCACCACCTGGCGCAGCACCTTCACGTCAAACCCCAGGCCCTTGGCCTCGAGAAACTTGTCGCGAATGTCGCCGGCGAGCGCCTTCTTCTCTTCCTCGAGCCGCTCGATCTGCTCGACGAGCTGGCGCAGCTGCTTTTGCGCCGAGGCCTGTAGCGTCGTCATCCCTCTTCTCCCGTCGTGATGATGAGAGGAAACGCTATCGGCCTCGTCTTGCGCCTTCAAGGCGAGCCGGCGAGACATCCAGAGAAATCTTGATTTGCCCCTGCGGCGTGTAGGTCACACTTGACGCCGCGCCTTAGCTCTTGATCTCGGAGCGCGCAGCGAATTTCGCCTGCGCCTCCGGCGAGGCTTCCTTCTGGTGGCGCTGCTGCCACTCTTTGTAGGGCATGCCGTAAATGATCTCGCGTGCCTCGTCCTTCGACACCGCGATGCCGCGCTCGGCCGCTGCCTCCTGATACCAATTGGAGAGGCAGTTGCGGCAGAAGCCGGCAAGGTTCATCAGGTCGATGTTCTGTACGTCTGCGGTCTCGCGCAGATGTTGGACGAGCCGCCGGAATGCCGCCGCTTCAAGTTCACTCGTTGTCTTGGGGTCGATGTCGGTCATGTGCCGCTCCCTGGCTCAGCCCCGTCATGCGGCCGCGTGTGAGGCGGCGCTGTGTCCGCGTCGGTGTGCGAGCCGAAGTACCGCACAGTATGCATGGCCTCGCGCGCGTCGGGCCGCTCGAACACTGCCTTGACGGCCGCGGTCAGGCGCTCCGCCCAGGCACGTTGGCCTTCCGGCGTACGAATGAGATCCTGCCGGATCTCAAGAATGGTGTGCGCAATCCCGCGTCGCGTCCCGTGCTGCCACATGCAATCCCCGGCAAGCTTGCCGTCGTATGGCTCGTTCTCACCGACGAGAATGCTACCGTCGCGGCGCAGCTCATCCAGCAACGGCACTGAAAAGCGATAGTCCCTGTCCCACAGGATCGCCGCGTGCCAGGGGCGCGGCACACCCTTCCACTGGTCTGTGAAACTGTGGACCGACAGGAGCACCGGGGGCACACCCGCCGCGACACAGCCCTCGATGAGCTCGTCGATCCGACGGTGATAGGGCTCATAGTAGAGGGCGACACGCTTGTCGCGCTCGGCGGCATCGAGATGCCGGTTGCCCGGCACCACGGCGCCATCGGAGATGCGCATGATGAGCGTGGGATCGTCGAGGCCGCGATTGACGTCGATGAGCAGTCGCGAAAAGCGCGTCGAGATCGCCGCGACGCCCAGATTGCGGGCCACCTGCGCCGTCACTGCCGCCGCGCCGATGTCGTAAGCGATATGGCGCTGCAGCTCG
>JBAZYB010000102.1:0-9867 GCA_041659545.1 Hyphomicrobium sp.
GAGCTCGAGGCCACTACGGCCCGCAAAGGCAATCGCAAGGTCAGTCTGACGATCTCCGGCTGGGTCAACGAATCGGTCACCTTCTGGGACGACGGTAAGGAAAGCAACGTCTACATTGGAACGAACGCGCTAGAGCAGTCGCGTTTCAAGTTCGCCGGCAAGGCCAAGATCGATAAGGATCTAGAGGCCGGCTACAATTTGGAAATCGGCATTACGAGCAATGGCTCCGACAAGTGGACTCAGGACGCCTCGAAGAACGATACCAGCAACTTCAAGCTCCGTAAGAGCAACTGGTACATCAAGAGCAAGACTTACGGTAAGGTCACTGTTGGCCTCGAAGGCACCTCCACCTACCATTTGCTGGACGATGCCGATGGCACCAACACCCGCAACTACTCTGACGCCCAGGCAGCGACTGTAGCGATGGGTGCGTTCAAGACGGTCAAGTCTGCTACCAACAGCTACGGTCTGGCATGGTCCGAGATCATGCGTGGCTGGGACGGCTCGACGCCGGGCCAGAGCTCGCGCAAGAACATCGTGCGCTACGACTCGCCGGAGTTCGGCGGCTTCGTCGCCTCGGCCTCTTGGGGCGAGGACGACATGTGGGATACCTCGCTGTCGTACAAGGGCGAACTGCACGACTTCAAGCTGATCGCCAAGGTTGGTTACGGCGAGAGCACCGATCCCAGCGCTACGAAGTGCGGTGGTCCTGAAGCTGACTTCAAGTGCACCTGGTGGGGTGCTGCCGGCACCCTGATGCACGCTCCGACCGGCATCTATGTCTACGGCGGCTACGGCGAGCAGACGATCGACTCCGTGGCGTCTGGCCTCGACGACAGCACCACCTGGTTTGTGCAGTCTGGTGTCGAGAAGAAGTGGAATCCGCTGGGCAAGACGACGGTGTTTGGCGAGTACCGCCACGAGGCAGCTGGCGCTGGCTTCAGCTCGAGCAATGTTCAAGTTTCGAACAGTGCCGACTTGGACTTCTGGGCCGCTGGTGTGGTGCAGAACATCGAGGCTGCGTCGATGGACCTGTACGTGATCTACCGCCACGCCGAGGGTGACTACAAAGATACCGGCAACACGCTTGTCGACATCGACGACTTCGACATGGTGATGAGCGGCGCGCGCATCCAGTTCTGATCGCGCTCCACGACCTACTCTCTCAACTTGAGCCGTCCTCTCGGGGACGGCTCTTTTTTTGCCAGGACTGAGATCCCCTTAGCCTGTCGTCGTCGGTCACGGGGCGTGCTAAGGGACCGGCATGACGCAGGATAAGCGCCGGGTCGGCATTCTCATCTCTGGGCGCGGGTCCAACATGGACTCGCTGATCGCCGCTGCTCACGCCGATGACTACCCGGCCAAGATCGTCTGCGTGCTCTCCAACCGGCCTGATGCGGCCGGCCTGGGCAAAGCGGCAGCTGCCGGCATCGCCACTCAGGCAATCGATCACACGCTCTATAGCACCCGGGAGGCCTTCGAGGCCGAACTCGACAAGGCACTGCGCGCCCACGGCGTGGACCTCGTTGCCTGCGCCGGCTTCATGCGCAAGTTAACCGCTGGATTCGTGGATAGCTGGCGGGACCGCATGCTCAACATTCATCCCTCGCTGCTGCCGGCCTACAAGGGTCTGAATACGCATGCCCGCGCGCTGGAAGATGGCGTCAAATTGACCGGGTGTACGGTGCATATCGTACGCGCGGAGCTCGATTGCGGCCCCATCGTTGCCCAGGCAGCCGTTCCGGTCGTCGAAGGAGATACGCCGGACCGACTCGCGCAGCGGGTTTTGGGGGCCGAACACCTGCTCTATCCGCACGCGCTCGGGCTCATCGCATCGGGAAGGGCAGTCATCCGTGGAGAGCGGGTCATCCTGCGAGAAGAAGTAATTAACCAAGCAAATCCATTGTATTGGCCACCGATCGAGTAGTTCGGGCGGCGTTGCTGAAGATCAGCGGCTAGCGCCAAAATGAAGCGGAAACGCGCGGTCGCATGGACACTTGTGACACCCGGGTGATAGTTCTGACGTAAGCCTTGGGGGGAATGCGCGGCGGTGCCGAGCAAGGTCATCTTACTGACCCTCAGTAACTCAGTTTACAACCCGTTGGCTGGTATTGGCATAGAAGTTCGTTTTGCGGCCTTCTCGCCGGGAGAGACGTCATGACTGCGATGTCAAAGCAGCCCACGCCCGCTACTGAAACGGATGCGCCCGATCACGCGCAGGGCCTCGGCGATGAATCCAGCATCTGGTTCAAGCTGTCGCCGCTGCTCAAAGCGGGCGTCGACAATCCGCTGCATATCCTCATGCAGATGGCCGAGCGCTACGGGCCGGTCATCCCCATCAATCTCGCCAATCAGCGCATCGTGCTGCTCTCGGAGCCGGAACACTTCAAGCATGTGCTGGTGACCAAGGCCGACTCGTACGTGAAGTACTTCGATGGCCTGAAGCCGATCTTCGGCAAGTCGATGATCACCAACGACGGCGTGCTCTGGCAGAAGATCCGTATGCCGCAGCAGCCGGCGTTCCATCCGGACATGTTCGCCGAATACATCCCCTACTTCCTGACGGCCATCCGCTCGAAGATGGCGCTATGGTCCGAAGTGGCGAAGTCGGGCGAGACCGTGGAGATGGTAGAGCAGACGTGGACGCTTGCCGCCGACATGATCTGCAAGGCGCTGTTCGATCGCGACATGCCGTTCAATCCGCACTTCGTGTTCAAGTGCGTGAAGACTTATACGGACGTGATGAACCACAAGGAGATTCGTCTGCGCCGACAGGCGGGCGAGATCTTCGAGATCACCGAGCAGGATGCCGCCAAGGCAATGGAAGCCTGGGCTTCCGTGCCCCCGGCCGTGCTCGCCGCCGATCCGCGCGAGGAGCGCGAGCGCACCCTCCTGAAGATGATCGAAGCTGCGGTCGCCGATCCGACAATGCCGGAGTTCGACCAGCAGCAGGCGATCGACGAGATCAAACAGTATCTGTGGGCCGGCACCGAGACGACGGCACTGACGCTGGCCTGGGCGCTATATGAGACGGCGCGGCACCCGGAAGCCGCCGAGCGCATCCGCAAGGAAGGCGAGGAGGTCTACGGCGACCGCGAGCCGACCGCTGCCGACTATTCGGCCCTCGCCTATACGCGCGCGCTCATTCAGGAGACGATGCGCATCTATCCGCCGGTTTGGGGCCTCATCCGCGTCGCCAACGAGCACGACGTCATCGGCGGCAAGGAAATCAATCCGGGCGACCGCGTGGTGATCTTCTCCTACGGCGCGCACCACAATCCGCGCTTCTGGGAAGACCCCGAAGAGTTCCGCCCCGAGCGCTGGATGGCCGGTGCTGCCAAGAAGCAGGTGAAGTACTCCTATCTGCCTTTCGGCGGGGGAAAACGCTCGTGCATCGGCGGCGCCATGAGTCAGGTCGAGAACACCCTTGCCCTGTCGCTGCTGCTACGCCGCTTCCGTCCCGAGTACGTCGGTCCCGAACCGGCAGGCATCAACGCCACCGTAACGCTGACACCGAAGGGCGGCCTCAAGTTCAAGATCCGCGAGTTGAGCTAGTGCTCGGCGGCTCCCCGCGGGGAGCCGGCGCCTGCACGAACGCCCATACGAGCATGGCTTCGCCATGACACTCGCGAATCGAGGCGAAGCCGAGCGGGCGGGGTTGAGGCCCGATCTCAGCGGCACCGGATCGAAGGGATCTCGCTATCGATGAGACGCATCGTCGGGCGCGCATCACGTCTGGCGCCGCGGCACGGCAGGCGGCTCGCCAAGGGAAGCGGCAAGCCGGCCGGCGCTCTGCATGGCCCTTGGCCTGAACTTTTTTTGATGTAGGTCAGCGGGTGGGGCTTCATTCGCCGGCGGCCGACGACTACGGTTCACCCGAAGCACCGACCGAATCGCTCCAGCCAGGGGCTTCTCGCTCGGCGCCTCGATGCTGCTATCTGCACCTAAGCTCGAGCCCGGAGAAGCGTACGCATGACCTCGCCAATGCGCCCTAAGCCGTCGATCTACGTCGCTCTAACTTGCGCCATCGTGGCCGGCGGCTTCGCCCTTGTCGGCGCCGCTTCGGCGCAGGTGCATCCGGACGCCAAGACCGGCAAAAAGATCGCTGAGAAGCTTTGCGTGGGGTGCCACATCGTTGGCGGCGAAGCGGCAGGGGCAAGCGTGCCGGCCGACGTGCCGAGCTTTGCTCGCATCGCCAGCCAGCCGGGGCAGACGGCGCAGTCCATCGCTGGCGCCATCGTCGTCCCGCATCCGCCGATGCCGCAGATCCAATTGACGCGCGAAGAGATCGGTGACGTAGCAGCCTACATCCTGACGCTGAAGGCCGACTGAGGTCAGCCCCGCCAGATCAGCGAGTGGGCGGAACCAGGTAGCGCAGCTTTACGACTCCATCCGGAAACGCCTCGATTCCATCGAAGGTGAGCGTGGGTCGCCGCGCGAGATCATTGAGAAGATTGAGGCCGGAGCCGAGCAGTACCGGCACGAGGAATATCTCGACCATATCGACGAGGCCTTCCTCAAGCGCCGATTGCATCGTCACGGCGCCACCGACAATCCAAATGTCTTTACGCGTTTTATCGCGCGCTTGGTGAAACGCGGCGCGTATGCCGCGCGTCGTCGGAATGACGCCGTCGGGGACATCGCCCAGAGCTGTGGAGGTGAGGACGTAGACCGGCTTGCCGGCGTAGGGCCAATCCTCGCCGATCGCGTAGATCAGCTCGTAGGTGCGGCGCCCCATGATAAGGGCGCCGACTTCCCCAACGAACGTATCGTAGCCGTATAGGCGGGCGTCATAAGGCGCCAGCCAGTCAACGCTTCCTTCGCGATCGGCGATGAAGCCGTCGAGGCTGGTGGCCACATAGAACCTGACGCGCGCCATTAGCTAGGCCCCCTCGACCGCGCTACTGAGGCGCGATCGTCAGCCGACAATCTCCTTCGAGCCGAAGTTCAATGCAATCTCGCGCTTTGCCGAGGCGGCGCTGTCCGAGCCGTGCACAGAATTCTTCGCCTTCGATTCAGCGAAGCGCTTGCGGATCGTACCCCGCTTGGCCTCTTCCGGGTCGGTGGCGCCCATGAGCGCGCGGTACTTGCTGACGGCCTCCTCGCCCTCCAGAACCTGAACAACCACGGGCCCGGAGGTCATGAAGTCGACCAGTTCGCCGTAAAATGGCCGCGCCTTGTGTTCGGCGTAGAACTCTTTGGCCAGGGTCTTCGTCCAGCGCACGCGCTTCTGCGCGACAATGCGAAGCCCCGCCTTTTCGATGACAGCATTGATCTCGCCGGTCAGATTGCGCTCCGTAGCGTCCGGCTTGATGATGGAAAAAGTACGTTCGGTGGCCATTAGTCGACCTCTGTCATCCGTTGGATTTTGATTGAATTGCGGCGCGTTATAGCTGGCACACCCGTTCCCAGCAATGGCACCGTGGACGAAGTGTATCCGCGCTGGTGCGGCCAATTGACGAAGCAGGGTGTCACGAACCACATTGGCGCCATGCGCAAAGGTCATTATTGGCCAGGGGCCAGACACCAAGGCAGCGTAAGTTTCCCTTATTGATACGAGAAATCCATGACTGGCCAGCAGGCTGACATCCAATGGTACATAGCGCGCGATGGGAAACAGCATGGGCCGCTGTCCGAAGTCGAGATGCGGACATTCGTCGCGCAAGGACATCTGAAGCCAACCGATCTCATCTGGAGGCCCGGGTTTGCCGATTGGCGCCCTGCCCCCGCAGTGTTTCCGTTTCAACAGCCGCCACCTGCTGCGGCACCGGGACGTCCACCAACGCAGGGCGCACGCCCTGAACCGGCGAGAGGTCCGGCGCAACAACCTGGGCAACCGTCGTTCCAGCCGGAACGTATTCGCGTTGCGCAAGGCTCTGATGACAGCCGCAGTTCGGCATTTCGCCGTGTGGCTATCGCCGTCGCGGTGTTGGGTCTGATCGGCGGCGGTGGCTGGCTCGCATGGCAGAGCGGCGCCATCAATTCTCTGCAGAGCCATCTCAGCTCAGCGCGCGAGGGCGAGCAGGTCCCCACAGTCGCGGCACCACAGCAGGATGCAGCGTCGGCCCCTGCCGCGCCGGCCGGCCCTCCGGTCTCACAAAGCGATGTCGACGCCGGCGCGCAGCAGCTCGATGGCAAATTTGAAAAGCTCGCCGCATGGAATGTGGTGAAGCGGGAATTCCCCGACTGGTACGGGGAGCAGCTGCGCCAGGCGGCAACGTTGTCGGCGCAGAACCAGCCCGAAGAAGCGGTCAACAAGCACCTCGCAGAAGCCCTGGTCGCGTTGCGTCGCCAACATGCCAATGAAGCCTTGGCGGCCGGCACGCCGCGCCTCAAGGACGTTGCGGCTGCCTTCCTGGCCAACCTCAAGGCGTTGGCTGCCAGGGACGTCAACGCCTGCTACGGCTTCATCTCCCAAGGTGAGACGTCGCCAGCGGTGTTGGAGGTGCTGCAGTCACCCGAGCAGGGTGCCGCCATCCAGACGCAGATCGCCGCGATCTTCGAAGCCATTGCCGACGGGCGCAAATCGCCGGCGGCGCATGATCGCGCGCTCAAGGAGGACTACGACGTCCTCGTGCAGGAGCTGACCAAGCTCGGCTGGCAACAGAATGACCTGCAGGTCTTCTCCAACCCCTCACTGCTTGCGCGCGAGCCGCCACAGCGCGTCTGCCAGATGGTGCAGGACTGGTTCAACGCCCATCTCGCCATCGCCGACCAGGGCGTGCAGGAGCGTCTCCTGGTCGAGACCCTGAAGCCTGTCGTCTCGGGCTAAATCAATGCTGGCGACCATCGTCAAGATCGCCGTCACCGCTGTCCTGGTGGTGGCGATCTCGGAGGTCGCCAAGCGCTCGTCGCTGCTTGGGGCAGTGCTGGCATCGATCCCGGTGACATCCGTGCTGGCGATGATCTGGCTCTACGCCGATACGGGGGATGCGGCGAAGGTGGGCCAACTGGCCACGGGAATTTTCTGGCTGGTGCTGCCATCGCTGGTGCTGTTCATCGCCTTGCCGGTGTTTATCCGTGCCGGTTGGGCATTCGCGCCCAGCCTGCTGGCGTCCTGCGGCCTGACGGTCGCGGCCTATTTCCTGATGCTCGTGGTCCTGAGGCGGTTCGGCATCGCCGGGTAACCCTAGCGGGCAGGCGGTGACAGGACGGGGCTGAGCGGCTATGTGCACGCCATGCTGCACATCAACGATCTCAGCTTCCGCATCGAGGGACGCCCCATTTTCGAGGGCGCAACGGCCGGCATTCCGACGGGGCACAAGGTCGGTCTCGTCGGACGCAATGGCGCCGGCAAGACGACACTCCTCAAGATCATTGCCGGCGATCTCGCCGCCGACATGGGATCGATCACGGTGGCGCGGGGGACGCGCATCGGGCACGTCGCGCAGGAGGCGCCTGGGGGCAACGAGAGCATCCTCGATACGGTGCTTGGTGCCGATACCGAGCGCGCGGCGCTCATGGCCGAGGCTGAGCACGCGAGCGATCCGCATCGGATCGCAGCCATTCACGAGCGGCTCAACGACATCGGCGCTCATGCGGCACCGGCGCGCGCGGCGCAGATTCTGGCAGGACTGGGGTTCGACGAGGCGGCGCAACAGCGGCCCTGCCGAGAGCTGTCGGGTGGCTGGCGGATGCGCGTCGCCCTCGCGTCCATCCTGTTCCTCGAGCCGGAGGTTCTGCTGCTCGACGAGCCGACCAACTACCTCGATCTGGAAGGCGCGCTGTGGCTGGAGACGTATCTGCGCTCCTATCCGCATACGGTGCTGATCGTCAGTCATGACCGCGACCTGCTCAACCGCGCGGTGACGGCGATCCTGCATCTGGATCGCGGCAAGCTCACCTTCTACTCGGGCGGCTACGACGATTTCGAGGAAGCGCGGCGCGAGAAGCAGCGGCTCGAACTGAAGTTGAAGAAGCAGCAGGACGACGAACGGCGACGCATCCAGGCATTCATCGACCGCTTCAAGGCGAAGGCGACGAAAGCTGCTCAGGCGCAGAGCCGCGTCAAGGCGCTGGCGAAGATGAAGCCGATCGCGGCGCAGCTCGATGAGCGCGTGAAGCCGTTCTATTTGCCGAACCCGGCCAAAGCGCTCCCGAGCCCGCTGATGCGCTTTGAGGATGTGTCGATCGGCTACAGGGCCGACGAACCGGTGCTGCAGGGCCTCAACCTGCGGATCGACCAGGACGACCGCATCGCGCTGCTCGGCCAAAACGGCAACGGCAAATCGACTTTTGCCAAGCTGATCGCCGGCAAGCTCGGACCGCTGTCCGGCAGCGTCTTCGGTGCCAAGAAGGTGGACGTGGGATATTTCGCCCAGCATCAGCTCGACGAACTGAACCCCGGCAAGACGCCGTACGATCACATGGTGGAGCTGATGCCAGAGGCCACCGAGGCGCAGCGGCGCACGCGGCTGGGCACGTACGGTTTCTCGGCCGACAAGGCGGACACCAAGTGCTCCAACCTGTCGGGCGGGGAGAAGGCGCGCCTGTTGCTGGCGCTGGCGGCATTCCACGCGCCGCATCTGCTGATCCTCGATGAGCCGACCAACCATCTCGACGTCGATAGCCGCGAGGCGCTGGTGCACGCGCTTACCGAGTACGAGGGTGCGGTCATTCTCATCAGCCACGACCGCCATCTCATCGAAGCTTGCGCCGATCGGCTGCTCGTCGTGCGCGGCGGCACGGTGAAGACCTACGACGGCGACATGGATTCCTACCGCGCCGATCTTCTTGCTGAACGCGGTTCTGGAACGCGCGCGAAGAGTAACGGCGTTAAAGCCGACGCGGTGCGCGATACACGCGCGGAGCAGCGCCGCGCCGCCGCCGACCGACGTCAATCGTTGGCACCTTTGAAGAAGGCCATGCAAACAGCGGAGAAAAGCGTGGAGAAGCTCAGCGCCGAGGTCGCGCGGCTCGATGCGCTGCTCGCCGATCCGCAGCTGTACGCGAAGGACGCAGCCAAGGCGCAGAGCACTGCGATCGAACGCGGGCAAGTAGCGAAGCGGCTAGGCGAAGCAGAAGAGGCGTGGCTCGTTGCAAGCGAGGCGTATGACACTGCAAATGTCGACTCATCCGATGCTGCAGATGCGTAGTCGCGCGAACTTCTCGTGACGTTTCCGCGACAAGTCAATTCCGTGAGATATGCACATGAATATTTGTTTTTGCGTGCCCCAATAGTGGCGGCTCCGCGGCGGGTGTATGAACAGACGCCTGGGAGCTGGCCGCCTCGGTCTAAGCGGGGATCGTGCCTGACGCGGTGAGGGCCGTTAGGGGTCCGCAGCCAGCTCTCAACACCTCAACTTCCCCCAACGATAAACGCGTTCAGTCAGCGGCCACCCCAACGGCCGCTGACGACGCGCGTTTTATTCGCAGGCACGCGGCGCAGCACGTAGACCCAGGCGTCGAGCGTTTCACCGCCGGCAAGTCGAACCTGGCAAATGATGCGGTCGTATTCGTTGTCGTCGGCTCCGTGCACGAAGCCTTCGTAGGGATCGAGCCAGGTCAGCGAAGCCTGCGGATTTTCAAGCAGCAGTAATTCGCCGTGAACAATGGCATCGATGTCGGAGGCCGGAAGCGCGCCGGGATACTTGCCCAGATCGAAGAGATGGGCGCCGGGGAACGAGGCGGGGCCGAGGCTGTCGGATTCGCGGGCCAGGCGCAGGCGCTCCTCCTTGCCGAGAGCGCCGCGAGCGCCGCTCATCAGCGTGCCGTAGACGAAGAGATAGCGCGAATCCTTGTCGGTCATGCCCTGACCTAGCACAGCGGCGGCGGGGCATCACCTCTCCGGTCAGCCGGCGATCTTGGTGAAGTCAGCGACGTTGAGGGTGGCGGCGCGGATTTGCGACAGGAGATGCAGGCGATTCA
>JBAZYB010000102.1:9904-14293 GCA_041659545.1 Hyphomicrobium sp.
GCGCAGCTCGGCGAGGGCGCGCATGGAGCCGGCGAAGTTCTCGACGGCGAGGGCGGCGACGGTGTCGTCCTTCACCTTGTCGATGGCGGCGGCGAGCGCCTGCTCCTCGGGAAGCTGCAGCAGGCTCGTGTCGACATCGCCGGCGTGGCTGGTCTTGTCCTTCTTCTCCTCGATGGTGAGGATGTTCTGCGCGCGCTTGACGCCAGCGAGCAGGTTGACGCCGTCGTCGGTGGCGAGGAACTCGGACAGTGCCTCGACGCGCTTGACGATGAGCGCGAGGTCGTCCTGGCCGGGGAGCGAGAAAATCGCGTCTATCAGGTCGTGGCGCGCACCTTTGTCGCGCAGGTATACCTTCAGCCGCTCGGCGAAGAAGGCGAGGAGGTCTGTTGCGATGACGGCATCAGTCTTATCACCCTGCGCCATCTCGAACGTGTTTAGTAACGGCATACGCAGGTCGTTGTCGATGACGAGGCGGATGACGCCCAGAGCGGCACGGCGCAGCTGGTAGGGGTCGCCGGAGCCGGTCGGCTTCTCGCCAATGGCCCAGAAGCCGACGAGCATGTCGAGCTTGTCGGCCAACGCCACGGCAACGGCGGCGCCATTGCCTTCGCTTTCCAGCGGCACGGTGTCGGTCGGGCCCTTGGGCTTGTAGTGCAGCTCGATGGCGCGGGCGATCTCCGGCGCCATGTGCTCAGCCTCGGCGTAGTAGCGGCCCATGAGGCCCTGCAGCTCGGGGAACTCGCCGACCATGCCGGAGACGAGATCGGCCTTTGACAATTCGCCGGCGCGCAGCGCGAGAGCCGCCTCACACAGCTCCTGCTCGGTGGCGATGTCGTGCGCCAATTCTTTGATGCGCTCGGTGCGCTCGAACTGCGTGCCGAGCTTCTCGTGGAAGGTGATGCCCTTCAATTCGTCGCGCATAACGTCGAGGTTCTTCTTGAGATCGGTCTCCCAGAAGAACTTGGCGTCGGACAGGCGCGCGGCGATGACCTTCTCGTTGCCGGCGACGATGGTCTTGCCGCCGTCCTTGGCTTTCAAGTTGGATACGAGCAGGAAGTGGTTCGCCAGCTTCTTGCCGTGGCGCAGCGAGAAGCACTTCTGGTGCAGCCTCATCGCGCTGGTGAGGCACTCGCCCGGCACTTCGAGGAACGACTTGTCGAACTCGCCCATGAGCACGATCGGCCACTCGGTGAGGCCGGCGTTCTCGGCGGCGAGGGCATCGTCCTCGACGAGGGTGAGCTTTGATTCCTTGGCGAGGGCGTGGGCGCCTTCGTTAATCGAGGCGGCTCTCGTCGCAAAATCGAGCACGACCTTGTTGGCCTTGAGCCGCTTTTCGTAGTCGGCGAAGTCCGTCACCTTGAACGGCTCGCCGCCCATGAAGCGGTGGCCGCGTGTCGTGGCGCCCGACTTGATGCCGGCGATCTCGAACGGCACCACCTTGCCGGCGAGCAGCAACACGATGGAATGCAACGGCCGTATCCAGCGCAACTCGCCGCCGCCGTCGATCTTGGCGTTGAAGCGCATGGTCTTCGGCCAGGGGAAATTGAGAATCGTCTCGCGCAGGACCTCAGCGATGATCTCTGCCGCGGCACGGCCCGGTTTGTCGATGCGCGCGACGTAGAAATCGCCCTTCTTCTCGTCGTTGACGATGACGGCTTCGTCGAGCGAGGCGAGACCTGCCGACTTGAGGAAGCCTTGCACGGCCTGCTCTGGCGCGCCGACGCGCGGGCCCTTCTTTTCCTCCGAGACGGCCGGCGACTTCTTCGGCACGTCGTCGATGACCAGGGTCAACCGGCGCGGCGTCGCGAAGCTACGGGCCTCGCCAACTTCGAGGCCCCTGCCCTTCAGACCGTCGAGCATCAGTCGACGCAGGTCATCGGCCGCGCGCACTTGCAGGCGCGCTGGAATTTCTTCGGAGAACAGCTCGAGCAATAGCTCTGACATATGACGTCTCTGGTTCCGGATATGGAGCGCACTCTTACGTGATCGCTCAACCACTGTCATCCCGGGCGAACGGGCAAGAGCGAGCGGTATTGGACCAACGAGCTGTTGCGCAGCTCCCGACAGAGGGGCTTCGCCAGATCTTACGCTGTGCGCCCGAAAGCCCGCGCTACGCTACGGCTTCCACGATGACCAAGATGCAGCTCAGGGGGAGACGGGTTGGGGCTCGGAAACGGGCGGGGGCTCATTGCCGAGCACGCCATCGGCGATGTCGGTCAGAGCGCCGGTCGACGCGAGGTAGCCGAGACCGACGACGATCAGGGCTACGGCAAACCAGAACACGGCCCGCGGGGCCTTAAAGAGCGCCAGATAGGCGACGACGACGGCCGGCACCCCGACGATCAGGGCACCGAGTACTGTGGGCGAGATCATGCGCTTCCTCCCGCGGTTTTGAGCCATGCGCCGCAGCAGGCCTTGGCCAGCTCGCGCACCCGCAGAATGTAGCTCTGCCTTTCGGTCACGGAAATGACGCCGCGCGCATCGAGAAGATTGAACACGTGCGAAGCTTTGATGCACTGGTCGTAGGCCGGCAGCGCCATCTCGTGGCGGCCGTCCCTGTCGCCCGCCGCCAGCAGTGCCTTGCACTCCTTTTCGGCGTCGGCGAAGTGCTGCAGCAGGAGTGCAGTGTCGGCGTACTCGAAGTTGAAGCGCGAGTATTCCTGTTCGGCCTGCAGGAAGACTTCGCCATAGGAGAGCTTGCGCGCGTCGGTGCGACCGTTGAACGACAGGTCGTACACGCGGTCGACGCCCTGAACGTACATGGCGAGGCGTTCAAGGCCGTAGGTGATCTCGGCGGAGACGACATCGCATTCGTAGCCGCCAACCTGCTGGAAGTAGGTGAACTGCGTCACCTCCATGCCGTCGCACCAGACTTCCCAGCCAAGGCCCCAGGCGCCGAGCGTCGGGCTCTCCCAGTCGTCCTCGACGAAGCGGATGTCGTGCAGTTCGGGCACGAGGCCGATGCGACGCAGGCTCTCCAGGTAGAGATCCTGCATGTCGGACGGTGCCGGCTTCATGATGACCTGCAGCTGATAGTAGTGCTGCAGGCGGTTGGGGTTCTCGCCGTAGCGGCCATCCTTGGGACGGCGCGAGGGCTGGACGTAGCAGGCGTTCCACGGCTTGGGGCCGAGGGCGCGCAGCGTCGTCGCCGGGTGGAAGGTGCCGGCACCGACTTCCATGTCATAGGGCTGCAGGATGACGCAGCCCTGCTCGGCCCAGAAGCGCTGCAGGGTGAAGATCAGATCCTGAAACGATTTCTTAGGGTGCAGCGGCGGCACCTCAACGGCGTGCGCACCGGACTTTGCAGCATCGGTAGTCGGCATGGATGGGCGGCCCCTGGCGAATTCGGGGGCACTATAAGCACATCCCGGCGCCTGTCACGCCGCAGCTATTTCAGGGCTTCTGCCGGGGCGTCCGGTCTGTCGAGCTTGATGCTCAGGCGCGCGGTCACGGCGTGCAGGTCGATGTCGTGCGAGGAGATGATGAAGGGGTCGGTCGACGGCGTGCCCGTGGTCTGCGTCGAACTCGTCTCTCCCGAAAGACGCACGAAGTCGTATTGGATACCGAGCGCCACATTCTGCGCCAGCATCCATTCGGCGCCGCCACCTGCAGTCCAGCCATTGAGGCGCTGATTGATCTCGCCGATCACACCGGCACCGGGCGGCCCTGAGACCGCGGTCAGCGCCACGTGGCCTGCAGCGTAGCCCCCGTCCACGTAAAGGAGTAGATCGCCAATCGCGTAGCCCAGGCGTGCGGTCAGCAGGCCGTAGTTCTCGATCTCAGTCTCGAACCGATCATTGGCGAACAGGGTCGTAAATGGGCCGATGCGCTGCGCATCCATAAAGCTGCCGTTTAGAGCGAGTTCGGCACCGATGACGAAGGCGCCGATCTGATGATTGAGAGTGATGTGGCCGCCGACGATGCCACCGGATGGCTGCGACGCCATGCTGCGATTGCCGTCCTCCAATGTGAAGTAGCTATCGACCGGGAACGTCCAACCCGTGTCGGACCGGGCGCCGCCACCCTGCATACCGACGAAGAGGCCGGACCAATTGGCGGGCGCAAATGTGAGGCGATCCGGCCAAGCCGATGCGGTGCCATCTGCCAACGCGGCGGCCGGTGTCATGACAAGTGCAGCGAGTTGCAATAGCGCCCTAGCCCTCGTCGATCGCATTCCGCCCCTCACTTTTCCTCAAACCGGGATATCTGAGTCGGCGGCCTTGGCGTGTAGCGACAGGGCAACGATTCGCGACAAACCTCCGTACGCGCATAAAACGTCCGCAAGCGCCGAGATGGAGAACTACAGACCGCGGGAGGGCGGGGCGCCGAAAGTGGCGCGAAAGGCGCGGGAGAAGTGTGCCTGATCGGCGAACCCCGCGGCGTGTGCGG
>JBAZYB010000103.1:0-14290 GCA_041659545.1 Hyphomicrobium sp.
AGTGTCGGGGGAAAACTTGTGGCGCGCATCGGCGATGTGGTGCCGTTCGCCGACTTGCGCCATGGCGACGATCGCCGCGCACTGCTAGCTGAACTTTATCAGCGTGTGCATGCGCTTTCACCGGCAGCGGGCGACTTCCCTGCCGGAGGTCGGCCTTCGGGTGCGGGAGAAAATCAGCCGCGGCCGCGGTAGGGCGCGACGCCCTGGTCTGGCAGCCATAGGCCGGCCGGGGCCGCTCCCGTCTGCCAGAATACGTCGATCGGGATGCCACCGCGCGGATACCAGTAGCCGCCGATGCGCAGCCAAACAGGATCCAGCAGGGCGACGAGCCGCTTGGCAATGGCGATGGTGCAGTCCTCGTGGAAGGCTCCGTGGTTGCGGAACGATCCGAGATAGAGCTTCAGCGACTTCGACTCGACCAGCCAGTCGCGCGGGACGTAGTCGATGACGATATGAGCGAAATCAGGCTGGCCGGTCACCGGGCATAGCGAAGTGAACTCTGGCGCGGCAAAGCGGGCGAGATACTGGGCGTCCGGGTGCGGGTTCGGTACCCGCTCGAGAATGGCCTCATCGGGGCTCTGCGGCAGCTTCGCAGCATGCCCCAGGATCGTGACGGTGGTGTCCTTCTGGCCCATGGCTCTTTCTACCTTGCGCTCACTCGGCGGCGAGGCGCGATGGCGATGGCCCGGAATAAATGGCGCCTTCGCGGCAGCTGTCGCGCGAGATTTCGATCTGGGCGAGGCCCGGGACGCGATTTTGCAGCCGGTTCCACAGCCAAATGGCAATGCGTTCCAGGGTCGGAGCCTCCAGCCCCTCGATTTCATTCAGCAGGCGGTGGTCGAGGGCGTCCTGTGCTTCGGCCATCATCCTGGCCAGCTCGTCGAAGTGGAAGACATAGCCGGTGTCCTCGCCAGGGACGCCTTCGACGGTGATGCGAGCGCGGAACGAGTGGCCGTGCAGGCGCGCGTTCGGGTGGCCGGCCGGAGCAGTCGGCAGGTAGTGGGCGGCCTCGAACAGGAATTCTTTGTAGATGCGCATGCGGGCTCTCTACGGGATTTTTCTCTGCAATTCCAGGGGCACGAGCTTGTTAAGGTATGCCGAGCAGCTTGTGGGTCTGCAGGGACAAGCGCCACTCCGGGTGGGCGCGGCAGTAGGCTATAGCGGCCTGCGTGTTCGTCGCGGCGTCAGGGCCATCCATCGGCTGCAGGTAGCGGTGGGTGAAAGTTAAGGGTGCGAGGGCGTCCGGAACGAGGCTCGCCTGCGGAAAAACAAGCTTCAATTCGTCGCCGGAGCGTTGCTGGAGGTCAGCTCCGGCCTTGGGGCTGACGCAGATCCAGTCGATGGCGCGAGGGACGGGAAGCGTGCCGTTGGTCTCCACGGCGATGGTGAAACCCTTGGCGTGCAGGGCATCGATCAGCACGTCGTCGATCTGCAGCATGGGCTCGCCGCCGGTGAGCACGATGAATTTACAGCCGCTGCCCTCTGCCGTCGCGATGCAGGCTTCCACCAGCTCCTCGGCGGTGGCAAAACGCCCGCCACCGGCTCCGTCGACGCCGACGAAATCGGTATCGCAGAACTGACAGGTCGCCTTGGCGCGGTCCTGCTCGCGGCCGGTCCAGAGATTGCAGCCGGCAAATCGGCAAAAGACCGCGGGCCGGCCTGCGTTGGCGCCCTCGCCCTGCAGCGTGTAGAAGATCTCCTTGATCGCGTACATGCGGGCATCCGTAATGGGCCGCGCCCGCGCGTTCAAGCTCACCAGCAAAGATTACTTAGCCGATGCAACCTAGGCGGGGCGCGCAGGGCCCGAGCCGGCACCGGTTCGTTGGATTGTCGCGGCGATGTCGTCGAGGTCGCTGTCCGTGAGGTGCAACCCGGCTGCACCGATCCAGCCGTCCACCTGTTCGGGGGCCCTGGCGCCGACGATGGCACCGCTGACGCCCGGCCAGGCAAGTACCCAGCCGATGGCGACGGCCGCGGCCGTCGTGTCATGGCGCTCGGCAACCAGCCGCAAGGTCTCGGCGAGTGCCAGGTTGGCCTTGAGCTTGTCACCGGTGAACTCGGCGTTGCGCGAACGCCAGTCGTCGGCAGGCAGTGACTTGGCGCGCTCGGCGGTAAAGGCGCCGGTGAGTAGTCCGGCCTGCATGGGGCTGTAAACGATGACGCCGGTTTCGTGCTCGACACACCAGGGGAGCTCGGTCGCCGCAAACTCGCGGCGTATGGCGGAGAACGGGGGCTGAAGCGTGTCGACGTGGCCGACCTTTTCGGCAGCGGTGAGCTGGGCGACATTGTGATTGGAAAGGCCGACGGCGCGCACCTTGCCTTCCTTCTTGAGGTCGAGAAGCGTGCGCCAGTATTCCTCGATTGGCGTGCCGTCCCTGGCCGGCCAGTGCATCTGATAAAGATCAATGCGCTCGACGCCGAGCCGCGTCAGTGAGGCCTCGCACTCGGCGCGGATGCTGGCGGGATTGCCGACGTTCTGCGGTGGGGCCATGCGGTCGTTGTCGTCCCAGCGCAATCCGCATTTGGTGAAGACAAACGGGCGCTGGTCGGAGGGCATGTCCTTCAGTGCGGCGCGGACCATTTCCTCGGAGTGTCCGAGGCCGTAGATGGCTGCGGTGTCGATCCAGTTGACGCCGCGCTCGACGGCATGGCGGATTGCCCCGATCGACTGCTTGTCGTCCTGCGCACCCCAGCCGACGGCCCAGTCTCCGCCGCCGATGGCCCAAGCACCGAGACCCACAGGCGTGATGAGCATGTCGGTGCGTCCGAGACGACGCTTGGGAAGGGCTGACTTGCCTTGCTCTGTCATGGGTGGCTCCATCGTTTGGTTCGCGCGCGGCCGCGGTGGACGGCGGCGCACGGCCGCCGTCTCAGAGTTCAGTCGGGCCGTAGCGCCAAGGACGCGCTCAGGGGGCGTGCCGATCGCGCGTTGCTTCGTAGAGGAACCACACGCGACGCTCGGTCTCATCCATCCAGTTCTCGATGAGGCTGGCGGTGGCAACGTCGCCGAGTTCGTCGCACAGGTCGTGCGCTTCCTTGAGACGGCCGATCATGTCTTTATTGTCGTCGCGCAGCTCGGCAAGCATGTCTTGGGGTGTCACGTAGTCGGCGTCGTTATCTTCGACGCGCTGCAAGCGCGCGATCTCACCGATAGAATGGAGCGTGATACCGCCGATTTTGCGCACGCGCTCTGCCAGCGGATCAGTCATGGCGAAGAGCTGATCGGCTTGCTCGTCGAGCAGCAGGTGGTAGTCGCGAAAGTGCGGACCGCTCATGTGCCAGTGAAAGTTCTTGGTCTTCATATACAGGGCGAACGTGTCGGCCAGGGCGGCATTAAGTGCGCCGGACAGATCGCGGATGGCATTGGTATTATAGATGCTCGGGGTTTCGAGGGGCGCCTTGCGGCGTTCAGCAGCCTGGCTTGCAGCAGCTTTACTCAGTGTGCTCATTTGAAGATCTCCTTGGCCTCGGGGCGGGTCAGTATATGCGCTTTGTGATATGCGGACGCATACACAAGGTTGCGAGCCGGCTAATGGTCGGTTGACGCGCGCCCATTGACGCACGTGCCCAAACAAGTTGTCAGAAACTTTGCACAATCAGTGGGTGTGAGCACGCGTAGCGCTACGGAGAGGCGCGCGTGTGACTTTCTGGCGGGGCTTCATACCAAGCGGTCTCGTCGTCGAGCATGCGCTTGCCCCATTGGAGACAATTCGTGGCGATCCCATTGGGGATGATGTCGATGGCGATGTTGTGCCCGCCGGGGGTGAGGTCTGATTTATGGTCGATGCAGGCCTTGATCATGTGCTGGAACTGCTGCACCGCGTCGGCGGTCTCGATGCGCGTGTCCTCGCCAAATACGGATGCGAAGTGCTTGTAGCTCTTCTGTAAATCGGCGTAGGCATCTATGTGTGCCTGGCGCGCTGAGCACACCGTTTTGACGGCCGCTCGCATTTGATCATCTTCCCACTCGACGAGGTCCTTGACGGTCGCCGTGCACGCGGCGGTCGACGCATCAACGGCGCCTTCGCCTTCGTAGCCGATGTGCAAGGCTTTCGGCAGGTTGCCCGCCAAACAGAGACTGGCCTGTGCAACACAAGCCACGACAATCAGGCAGAGGGTTCGCATGGTGATTGATCCTTGCGGGGGCAGGCGCCATGTCGTCGGCCGTCAGCGCCCAAGGACGATCGTGCGATCGTGCAATGCCTGCACCGGACGGTTGTTCGCCGGGTAGAGCTTCGCAAATGCCTCGATCTGTTCCTTCGATGCCGTGATGGGGTCTGCAAACAAGACCCAGTCGACGATCTCGCTGCACGGCGGCGTCGTGAGGGAGCCGGAATAGCGATAGAATTTTGATGCGGTGGGCACCAGCTTGGCAAAATCTATGGTTTCGGTTGCCATGGCTTCGCCCGGTGACTGAGGGGCGACCTCCCACAGCTTGGCGATCTCGCTGTTGGCGGTGCCCTCGTCGATCAGCACGCCGAGCACGAGCAGCTTGCCGTCTTTGTCCTGGCTGACGAAATGGGCTTCCATCGGCGCGTGCTTGCCATCGATGGCGTGCTCACTGAGGTGGTGAAAGTGGACCTGCTGCAGGGCGTAGTCCTTGCCGGCAAAGGTTGTGACATTCCCGGGGACCGCGGCAGCCTGGATGGTGTGACCGTTGTTGAGCACCTTGGGGGCGAAGGGAGTCCACTTGAGCGCCAGTGCTCCGTTCTCGGCTTTGTGCGCCTTGGTAATGTTGACCGGCGACTGCTGGTTGCCATTGCAGGCGGCGAAGTCCTTGCTCAGCGCGCCCCAGTGCTCGGGACCCTCGTTGCCCGTATAGGTCCAGTGGGGATGGCCGGTTTCAGCAAAGGCTGTGACGGCGAGGGTCGCAAGTGCAATCGCGGATGCTGCGAGGCGGGAGATCAGCATGGCGGACATGGCCTTTAGGTTGGATTTTGCGAAAGCTAGATCGAAAATGCTCTAGCGAGCATATCCAGTTTGCGCCTGCCAGCTTTCCCAACCCTTACGGCGCAGAGCGCAGGCGGGGCAGTGGCCGCAACCGTAGCCCCATTCGTGGCGCCGGGATCGAATGCCAAGGTAGCAGGTATGGCTCTCCTCGATGATGAGGTCGACAAGGGCGTTGCCGCCGAGTTCGTGCGTCATTGCCCAGGTGGCTGCCTTGTCGATCCACATCAGCGGTGTCTCGATGGTGAAGTCGGTGTCGGTGCCGAGCGAGAGGGCCTTGGCGAGTGTCTGCAGCGTATCGTTACGGCAGTCGGGATAACCGGAGAAGTCGGTCTCGCACATGCCGCCGACGAGCGTGCGGATGCCGCGGCGGTAGGCGAGCGCCGCGGCATAAGTGAAAAACAGCAGGTTGCGTCCGGGTACGAAGGTTGAGGGAAGGCCCGCGGCGGTCATCTCGATCTCAGCGTTGCGCGTCAGGGCGGTGTCGCTCAAGCGGCCGAGTTCGGCGAGTTCGATCATGTGATCGGCGCCGAGGCGCTCGCCCCACGATTGCTTCAGTTCGGAGAGGCCGGCGCGAAGCTTGCTGCGCTGGCCAAGCTCGGCTGAATGGCGCTGACCGTAATCGAAGCCGAGCGTCTCGACCCGGGCGAATTTTTCGAGTGCCCATGCGAGGCAGACAGTCGAATCCTGCCCGCCGGAGAACAGAACCAGTGCCGCGCTATCTTGCATCGTCGCATCCGTGAGGGGGGAACTCGTCAGAGTTTGGCGCCGTCGAACTTTCTGAGGTTGAGGGTATCGAGGTCGACTCCGTCGAGACAACGAACGTTGATGGCGACGGTGTGTACACCGTCTGGGCGTGTGCCGCGGCTGAACGAGGAGACACCGCATGTCGAGCAGAAGAGATGATGGATGACCTTGCGGTTGAACAGGTAGTCGGTGAGCTGTTCCTCGCCGCCCGAGAGCTTGAACTTGTCGTCCGGGGCAAAGGCCAGGAGGAGGCCCTGCTTACGGCAGATCGAGCAGTTGCAGGAAATGACCTGATCGAGGCTGAGTTCGACTTCGTATCGGACCGCCCCGCAGTGGCAGCTTCCGGTGTAGGTTCCAACTTCCGGCATGATCCCCTCTTTGTGCGTGTTCCCGGGTCCTGCAGCGCCGCTAGGGGGCGATTTTCAGCCCTTTGCGCTGCATGAAAGAGCGGTTAAAAGGCGCCGGACCCTCCCATGCCCGTTCGCGGCCTGCAACTCATAAGGTAACGACATGACCGCCATCATCGACATCATCGGTCGCGAGATCCTCGACAGCCGCGGCAACCCGACGGTGGAGGTTGACGTGGTGCTGGAGGACGGGTCGCTGGGTCGGGCTGCGGTGCCGTCGGGCGCGTCGACGGGTGCGCATGAGGCGGTCGAGCTGCGGGACGGCGACAAGTCGCGCTATCTGGGCAAAGGCGTCGAGAAGGCTGTCGATGCCGTCAACGGCGAAATCTTCGATGCCATTGCCGGAATGGACGCCGAAGACCAGCGCGGCGTCGATGCGGCGCTGATCCAGATCGACGGAACCAACAACAAGAGCCGGCTCGGTGCCAACGCTATCCTCGGGGTGTCGCTGGCCACGGCTAAGGCCGCGGCGATTGCCAGTGGGCTGCCGCTCTATCGCTATCTCGGCGGCGCTGCCGCGCACGTGCTGCCGGTGCCAATGATGAATATCGTCAACGGTGGCGCACATGCCGACAACCCCATCGACATCCAGGAATTCATGATCATGCCGGTGGCGGCAGGGTCGATTGCCGACGCGGTGCGCATGGGCGCGGAGATCTTCCACACGCTGAAGAAGTCGCTGAAAGATGCCGGGCTCAGCACCTCGGTGGGCGATGAGGGCGGGTTTGCACCCAATTTGAAATCGGCCGACGAGGCGCTGGGCTTCATCATGAAGTCGATTGAGGCGGCCGGCTACAAGCCGGGCGACGACGTCATGCTGGCGCTCGACTGCGCTTCGACCGAGTACTTCAAGGACGGCAAGTACATGCTCGCCGGTGAAGGCAAGTCGCTCGATGCCGCTGCCATGGTGAAATACCTGGAAGATCTGATCACGCGCTTCCCGATCATCTCCATCGAGGATGGCATGGCCGAGGACGATTGGGACGGCTGGAAGGCATTGACGCAGGCGATTGGCGCGCGGTGCCAGCTTGTCGGCGACGATCTGTTCGTCACCAATACGGAGCGGCTCGCCGAGGGTATTCGCCGCGGCATCGCAAACTCCATTCTGGTCAAGGTGAACCAGATCGGTTCGCTTTCGGAGACACTGGATGCGGTGTCGATGGCGCAGCGTGCTGCGTACACGGCGGTTATCTCGCATCGCTCCGGCGAAACGGAAGACTCGACCATTGCCGACCTGGCCGTGGCGACCAATGCCGGACAGATCAAGACCGGCTCGCTGTGTCGCTCTGATCGTTTGGCGAAGTACAATCAGCTCATTCGCATCGAGGGCGAACTGGGCGACATTGCCCGCTATGCCGGCAAGAGCGTTATCCGCGGCACAGCGTTGGCCTGAGGCTGGCGTTCAGAGTTGCGGTGCGATCAGCACGCGGCGTCGACATTCGAGCATCCCGGAGAGCATCTTCGGGATGCTTCTTTTTTGAGCCGTCTGACACAGCGCTTTACCTGCCATTAAGCACCCTGTGGGATAACAGCGTTGTCCAACAGTTTTGTGCAGCGTACCCAAAGTGCTGCGTCAGCCAAAAACACATGATCGACGTATGAGGCCAAGGCAGGCGACGGTGTTGCTTCTCTGCCTGGCTTTGACGGCCTACTTCGTCCATCATGCATTCAATGGCAGGCACGGCTTCGAGGCCCGATCTCGTTTAGTCGAACGGTCAGCTCTGTTAGAGTTCGAGATCAAAAGCCTCGAGGCTGTGCGCGCCAAGCTTGAGCGCGACGTCGCCTTGCTCTCCCCGAAGCAGCCAGACCCTGATCTCGTCGAGGAGATTTCCCGCGAGGTGCTGGGTTTCGTGCGTCCCGGGGACCAAGTGTTGTCTCGGCAGCCCTGATAGATCATCGCATCCCCGCACATCCTGAGCGGGGGTGTGGTTTCCCGATTCTGGCCTTGGCTGTCAGGCTCCTGTAGGCTCCGATTCAACAACGCAACGCGGCGCTGGCTGCAGGGGTATCGGCATGGCTACGGAAAAGGCTCCGCGTGCTTCGTCGGCGGCTGCCAAACGTGCGTCTGCGGGCGCCAGCCGCCAGGCAGAAAAAGCGCCGTTCACGCGCGCCGAGCGTCTCGATGCCTACCGCCGCATGCTGCTCATCCGCCGCTTCGAGGAGAAGGCGGGGCAACTTTACGGAATGGGGCATATCGGCGGCTTCTGCCATCTCTATATCGGCCAGGAGGCCGTCGTCGTCGGCATGCAGATGGCGACGCAACCCGGCGATGAGGTGATCACCGCCTATCGCGACCATGGGCATACGCTGTCGGTCGGCATGGACGCCAAAAGCGTGATGGCCGAGCTGACAGGCCGCCGCCACGGTTGCTCGAAGGGCAAGGGCGGCTCGATGCATATGTTCTCCATGGAAAAGCACTTTTATGGCGGTCATGGAATCGTCGGCGCGTGCGTGCCGCTTGGTGCGGGACTCGCCTTCGCCAACAAGTATAGGGGCAACGACAACGTGTGCCTGACGTACTTCGGCGACGGTGCGGCCAACCAAGGGCAGGTGTACGAGGCTTTCAACATGGCTGAGCTGTGGAAGCTGCCGGTCGTGTTCATCGTCGAAAACAACAAGTATGCGATGGGCACCTCCATCGAGCGGTCGTCCTCGACCACGAACCTGTCGCAGAGGGGCGCCTCGTTCGACATCCCCGGTGAACACGTCGATGGCATGGACGTAGAAGCCGTGCGGGCGGCGGGTGCGCGCGCCATCGCGAATGCTCGCGCCGGCAAGGGGCCAACCATTCTTGAAATGATGACCTACCGTTATCGTGGTCATTCGATGTCGGATCCGGCCAAGTACCGCACCCGCGAGGAAGTTCAGCAGATGCGCGATACGCACGATGCGATCGAGCACGTGCGCAAGCTGCTGATGGACGATGGTGTGAGCGAGGACGAACTGAAGGCCATCGATCGCGAGGTGCGTGAAGAAGTCAACGCAGCGGCGGAGTTTGCTCTCGCCGATCCCGAACCCGATCCGAGCGAACTCACCACCGATGTCGTCATCTAGATGGTGAAGAGTGTTATTCGGCACTTGTCGCGCAGAGGCCGGGGGCGAGCCCGCCGAGGAAAGTAGAAGGCAGCGATCCTAGATGTCCACCGAAGTGCTGATGCCTGCGCTGTCGCCCACCATGGAGGAGGGGACGCTCACCAAGTGGCTGGTCAGTGAGGGCCAGGAGGTGAAGTCTGGTGATGTCATCGCCGAAATCGAGACCGACAAGGCGACGATGGAGGTCGAGGCTGTCGACGAGGGTCGGGTGGCCAAGATCCTCGTTCCGGCCGGCACCGAGAACGTCAAGGTCAACACGCCGATTGCAATTATCGTCGGCGACGACGAGGCCGATGCAGCCCCAGCGCCCAAGCGCGAAGCAAAGGCGGAACCAACGCCCGTCGCACAGGTTCAGGCGGAAGCGGCCCATCCTATTGCTGCTGCCGTTCCCGCTGCCACGGCGGGGGTTGAAAGATCGCGCAGCTATGAGCCGCCGTCGGCCGAGCCGGAGATCGCGCCGGGAGCCGAGACGATCAATCAGACCATGCGCGAAGCACTGCGCGATGCCATGGCCGAAGAGATGCGCCGCGACCCAGACGTCTTCCTCATGGGCGAGGAGGTGGCGCAATACCAGGGCGCCTACAAGATCAGCCAAGGGCTGCTGGACGAATTCGGCGACAAGCGCGTCATCGATACGCCGATCACCGAGCAGGGATTTGCCGGTGTCGGTGTCGGCGCCGCCTTTGGTGGTCTCAAGCCGATCGTCGAATTCATGACGTGGAATTTTGCCATGCAGGCGATCGATCAGATCGTCAATTCGGCGGGCAAGACGCATTACATGTCGGGTGGACTGGTCACCGTGCCGATCGTGTTTCGTGGTCCGAACGGCGCTGCGGCGCGCGTCGCCGCGCAGCATAGCCAGTGCTACTCGGCCTGGTACGCGCATGTCCCCGGGCTCAAGGTGGTCGCGCCATCGACGCCGGCGGACGCCAAGGGCCTGCTCAAGGCAGCAATCCGCGACCCCAATCCCGTCGTCTTCCTCGAGAACGAGATCCTATATGGAGCTCACGGCGAGGTGCCAAAAGACGATGATTTCGTCATTCCCATCGGCAAGGCGCGTATTGCTCGCGCCGGCAAGGACGTAACGGTCGTCTCATTCGCACGTGGGATGGTCTACGCGCTGGAAGCAGCCGAGCGGCTGGCCCAGGAGGGGATCGACATCGAGGTGATCGACCTGCGCACCTTGCGTCCGCTCGACCTTGACACCGTATTGGCATCGGTGCGCCGCACGAACCGGCTCGTCACCGTGGAAGAGGCTTGGCCCGTGTGCTCGATCGGCTCGGAGATTTGTGCACAGGTTGCCATGCAAGCCTTCGACGATCTCGATGCGCCGCCTGCCAAAGTGACCGGCGCCGACGTGCCGATGCCCTATGCTGCCAACCTGGAGAAGCTGGCGCTGCCGTCCGTCGATCAAGTGGTCGCGGCGGTGAAGTCCGTGATGTACGTCGACAAGTGAGAAGGCACGCAACATGACCGAAGCATCGCTGGGCGAGGCAGAGCTTCTCACCGGGCTGTTCAGCTCGCTGCAGACGATCCTGACCATCGTCTCGCTGTTTTTCGCCATCGTGTCCGGCTACATGGCGGCGCTGTTCTTCTTCCTGGCCCGTGCCAGTCTGTTTCTGCGGTCGCTCGCCTTCGCGCTTTTGACAATCGGCTTGAGCTTTCTTGGCGGTACGGCGGCCGTGGTGCAGTCGATGCAGGAAGGGCTGCTGCAGGCCTGGGCGCGGCTGCCCAGCCCCGTGGTCGCTGTCGATCGGTTGCGCAACCCGATGCCGGGCAGCGAAGCCCTGCCGTTGTCGCAGCAGGAGCTTGGCGTGTTGACTGGCTGGATCATCGGAATCGGCGTTTATGCTGCGCTCGCCTATCTCACGTTCGTGCACGACTGGTCGAAGGAGGGGAGCGCCGTCCGAGGCGCTTAGGGATGAGCATGGTCGCGACCGCAGAGGACCGCCGCATACGCATCTCGCCGCTCGCCCGCCGCCTGGCGCGTGAGGCGGGCATCGAGCTTCAATCCCTCTCGGGTTCGGGTCCGCACGGGCGGATCATCAAGCGCGACGTCGCCTCGGCGCTCGCCGCAACTTCCGGCACTCAGGCCGGGCAAAGTCATCGGGAAATCGCTAAGGCGCCTTTAGCGTCGGCTGCACTCGCCGACGACAAGATCCTCGCGCTCTACGAAAAGAGCAGCTACGAGCTCGTCCCGCACGACAAGATGCGCCGCATAATCGCCGAGCGGCTTACGATCGCTAAACAGACCATCCCGCACTACTACCTATCGATGGATTGTCGCATCGACGAATTGATGCGGGCGCGTGAGCGCATGAATGCAGCATCGCCGCCGGACGGTCCGCGTGCCTACAAGTTGTCGGTCAACGACTTCATCATCAAGGCGATGGCGCTGGCGCTGCAGGAGGTGCCTGCAGCCAATGCGACGTGGACGGAAGCGGGAATGCTGCGGCACAAGTATTCCGACATCGGCGTCGCCGTAGCCATCGACGGAGGGCTGTTTACGCCCGTGATCCGCCACGCTGAGATGAAATCGCTGTCGGAGATTTCCAACGAGATGCGCGATCTCGCCGAGCGTGCCCGCAAGCGGCGGCTCGCACCGCACGAGTATCAGGGCGGCACGACGTCGATCTCAAACTTGGGAATGTACGGCATCAAGACCTTCGATGCGGTGATCAATCCACCCCATGCCACGATCCTCGCCGTCGGTGCGGCCGAACGACGTCCGGTGGTCTCGGGCGACGCGCTGGCGGCTGCCACAGTCATGAGTGTGACGCTTTCGTGCGATCACCGGGTGGTCGACGGGGCCACCGGGGCGGCCCTTCTGGGGGGCTTCCGGACCTTCGTCGAGGATCCCGTCCGGATGCTGGTTTAGCCAGGAAACACCGGCCGAATCGCGAATCGGCTTCCCCTTCAACGTCCCTCGACGACCCTCTCATCTGTGGCCGGCGGAGCACGCCTTATCTCCTTTCCCCAATTAAGCGCCTCCCATAGGGGCCGGAAACGCATAAGAATGGGGCACTTGCTTGCCGGTGGCCCAGGGCAAGATTAGAAGCGGGAAACACAAAGCAGTGGGCGTACCTGACCGATTCTCTAGCCCTTGGAGTGAAACCCAATGACGGCGCGCTCAACCGCGATGATCGCTACAGCTGTTGCATGTCTGCTTGCTGGATGTGCTGACGGCAGCCTCAATTCGGCATTCAACACGGGGTCGATCGACCCACAGAAGCAGGCGGCCAACGAACAGGCCGAGAAGTCGAAGCAGGCCCTCTGCAACACGCTCGTTTCGCAGATCGATGCGCTCAACACAGAGGGCGTTTCGGACAAGGTCTCCAAAGCCGCCGCCAAGAAGTACAAGCTGAAGTCCACGGACCTCAACAAGGCGGACGAGCTCAACAAGGCAAATACCGAGTTCCAAGCCAAGTGCTCGAGTTATCCGCCGCGTGTTGCCACGACGGCGCCGATCGAGCCGGTGGCTACATCTGCTGTAACGACGGGTTCGATTGCGACGGCCAAGGCAAAGCCTCCGGTGCCCACGCAGAAGCCGATCGCCGCTGCCATGGCGCCGCAGACGACCACCCAGGCTTCGAACACGTCTTCTACGACCGATGGCGGGATGACGCCCACGCCGTGAATTTGACGGGTGTGACTAACTTTCAGGCGCCTGCGGTGTCATCTTGATGCGGCGGCGCCTGAGCGATTTCTGCAGAGGGACGGGAAGAAGGGTTGCGCCGCAGGTGTGCCTGTGGTGAAAAACGCCCTGGCTTCCTATTCGAGGCGGAGGACATAGTGTCAGGCAATCGTCGGCGCGTGCGTGCTACGAGCGGAGCATTGGCGCTCGCCATGGCGGTGGTGACCGCAGGCTGTGCGGGCAATACCGGTGGAACCGGTGGCGACCCGGGCCCGCAGAGCCTGAATTCAGGCGAGTCCTGCCAGTCCATCCGCACCAACCTGAACAGGCTCGACAAGGAGGGTGTTCCCTCGCTGGTTGAGCGGCAGAACTCCGGCCAGAAGCTAGCGGCCCCCCAAAAGGCGAAGGCCGATCTCTACAACCAGTTGCTCGACAAGTATCTGGGTGCGCGCTGCCACGTCTAACGCGCGGCCGACACAGCGAGTGGTCATTACCTGCAAGCCCCGGTGTCGAATGGACTCCGGGGCTTCGTGTTAGGGGAATAGTGTTTTCGAGGTTAGGGGCCTGACCCAGGAATAGTTTCATGAGCGCTGCCGACTACGATGTCATCGTCATTGGTGCAGGTCCGGGCGGCTACGTCGCCGCGATACGTGCGGCGCAGCTTGGATTGCGGACGGCGGTCGTCGAACAGGCACATCTGGGCGGCATCTGTCTCAACTGGGGCTGCATTCCCACGAAAGCGCTGCTGCGCTCGGCGGAGATCTTTCATCTTGCCGGTGAAGCCGCTGAGTTCGGCGTCGTCATACCCGGCAAGCCGAGCATCGACATCGATGCCATGGTTGGTCGCTCGCGCACGGTGTCGCGTGAATTGAATGCCGGTGTCGGTTTCCTTTTGAAGAAGAACGGCGTCGACATCATCTGGGGCACTGCCAAGCTACGTGGTGGCGGTGAGATCGACGTCGTGGCGCCGGCGAAGGGCACCCGGCCCAATCCCGAGCCGCCTAAAGGCGTTCTCGGTGCTGGCCGCTACATGGCCGCGCATATCATCGTCGCGACGGGTGCCCGCCCGCGCACGCTTCCAGGCTTGGAACCGGACGGCGATCGCATCTGGACCTATTTCGAAGCGATGCTGCCACCGGCGCTGCCGCGCTCGCTGCTCGTCGCCGGCTCGGGCGCCATCGGCATCGAATTCGCCTCGTTCTATCGCTCGCTTGGTTGCGAGGTGACGGTGGTGGAGCTTCTGCCGCAGATCCTACCGGCGGAAGACGAAGAGATCGCCGCGCTGGCCCGCAAGGCGTTCGAGAAGGACGGCATCCGCATCCTCACGGGCGCCAAGGTCGCCAAAGTGGAGCGCGGTAAGGATACGATCGACGCAACGGTCGAACACGCGGACGGCAAGCGCGAGAGCATCGTTGCCGAGCGGCTCATCTCAGCGGTTGGCGTGGTCGGCAATATCGACGGG
>JBAZYB010000104.1:0-13962 GCA_041659545.1 Hyphomicrobium sp.
CAGCCAGGCGACCTACTTCAACTGGAAGAAGAAATACGACGGGCTGCTGCCGACGGAGATGCGGCGGCTGAAGCAGCTCGAGGACGAGAACGGCCGGCTGCGGAAGCTGGTCGCAGACCTGTCGCTGGACAAGGAGATGCTGCAGGACGTCATCAAACGAAAGCTCTAAGGCCTGCACGCAAGCGGGAGCTGGTCGACGACATCCGCGCGATCTGGAAGGTGAGCATTCGCCATGCCTGCCGCACCCTGCAGATCGAACGGTCGTTGTACCACTACAAGTCCCGCCGCAGGCCGACCTCAAGGAGCGGATCAAGGAGATCGCGGAGACGCGCGTGCGGTACGGCTATCGCCGTGAGGGCTTTGCAGTGAACCACAAGCGCGTGAACCGGCTCTATCGCGAGATGGGCCTGCAATTACGCAACAAGTCGCCGAAGCGGAAGGTGAAGGCCAAGCTGCGCGAAAGTCGCTCAGTTCCCGCCGGGGCCAACAATGTGTGGGCGATGGACTTCGTGCACGACCAGCTCTACGACGGTCGCAAGACCAACGATCGAGGTGCGCGAGCGCTTCACGGGTGCCGATGTCGTTGCAGCGCTCGAGCGAGTCTGCGCCGAAGTCGGATACCCAAAGTCGACCCGTGTCGATCAGGGACCTGAGTTCGTGTCGAAGGATCTAGATCTGTGGGCGTACGCACGCGGCGTTGAACTCTACTTCTCGCGGCCTGGCAAACCGACGGACAACGCCTTCATTGAGAGCCTCAACGGCAAGTTTCGTGCGGAGTGCCTATCGGCGCACTGGTTCCTGAACCTTGCCGACGCGCAGCGAAAATGCGAGCGTTGGCGCAGAGACTACAATGACGTTCGTCCGCACAGCGCCATCGGCTACGAAACGCCGTCAGCACTGGCGAAACGCTCACCGGCAACGAGCCCGCCGTGAGCAGAATAGGCGGAAAGTTCCGGCTCAGGGTGGTCCAGAAACGGGGTCAAGCTCAGGAGGTTACGGACTCTACCCAAATCTGGAGGAGATCGAGGGTCTCAGGTCAATGACCATCCCTAGCCGCTCTTTTGGAACACGCTGCAAATACGCCGTGGCGTCTCGGTAGCTGGATGCGTAGGCCTGCCCACCGATGCGCGCGATTCGCTGCGCGAAGCCACCTTCAGCAATCTCGTCCAGGGGGACTCGTGTGTTCATGAAAGGGTTAGTTATCGGCGCGAAAGCGAATGCGAAATCTGGCTGGCCGTCGCTTCGGACAGCCGTGCAATCGGGTCGTCGGACAAATGGGCGTACCGCTGCGTCGTCTTGGGCTCATTGTGTCCGAGCATTTTTCCGATCATCGGCAGAGATCCTCCGGCGGCCACAGCTACGCTTGCAAAGGTGTGCCGCAGGTCATGGATACGGACGTCGTCGAGCTTGGCACGCGCACGAACGATGGACCATGGCTTGAAGATGTCGACCATTGAACTGCCGGTGCGGTGCCCTACGATAACATGTGAGTTGGAGGCAATGCGCGGAATGGTCTCTAGCACGTCGATCGCAGGTGCGTTGAGGGTGATGGACTTCTCGCCTGTCTTTGAATCCGGCAAGATCAGTAGGCGCCGACTGACATCGACGTAGGACCACCTCAGCGTCAGTATTTCATTGAGACGCGCGCCGGTCAGGATTAAGAGCCGGATAGCATTGCCAGCATAGATGCTGATGTCTCCAACGGCCTCAGCCGACGCAAGCGCCGACCCAAGGCGTTTGATCTCTTCCGCCGAAAGGTAACGCTGGCGCTTGATCTCGCGGTACTTTTTCTGTCTGAGGCATGGGTTAGACTGCTCGGGCCTCAGTGTGTGCTCTTCGGCCCAGGACATGATTTTCGACAGGACAGCAAGGGAGTGATTTGCGGTTCGTGGATGGGCCCCCCACTTCGCGTGGGCATGCGCTACGTCGCTGCGCTCAATAGCGTCGATCCGACGGGTTCCGAATTCGGGCGTGAGATAGCGGTCGATGAGCTTCTGATACTCTTTGAGTGTGCGAGGCTTCAGCTTCGGCCCATAAACCTCGACAAATCGTTTGGCGACCTGCTCAAACGTCGAGGCGGCGCTTTCCTTCTGTTTTGCGGCAAGCCGGTCGAACCCATTGTCTGCCTCGGTCAAAATGCGCCTAGCTTCCTTGCGCGCTGTCTCAGGCGTCCAGGGCGAACCATGTTTGCCGATCGTGATCCAGCGTTGCCGGCCCTTGATGCGGGTTTTGACGAAATAGCTGACGGGCCCAAGTTGCCGGCGGATACCGAAGCCCTTGGTTTCAGTGTCGTAGATCGTTTCACTGGGAAGCAGGAGCTTCACCGCTGCGAGAGTTACCTTGGCCTTACGGGCTGGCATGCGACCTCCACAATTGGTAGCTTCTTGGTAGCTTGACTGTCGTTCAGATCTACCACGAGCACTTTAGTCTGTCGGCGTGGAAGCTACCACCAAGCTACCACGAGGCGAAATATAGCCGTAAAACATAGCGCAATCGTGCGTAAGCGAGTTCTGAAAATTCGTGGATTTGCGGGGTGCTGCGCACTGCTGCCGGTCAGATTTAGCAGACTCTGACTCTGCCTGTCTAGGTTCGAATCCTAGTCCCCCAGCCAACGAAATTCGCAAAAATATCAATAAAATTAAGCGCTTATGCTCAAGCGCTGGCCACGCTTGCGGCACCGTTCTACCTCTTTGGGATAGATTTTGGGGTAGAAAGCGGGGCGGCGGATGAGGCCGATAAAGCCGACGCGCAAGGCGGGCCTTTGGACGCTGACGAGGTTCGTGCCGAAGGGCTTCAGGCACGTTGAGGCGCGCAAGGTCGTTCGCGTCAGCACCGGCATCCGAGTTGCTGATGATCCCGCGGGCATCCGCGCTCATGAGGCGGTTCAGGCGCTCAACTCGCAGTTGGAAGTGTATTGGCGTGGGCTCGATGCGGGCCAACCTGTCGCGCCGATAAGCGCAACGACCGCGCGCGCTTACGTCGAGCAGATGCGCAGCCGTCATCTCCCTGCGGGCGGGTTGGACGGGAACGCCATCGAGGACATCGCCCGCCGGGTTGCAGCGCTGATGCGGGCGGGCGAGGCTGCGAACCCAACCTCGACACTCACGGCGCAACCGACGCCCAAGCCAGCCCCGACCCCCGCGAAGCGCAGTGGCGCTTCATCATCGACCAAGATCGCCTTATCGACCCTGCTCGATGAATACGAGGCGAGCCAAAAGGTTCAGCTGGCGCAGTACAGCCCGGACCAGTTGCGTCGCTGGCGCAATGGCCGCATCCGGGCCATCGCAAACCTGAAACAGGTTCTCGGCGGGGATCGCTACATCGAAGACATCAGCCGCGACGACGCCCTCAACTATCGGGATTGGTGGCAGGATCGCATCGTTGCGGGCGGGGTCAAGATCGATAGCGCCAACAAGGAGATTGGGATCATCAGCCGCATGTTGCATGTGCTGAACCGATCCAAGCGGCTCGGGCTAGAACTCGTCTTCAAGGAGCTTTGCATCGAGGGCGGCGGCTACGAGCAGCGCGCGGCCTACGCGGTCGATTTTGTTCAGAACAACATCCTCGCAGACGGCGCGCTCAACGGGCTGAACGGCGAGGCCCGCGGCGTCGTCTACGTCTGCGCCGAAACCGGAATGCGCCCCGTCGAGATCGTGAACCTGACAAGGAGAACGATCCGGCTTGACTGCGACGTGCCCCATATTTTGGTCAAACCTGAAGGCCGCGTCCTAAAGACCGACTATTCGGATCGGCACTTCCCGTTAGTCGGCGTTGCATTGAAGGTCATGCGCATGAACCCGAACGGCTTTCCGAGCTACTTCGACAAATCGCCTGCCCTCTCGGCTACGGTGAACAAGTATCTGACAGCGCACAAGCTTCGGCCAACTTATAGGCACTCCCTATACTCGCTGCGCCACACCTTCGAGGATCGGCTGACGGCGGTCGAGCCGCCCGAAAAAATTCAGGCGTACCTGATGGGCCATAAATATGATCGGCCGAAGTATGGCAGCCCGCCTTCGCTTGATCAGCTCCACGGCTGGTTGAGCAAAATCGCCTTCCGCGCCCCAACGTCGATTTGAGCCATGACAATGGAAATTCCGAACATCGCCGCCGTCGCAGTCCTCGCCCCAAACCTGATTGACGTAACGTGGACAACCGGCCGCTCCGATCGCATCGACCTCACTGGCTGGATCGCAACCGGCGGGTCGATCCTTGCGCCCCTTGCTGATCCGGCTGTCTTCGCAACGGCGCGCGTGGATGAATACGGCTGCGGCATCGCGTGGGGCGATGATGATGATCTCACAATCGACGCGTTCCACCTATCCACGATTGCCGAAGACACCACAGACGTTGCCGCCTACGACGCCGCGAAGGGACGGCTTGAGCGCGGCGAGGAGGAACTGATCCCCGCCGCATTCGCCGACCGCCTCCTCGATGGCGAGAACAAGATCCGGGTATGGCGCGAGTATCGAGGCTTGTCTGTCGAGGCGTTAGCAAACACCGCGGGCACTACGACGGATCAGATCAAACAGATCGAAGACGACGCGCGCCGCGCATCGCCCGATGACCTTGCAAAGATCGCGGCGGCGCTGCGTCTTGATGTCGAATACCTAGCGTAGCGCGAAAAAACTCTGCAACTGGACTGGCTTCCGAAATTGTCTCAGCTTAGAGCACGAGAGCCGCGCGGTTGTGCGCGGTCTCAATCCTGAGCTTCGGCTCGCCTTTCGGAGGTCAACCCGATGAACAACACCGCAACCGTCATCCGCCATCCGTCTGCAAAGAAGACCCGCCGCGCCGCGCAGCCGCGCGCCGCATCCCCGGCCTACAAGCGCCGCGTCAAACGTCAGCAGATCGCCGCTGGTGCTGTCGCCTTGGTCGCCATCGTCCTGACTGGCTTGTCGCTGGCGCATCTTGCCCACGGCATTGCCCTCGTCACCAACGCCCCGATGATCGAGGCTTGGTGCATGGCGGTCGGGATCGACTTGGGCTTCATCGCCCTAGAACTCGCGCAGCTTTGCGCCGCGACGCCTGCAATCCGCCGCAGCGTTGAGCGTTTCACCCGCCCGGCAATCGTCGGGACACTCGCAGCCTCGGCCGTCATGAACGCACTAGCGTTTGGATCGGCCGCAGAAGGAAACATGGCCTACGTCGCCGCCGCCCTCGGCGTCGCAATCCCGGCGATGGTCTATGCGCTCAGCCGGACAGCATTCGGCCTTTCGGTCGGCCGCTGATAGGAAGGGAAGGGCCGCTTAGGCGGCCCTTTTCATTTCCGCTAAATCGCGGGATAGGAACGGGCATGACCGGCGATGAACTAAACGACATCCGCACGCGGCTCGGCCTTTCGACGTCGCAGCTTGGCTATGCGCTCGGCTTCTCGGGTTCCAAAAGCAACGTCTCGACGACGATCCGGCGTTTCGAGCACGGCGAAAAGCCGGTCCCGCCCTGGATCGCCCGCCTCGCGCTGATGTTCGAGCGTTACGGCATCCCGAACGATTTCCTTGCACCGGATGAGAGCGAACCGACCCCGAAAAGATGAGCAGGACTGAAGGCAGCCAACGCCGGTGGCTCGCCCCGAACCGCAGGTTGCGGGGGCCATACGCGCCCTTTAAAGTGGAATTAGATCGGGGAGAACGAGGGTGTGGGGAGCACGGTCAGTCGTCGTGGGAGTACCGGCAAGCGTCCTAGCAGAACAGATTATTTCGCTGCTCCCGGAAGACGGTACACCCGTGGTGAACCGTATTATGCGGGCGATGCTCTCGAAGCGACTTAGCACGCGAATTGATGCCGCCACCTATTTCGAGGCCATAGAACAACTCGCAGGCAGGAACGCCATTGGGCGCGCCAGAGGTCGCGGTGGCAGTATCTTTCTCGCATCCGAACCACCGACGCCGATTGCAGAACCTGCGCCCAGACCGACCCCGCTGGGGGAATGGTCGGAAGCGCAGCTTATGGCTCCCACCAAGCGTTTCCTCGAAAAGATCTTCAGCACATCGTTGGACCTGCCCCCCGGCGCAGCATTCGTTGTGACGGACACATCGACTACCGGCCCGAGGGAGGGCCAGTGGGCCCGACCGGATTTCATCCTCGTAAGCGTGATGCGCTTCCAACTGTTGCCGGGCAGCCAACTCGATGTGCATTCGTTCGAACTGAAGACTGAAGCGGGCGGATCTGTGCAGGCGGTTCACGAGGCGCTTGCTCAAACTCGCTTCACGAATTTCGGCCACCTTGTCTGGCACGTTCCTTTTGGATCGAGGGCCGAAGCCAAGCTGCCGGAGATCGAAACCCACTGCAAAAAGCATGGCATCGGACTGATAGTCATCCGCGATCCGAACGACATCGACAGCTGGGAGACTTTCCTTGACGCCATTCCTAAGAAGACCAGTGCTTCCACAATCGATGCCTTCCTGACCTCACGCCTTCCGCCCGCCCACCGCGACAAGATCGTTCGCGCAGTCCTTGGAGATTAGCCTGTGAACGGCAGCGTCATTGCAGTCGTCAACATGAAGGGAGGCGTTGGGAAGACCACGACCGTGGTCAGTCTAAGCGAAACCCTTGCGGCCGAGGAAAACGCACCGGTCTTGGTGATCGACATGGACGCGCAAGCAAGCGCGTCCTACTGCCTGGCTGGTGATGAGCTACTGACCCGCCTCATCGAGAACGACCAAACGGTCGATGCGTACTTCGAGGACGCCCTAATAAACGGACCGCGAAAACCGATTGAGCACTACATTTGCAGCCAAGTGAGCGAAGTTACCCACCTTGGCAACAATCTCGATGTCTCGCTGCTGGCATCCACGGCGCAACTCAGGATCGCCGAACGAGAGATCATCTATAACCTCTCGGAGCGGGGCTACGGCCTTCACGGGATCGAGGGGCAGACCAAGACGATACTATCTCACGATATTGAACACCTGCGGCGCAGCTACCGTTACATTGTGTTCGATTGCGCGCCCGGGATTTCTGCATTCACGGCGGCCGCCACCGCCCTGGCCGATCTCGTAGTCGTCCCAACTATCCCCGACTTTCTATCCCACCTCGGGCTAGTCGCGTTCACGAAGCGCGTGATAGGTGAGCAGCGGGATAGCAATGCCCTGCCCCCATACGTCCTCGTCACAAAAAAGAGGGCGACAAAGCATCACGACGACTACGTGAAACTCATCCACAAAATGGGTAAGCAGCAAGGCGCCCCCTTTCGGGTGATGGACACGATTATCAAAGAGATGCAGGCGCTCCCCACAGCACTGGAGATGACGGGAGCCTATCCGACCTACTCGATGAAGTATCCGCCGGTCCTGAGCGATGTACTGACCGGCCTGACACGCGAAATCCGGGAGGCTTTGAATGGCGCTCGCCCTTAATGGCTTAGAGATTGTGAGAAGCGTTATAGAAAACCCGACCGTCTTCACCGACGTTCGCGAGCAGGTTCAGAAGGCGGCGCTTGCGATTGTCACCGCTCAGTTCAAATCAAAGACGCTCGACCTAGACAGAGTTCGGGCGATGCGGACTGCATTTGGTCCTGAGACCTTCACGATGCTCATGGAGCATCTGCCAGACAACGTACTGACCGCCGTAACCAAGAAGATCGATGCTCACAATCCTGGTCTGAAAGGGGCGACGGGCAACTGGCATCGAAAGAACATCGATGCCTTGGCATCGGGGCAAGCTCCCGCCGCGAAGCCTGCAAAGGCTGCCGCTCTACAGAAGAAACCTACGCCCGCAGCTAAACCAGCGGGTCGCCGCGTCACCGAGGAAAACTTCTACCCGAAGTCTATGGCGGACGCGGTCGGCAGCAGAAAGAAGCGCTAGCCCGGCAAAAAATGACCAGCGCAAGCGGCGTTTGGCTAGCTCAAAAGAGGATCGAGTAAGGCGGTAACGACAGATTGGATCGTATCGCGCCGAATGGGCGGCGTATTCGACGCTGCTGCCCTCGTAAGCAGTGCTGTTCGGGCCTTGCCAAGCCAATCTCGCTCAGCCGCCAATTTAGACCCGAGCCCGCCATGCTGATAGCGATGCTTCAGAGCCTTGAAGATCTGCCGTTGTTGTGATGGATGGCAAGCCAACACACGGTCAACGAAGCCGCCAGGGTCGCATGATGCAAAGATTGGCACGTCTGCAAATCGGTTCGGGCTATCATCGGTCGTGTAACTTACCTCAGATACAAAACTGTTGGTGTCTGAAACCATGAGGTCTAAGAGCTTGGCAATCTCAGCCGGCCATGTGCGCTCGAACGCTTCCCGTGTGCGCGCTTCGTAGAAAACCACCATCTCGGTAAAACTACTGAGCGACGGCTACGGCTTCGAGATCAACGTTGATAAGGTCGGTGGCGGCTCCGGCTATGCCGATGCGTGGAAGCGTGGCTGCTTCGCCTGGGAGTACAAGAGCCCCGGCAGGGATCTCGGCGAGGCCCTGAAGCAGTTGAAGCTCTACGCGAGCGATCTAGAGAACCCACCGCTTCTCATCGTCTCCGACATGAGGCGGATCGCGTTGCATACGAACTGGACTGGCATGGTCCAGGAGAGCCACGTACTCGAACTCGAAGACCTCGCGGACGTGCGCCTGCGCCAGAAGCTCAAATGGGCCTTCGATGAGGTCAACGTCGAGCAACTGAAGCCTAAGCGGTCGGCCAACGCCACCACGGAGGAAGTGGCCGAGAAGTTCGTCGCCATAGCGCAAAATCTCCGGGCGCGTGGCGAGGACGCGGAGAAGGTCGCCCACTTCGTCAACCGCATGGTGTTTTGCATGTTTGCGGAGGATGTGGACCTTCTGCCCAAACGGATGTTCCAACGTATGTTGGAAGCGAGCCTCGCCGATCCGAAGAGCTTCGTCGCAAACGCCGAGGGGCTGTTCAAGGCGATGGCCTTCAAGGGAGGCCGCGTCGGGTTCGACGCCATCGACTGGTTCAACGGCGGCCTGTTCGAAGACGGCGACGCGCTTCCCTTGACCGAGGCCGACATCCGCATCGCGCTCGAAGGGGCTCGTGCCAACTGGTCGGAGATCAATCCTTCGATCATGGGCACGCTGTTCGAACGAGGGCTCGATCCGGGTAAGCGCTCACAGCTTGGCGCACACTACACTGACGCCGAGAAGATCATGCTGATCGTGCGACCGGTTATCATCGAGCCGCTGCTACGCGAATGGGCGGAGGCTAGGACAGAGATAGATGCCAAGCTCATTCAATCGAAGAAAGCCAAATCTCCGGCCGCTCGCACGAAGGCGTTCAATGAGGCGCAGGCCCTCCGCATCGCGTTCATCGAGCGCCTGAAGAACTTCCGAGTGCTCGACCCGGCATGTGGCTCCGGCAATTTCCTCTTTCTCGCCTTGAAGGCACTGAAGGATATCGAGTTCCGCGTGAACTTCGAAGCCGAGGAGCTGGGCCTGCCGCCGGCGTTCCCGACCGTCGGACCGGAGTGTGTGAAGGGGATCGAGATTAACCCTTTCGCTGCGGAGCTAGCCCGAGTGTCCGTGTGGATCGGCGAAATCCAGTGGATGCGCGAGAACAACTTCGGCGTCTCCAAGGATCCTATCCTCAAGTCACTTCAAACCATCGAGTGCCGGGACGCGCTTCTGAAGCCCGACGGAGCCGAGGCCGAATGGCCTGAGGCTGACGCAATCGTCGGCAATCCACCATTCTTGGGCGGGAAGGTCATGCGCAACGGCCGTCCTGCCACCAAGGACCGGCCGGCGCTGGCGGGCCTCGGAGACGCCATAGTCGATCAGATTTTCCAGGTTTTCGCAGGGCGAGTTCCCGCCGAAGCCGATCTCGTTTGCTACTGGTTTACAAAGGCCAGAGAGCAAATTGAAAATGGCAAGACGGTACGTGCGGGGCTAGTCAGCACCAACTCGATCCGCGGCGGTGCCAATCGCGAAGTGCTCGACGACATCGCCGAAACGGGTCGCATCTTTGAAGCATGGAGCGACGAACCCTGGGTCGTGGATGGGGCAGCCGTTCGCGTTTCGCTCGTGTGCTTCGATGCCGAGGACGAACGTGAAGCATTGCACCTCAACGGGAACGAGGCTCGCCAGATCAACCCCGATCTAACCGCTACGGAGACGGACCTAACCAAGGCATCGAGGCTTAAAACAAACCTTGGCGTGGCCTTCATGGGAGACACCAAGGGGGGCGCGTTTGATGTGCCAGGGGATACTGCTCGACAGTGGCTTCTGCTGCCGCGCAATCCCAATGGGCGGACCAATTCGGACGTGCTGAAGCCCTGGATCAACGGGCTCGACATCACGCGCCGCCCTGCAGGCAAGTGGATCGTTGATTTCGGTTGGACGATGGGCGACGCCGAAGCAGCAATGTTCGAGGCGCCGTTCCAGCACGTGGTGGATCATGTGAAGGCGAAGCGCGCCCTCAACAACCGCGAGATGTACGCCCGCTATTGGTGGCGGCATGTGGAGCCCCGGCAAGGACTGTGGGCTGCGCTCGGCGCACGCCAGCGCTTCATCGTTACGCCTACGGTTTCGAAGCATCGCGTATTCGCTTGGTGTCCGGCGCCGGTATGCCCTGACCACCAACTGATCGTCACGGCGCGCGACGACGACACGACGTTCGGTATCCTGCACTCGCGCATGCATGAGTTATGGTCGCTGGGCCTCGGCACTTGGCTCGGTGTCGGCAACGATCCACGCTATACACCCTCAACGACGTTCGAAACCTTCCCCTTCCCCGAAGGTCTGACGCCGAACATCCCGGCCGCGGACTATGCGACCGATCCGCGGGCCATCGTCATCGCGAAAGCTGCGGCGCGCCTAAACGACTTGCGCGAGAACTGGCTGAACCCACCCGATCTCGTAAAGTGCGTACCTGAAGTCGTGCCCGGCTATCCCGACCGCATCCTTCCCGCGGACGACACGGCCGCCAAGGCCCTGAAGGACCGGACGCTCACAAAGCTCTACAATGAACGACCGGCTTGGCTCGACAACGCCCATCGCGACCTTGATACCGCCGTCGCCGCGGCCTACGGCTGGCCGGCGGATCTTTCTAACGACGAAATTCTCGAACGTCTGTTCGCGCTCAACCAGCAGCGCGCCGCTCGGCAGAAGTGAGACGCATCCCGCCGCCCTCCATCCGTATCTACATCAGGCACGGGGCCACTATTGCGAAGCGAACCGAGACATTGGGTTGTTCAAACATCCTCTAAATAAGCGGAGCGGCGCGCCGCATAGGACGCCCCCCTGCGGTAAGAACCTAAGCCCTCCCCCGATTGCCGGACGGCCGCGCGGATGCGCGGGCCGTCCGAAAACAACGAGGGCGTTACTGCGACGGCGCCCATCGTAGTCATCAAACGCCCTCGCTTTTAGGTCGCCACGTCGGTGCGTTACCGACGTTACCGTCCCCCCCTAAGGGGGGGACTACGGTAACGCTTCGAGGTAACGCCCCCGATGACGCAACCGCGTTACTGGTAACGCCACGGTAGCGGTCGGTAACGGTTACGACACCACCGTCAAAGCGGATAAGCTCTTTCTCAAACAGGCTGATTTTGTTCGTCGATAGCGCTTTGCGGATCGCGCCCGCGCTGCGCTTTTTCACACTTAGCAGGGCTTCCACTAGATGATCTCGCAACCCGTCCCATGTAGTTGCGGGGCTTCGATTGGCAATTACGGCGCATAGCGCCAACGCGTCCGACGAAAGGAAGTTCTCGGGCCACGCTTTAGCGCCGCCACCATCGAGCAATTCCGCAGCAGGCGCGCCATTGCGATTGATGATCTGGAACTTGATGTCCGGCAGGTAATCCTCAGCATCGCGCAGCTTTACGGTCTTCAGCCGCTTGGTTCGCGCATCCCCCATGATGGCCAGCACATTTGCGTGGCCATTGATCGAACTGTGGCCGCGCGGACGCGGATCACTGCTTAGTCCCCTGTGGGCGATTACAATGACGGTCACTCCCCGTTGCTCCGCGAGCCTGAGCAGGCCTCGCAGTGCTGTCGTCATGTCGCGAAATGAATTCTCGTCGCCCCCTTCGAGGGCGTCGGCAAGCGCGTCAACAACGACGGCGTCAACCTCGCGACCGATGATCTCTCGCGTTTCGTCGATCTTGTCCTCAATGTCCTCTACAGCGCCGGGATCGAGCAGATTAGGTGGGTGCCGATCTACGCACACACGGCCTCCTAGTCCGAGCGCTCGAACGCGGCGCTTCGTGCTGCGCTGCGCTTCATAGGCCAACCAGAGACACGCACCGTCGAAGTGGACCCGCCGCCCGAGCCAATCGCTGCCGTTTGCAGACATGGCGGTGAGCACTGCCGCAGTCTTGCCCGAGCCCGCAATTCCGGCGACAACCGTCACGTCGCCTCGCGGGATCAGACCATCAACAAACCACGCCAGCGGCGGCTCCGGCCCGTCACTCTCGATCCATAGCGACGGGTTGCGTCTTGCCGACGTCGCGATGGGCCCGTCGCCTGAAGCAAAACCATCGCGTTCCCGGAAGGCCATTAGTTCCCCCCAACGATGATGTTCCCGACTTGATGAAAACCATCATCACCGGTGACAAACACCAAGCCCTGCTGGCCGCAGAAGGCAATGCGGCCCGCAAGCCGATTGTTCTCGAAAACCGCAATGGAACCTTGCAGGCTAAGATCTGTCCCACCACTTTTAGGTAGCGTTCGATTGTTCTGGGTCGTCTTTTCTGCGCCGCCGGGTTTCCACCCCGGGGGTGCGCTTCGTTTATCGTTCATCGATTTGCGGCCAAACGGCCGTCCCTGGTAGAGACGCATTCGCGCGTCCGCCCCGCGAGCCAAGCCTCAAGGTCGTCTTGCCGATAAAAGCCTTCAGGGTGCCCGGGCTAAATGGAAAATAGTCCGCTTTCAGAAGGGCCGCCGCGCCCTTCGTGTTCAGATTGATCTTCTGATCCATGCGAATTCCCAATAAAAAACCGCCCGGAAAAGGGCGGCTGATTTGTCAGTGTACTTGTCGAAGGGCTTTAAAAGTCAATACCGCTTTTTTCGGCCGGTGAAGTTTTTTAGTATATCAATTGGTACGGATCGCTCGTCGATACTGAGCTTGTGACGCAAGGCTGCTAGCAAACGCAGCGCGGGGGACCTCGATACCCTTGGCAGCGCGATGCTCAACGGGGCGCCTCAATCTCAGCCGAGTTCTCCCGCCAGCTTCTGCCACTTCTTAAAGTGTGCCCCGTCTGGCCCTTCTAGCAGAGCCGGGTGCACCTCCAGGAGATCAATAAACGCCCGCAGGCCCCCATCCCAGTCCGGCAGAGGACACCGAGGCCCCACTTTCCATCGAAGTGCTTCGAGACTGTACCGACTACGAACCTGGTTTCGTGCACCACTGGTTGTAATCCAATTGTCCTCTGCCTCTGCTCCGCCAATTGCAACGGGTTCGACGTGCTCTAAGCTTGCGGTGTGCGTCCAGTATGCCTCGTGGGTTACCTCGGACTTCCAATGGGGGTGATAGGGAAACGCCTCGGGCCAAATTGCCGAGAGCGCCCTCAGGTAGGGAGGAAACAGCAAAAGGTCACCCGTATAACGGCAACGAAAGCCGTCCGCCTTGAAGACGCCGAGCATCTGAGAAGGACTTATTGATCTTGCCGTTCGTGCTGTCGCTGAATGGGGCCACGCCTTGCGAAGCATCGCCTCGCCCTCTTGAGAACTCCGGCCGGCTGTATTCCCCACTTCGATCAATAGCCTCGCCAGGTCGTCGTGAACTGATCCGGTCTTCACGCCGTTGTCGCTCGCCAAATGGATTAACCCTCCGCTAAGCCCGTCCACCGTCATGCGATGGTGACGGATACCGGCCCGTCGCGATCAGGTAAGGCCTGCACCGCTAGTGGTTGGATATTTGGCAGCGTTAGTTTCAGTTCGATCACGCGCCCCCCTGACCATGGCTAAAGTTCTCCACCAGCCCGTCGTCAAAACATCACCCAGGCCACCGCCCATGCCGCGACGACCCCGAGCGTACACATCGCGAGGGCCAACGGCAAAAAGCGGTTTTGAACGGCGAGGAGGATC
>JBAZYB010000105.1:0-13871 GCA_041659545.1 Hyphomicrobium sp.
GGTTCAGCACGACCATATTGTTCAAGGCTAGCCCCCCGAGGCGCAGGCCCGCCGCAATCAAGAAAGCCAACGCAACCTGTTGCACCCGGTTCTGGCGCGTGGTGTGCGCTTGCCCCACAGCCGCCAGTGCGATGAGAGCAAATGCCAGAGGATACAACGGGCTAGAGAACCGCTCATGCAACTCGGAGCGAAATTTGCCCGGGGCATTGCGATAGCTGTTGCTGGTCGGCTCGGGATAGAGGAGCTCATTCAAGTAGCGCTCGCGCGGCTTCAGGTCGCTCGTCTCATCGTCCAGCTTCTTTTCGAACTGGTCCAGGTCCACCGCGTACTGTTCGAAAGCAATAATCCGCGAGGGCTCGTCCTTGTCCGTCCGCCGGACGATGTGTCCCTTGCTCATGAAGATATAGTTGGAATCGGCGCGCTCCACGATGACGCTGCGCTCAGCCAGATAGGACTGATTGAGCTCCTTGTTGCGGGTGTCTTGCACGATTAGTCCGAGCAATTCCCCGTTCGTGGCCCGCTCGCGAATGTGGAAGGTGAGACCTTCTTCGGGACTCGAGAACGCACCCGGCTGAATAACCTGCGTCAGGATGTTGGCCCGCACCTGCACCACGTACTGGCGCAGCAGTTTGAGGCTCCACGGCATGGCGACGTGATTGACGAAGCCGACGCCGATTGCCACCAGCAGCGCCAGCAGCAGGATAGGCTTTGCCGCCCGCCACACGGTCGCGCCCGAGGCAGTGAGCACGATAAGCTCGCTGTCGCCGTTCAACCGGTTGAGCGTATGGATCGACGCGATCAGCAATGAGAATGGCGCGATGATCGCCATCAGGTTGGGCAGCGCCAACGTCGTCATCCGGATGAGCATCCACACGTCCTGACCCTGGCTGGTCACGACGTTGAGCTGACGCAGTGCCAGCGCCACCCAGACGATGCTGGACAACGACAATAGGATGATAAGCAGCGCGGACCCGGCCTGCCGAAAGACGTACCTTTCGAAAATTCCCATTGCGACCAGGGTTGTGCTGAGAGGGACCAGGTTGGGCTGAGGGGGGAACACCTCCCCGACGGCCCCCCGGCCGTCCATAGACCTTCGTTCCATCCTAGAGTGGCGGAAATTCGGCTTTTCCCCAGGGGCTTGGCCCTTGTGGCCAAAGCGCCATATCCAGTCCTGCGGCAACCGTTCCCGAGCGGCCCCATAGCCTGAACGCAACTAGAACATGGGCCATCGCACGCGAGCGTGATGCAGCTTGCAGCCCCCCTCGCTTGCCAGCGCCGCATCGAGGCGTTAGCTCCAAGACGACCTAAGTTCCGGACTTCCCCGCCTCGCAGGCATGATTGGGGTCCCTTCGCGGGGCCCAGCGCGATCAAATTGTATCCCTGGCGGGGAGCCTCCACGCGCAACCCCATTGCGGAGCCCTCCCAGAATGACCTCCCGTCCCGAAATTGACTTCCAGCCGCTGTCCGCCGATCTCGAACCCACCGTCGTGGTGCTTGCCGGTGATGACGTGGCACTTGCATCGCGCGGCCGCGAGATCGACCAGCGCGCCGGGGGCGCCCTCGCCAAGGCCGCCGAAGCAGCCCAATACAAGGGCCGCAAGAAGGCGACCATCGAGGTTCTGGCGCCGCCGCGGCTCGGGAGCGTCAACCGCATCCTGCTTCTGGGCACCGGCAAGGGCAGCGACTTCAAGGAGAACGATTGGGTGCTGCTCGGCGGCTCGGCGGCGGCCGCCATCGGTGCCCGCAAGACCAAGTCGGCGAGCATCATCGCCGAGGCACCCGAAACCGGTGGAACGAAGCCCGACCAGCTCGCCGCCTTGCTCGCCTTCGGCGCGTCGCTGCGCCAGTACGAGTTCAGCAAGTACCTCACCAAAAACAACAAGCCGGACGATGAGACGCCCGAGCGCGACGGGCTGCAGAAGCTTGTCATTCACTGCGCCGATCCTGACAAGGCCCGCGCCGCTTTTGCCCGCTACGAAGCCCTCGCCAACGGAACGGTGACCGCGCGCGATCTCGTCAACGAGCCGGCCAATGCCCTCGGCCCGGTCGAATTCGCCGACCGCGTGAAAGAACTCGAGAAACTCGGCCTCGAGATCGAGATTCTCGACGAGTTGCAACTCGCCGACCTGAAAATGGGGGCGCTTCTTGCGATTGCGCAGGGCAGCGTGCGTCCGGCCCGCGTGGCTATTCTCCAGTGGCATGGCGCTAAGTCCAAGCGCGCCAAGCCGCTGCTGTTCGTCGGCAAAGGCGTCGTCTTCGATACCGGCGGCATCTCCATCAAGCCGGCCGCCGGCATGGAGGACATGAAGGGCGATATGGGCGGCGCCGCCGCGGTCGTCGGCGTCATGCAGGCGCTCGCCGAGCGCAAGGCCAACGCCAACGTCATCGGCATCATCGGCCTGGTTGAGAACATGCCCTCGGGGTCGGCCATCCGGCCGGGCGACATCGTCCGCGCTCACTCTGGCCAAACGGTGGAGATACTCAACACCGACGCCGAGGGCCGTCTCGTCCTCGTCGACCTGATCTCCTACGTACAGGAACGCTTCAAGCCGCGTCTCATCATCGACCTGGCGACGCTCACCGGCGCCATCATGGTCGCGCTCGGCAAGGAGTATGCGGGTCTGTTCGCCAACGACGACAAGCTCGCCGCCGACCTGCTCGAAGCCTCCGCCGCGACGGGGGAGAAGCTGTGGCGCATGCCGCTGGATAAGGCCTACGACAAGATGCTGGAGTCCAAGAACGCCGACATCAAGAACATCGGCGGACGTTGGGCCGGCTCGTGCACGGCCGCGGCGTTCATCAAGTACTTCGTCAAGGACACCCCGTGGGCGCACATCGATCTGGCCGGCACGGCCATGGACGCTCCGCGGTCCGAGATCAGCCCGAGCTGGGGCGCCGGCTGGGGCGTACGGCTGCTGGATCGGTTTGTCGCCGACAACTACGAGAAGGCTTAAGCCTCTCCGAGCATGCCGGACAAGGAGAGTTGTAAGGGGCTGGTAAACCACCCCTTACAGCCATACGTTTTCCATAATATATATTATGCGAACGAAGGATGGTGGATTTTTAGCGCTCGGTGAGCGCGGCAAGCTAGCCAGACTCGACGCAGGCCAGCCGACCGCGGCGGGCGCCCAAAGCCATCAGACTACAACACCGCATCCTCGGCACGGCGCACACCCTGAGCAATGAGCGCCGCGTAGACGGCGCTGACGAAGCCCGACAGCACGTTGACGCTGACAACAATGCCGATCAGCCGCGCCCACTCTGCCCCGAGCACCGCCGCGAGGGCGCGCACGATGAACTCGTCGAACGCCTGCTTGAGCTGAAAGAACAGCTCGCTCACCTGCGCAATCGACGGCTCGGCTGGCGTGTTGAAGATGATGTCCCAGCCAATGCCGGTCACGTTGGTGCTGGGAAGCTGCCCGGCAGCGGCGAGCAGGGCCAAGCCGGCGGAGAACATCAGTCCCAATGGCGGCGCCAGCCGGAAGTAGCCCCAGCGCATCGGCAGCGCATCGGCGCGGATCGACAGCAGGCGCAGAACGGCAGCTCCCGCGTAGACGCAAACGCCGAACAGCACCACGACCCAGAACAGCCGGTCGGTATTCGTCCCCGCGAAGGTGAACAGCGCAGCGACGCCTGCCAGCAATCCCTTGAACAGCGCCTCGATGCTACCCACCAGCGCAGTAAAAAACCGGCTGCGGTTGACAAGCCCGCCAAAATAGAACGGCAGCTCATAGCGCAGGCGCGCAACCTCCAGCCGGAGCCCGAGCACAAAGCTCAGCGCCGCAGTTACCCCGGCGAACACGAACGGATATTGAAAAGCGAAGGCCGCCAGCGCCACGACGGCCGCAACTTCGCCAACCATGATGACGGCGTTGCCCAGTATACGAAAAATGACCATGTCGCCCCACGTCGGCCGCGCCCGGGAGGCGCGCTTACCTCAAGCCCGGCCATGGTAGTCCGGAGCCGCGTGTAGGAACAATAGCGGTCGCGCTATCTGAGCACCGACACCGTTTGTGGCATGCGACACACGGCATCCTGCACGCGCACCAACTGCGCTTCGAACGGGAACGATCGGCGGTAGGCGCGGAACTGCCCGCCGGTGTCGCCGGTGATCTGCAATTTCGGCGCAGAGCCGGCCGGCTCGTTGGAGTCAGGCCCGAAGATCGACACCTGCACCACGTAGGGCTCGGTCTTGGCGGCGAGCTGCAGCGACCCCTTGAACTGGACGAATTCTTCTTCGCTCGTGCCCGCATCGAGCCGCAGCGCCGTGCCGCCGCAGCTGTTATTCGCTTCAACCTTGACGCCGCACCAGCCCTCGCCGCAGCGTACGATGTCGAGCGTCAGCTTGCTGGCGCCTTCGTTTGCCCAGCTGTCGCCCTGCCAGCGCCCGGCGATATTGGCTGGACTGATCGCCGCCGACAACTGCGACGCCGCCACGAGAACACAAACAGCACCCAGAATTACTTTCATCATTTTCGGCCTCGAACCTTAAGCAGCATGCCCAGCGACGTAGCCACAACAGCACTCCTGCCCGCCGGCTTTAAGTCGCGAATTCGTCTCGTTGCTGCACGGGTTCCCCGTCTTGCCGTTATTTGCGCCGTGTTGCTGCTCGCCGTGCCGACGGGGTTCGTCGCCGTCTCGCAAGGCCTCGGCGTCATTGCTCTTCCGTACAATCTTTTCCTCGTCGACGAGCGCCTGCCTGGCATCTTCAAACTGCATATGCTGGCCTCGGGCGCAGCGCTGCTGCTGGTTCCACTGGTCATCGCCGTGCGCCGAGATCGCGCCTGGCATCGCCCCCTCGGTTATGTCGCCGCGATGTGCGTGTTGCTCGGTGCGCTCACGTCCCTCCCCGTAGCGTTGCACAGCACATCTCCGTTCGCCGCCCGTCTGGGCTTTCTCGCCCAAGGTCTGACGTGGCTGGCGCTCGTCGCGCTGGGCATCATCGCGGTTCGCCGCCGCCACTTGGCGCACCATTCCCGAATGATGCTGATGATGGCGGCGGTCGCTTCCGGCGCCCTGTGGGTGCGCCTGACAACGACCATCGCCACCAGCTACGACCTGCCATTCGACCCCGTCTACAGCAGCGCCGCCTGGCTAGGCTGGCTGCTTCCGCTCGCCATCGTCGCACTCGTTCCCACGCCCTGGACCCCGCGGCGGCGCTAGCACTCGCGACAGCGCGCGCCATCGATTAGGGTGCCGGCCATGAAACCCTCCAAAGACATCTCCCGCCTCATCGAGATCATGGCCGCGCTGCGCGATCCAAAAGCGGGCTGCCCGTGGGACCAGAAGCAGACATTCGCGACCATCGCCCCCTACACCATCGAGGAAGCCTACGAGGTCGCCGATGCCATCGAGCGCGGGGATCTTGCGCACCTCAAGGACGAACTGGGCGATCTGCTGCTGCAGGTCGTCTATCACGCACGCATGGCCGAGGAGCAGAACGACTTCGCCTTCGGTGACGTGGTGGAAGCCGTCACCACCAAAATGATACGCCGCCATCCGCACGTCTTCGGAACCGAGGAGGAACGCGCCGCCGGTGCTGCGCCCGGCTTCTGGGACAAGGTAAAAGCCGCCGAGCGCGGCGAGCAAGCCAACGACGGCGTTCTGGCCGATGTCCCCGTCGGGCTCCCCGCCCACACGCGCGCCATCAAGTTGCAGAACAAAGCTGCCAAGGTGGGCTTTGACTGGCCCTCGCTCGCCCCCGTGTTCGCCAAGCTCGAGGAAGAGATCGGCGAGCTTCACGCCGCCATCGACGCCGCCGGCGGCAAACCTGTCGGCGATGCGGCCATCGAGGAAGAATTCGGCGACCTGTTATTTGTCGTCGCCAACGTGGCGCGACATCTGAAGATCGATCCCGAGTCGGCCCTGCGTCGCGCCAACGAGAAATTCACCCGCCGCTTCCGCTTCATCGAGCAGCAACTCGCCGCGCGCGGATCCTCGCCAGCGCAATCGGATCTCGCCGAGATGGACGCCCTTTGGGACGAAGCCAAGACACGAGAGAAGCCCTAGCTTCGGTGTCGTACAGTTCACATGCTGCATCAATGTGTTGCACGCTACGAACTGAGCAGATCAATTCATCGGATGTTCAGGTTGCAGGGCCTTTTTATTTGCCTGCGCGGGACGCCGGAGGCGACCGCGCAAGTGCAAACTCAACCTGGAGCACCCCTATGTCACGAGCTCTCCTGCTTGCTGGCGCGGTCTGCGCCATGTCGGCCACCGCTCTCCTCGCCCCCGCACAAGCCAATCCGATGAGCGGGCTTCGAACCGCCGATCCTGCGGCCCAATCCCTGATACTCAAGACCGGCCCGCGGTATTGCTGGCGTTGGAACGCCATTTGCCGCGACCGCTGGGGCTGGGGCTGGCGCTATCGCCGCTGCATGCGCATCCACGGCTGCTGACACACGCTCGACCGGAGCAGCGCGAGGCTGCTCCGGATCATCGTCAATCCGGCGCGCTGTCGGGGTGGAAGTCCTCTGAGCGCGGCGCCTCGACTTTGACGCCCGTGGCGCGGTTGATCGCCATCGTCACCCCCCACAGCACAATCCCCAGGCCGACCAGCGCCGCGGCGATGGCGTACTGCTGCGGATCGCGCCCCGTCCACGGGCCGACGAGAAACGCGCACGTGATACATCCGAGAATGGGCACAATCGTCGGCGCCCTGAAGTGTTGATGCTCGACCGTATCCTTGCGCAACACCAGCACAGCAACATTGACCACCGCAAACACGGCCAGCAGCAATAGCGCTGTCGTTCCGCCCAGAGCCGGCACCCCGCCGACGAACGTGATCAATGCGAAGGCGAGGACCGTCGTGAAGACGATAGCCACATAGGGTGTCCGGCGGCCGTGGTGCACCTTGCCGAAGTAGGCAGGAAGCACGTGCTCCCGGCTCATGCCATAGAGCAGCCGGCTGGCCATCAGCATGTTGATGAGCGCGCTGTTGGCCACAGCGAACATCGTGATGACGCCGAAAACACCGAGCGGAAACGACGGCGCCCCGGCTTGTACGACCTTCAGGAGCGGGGTTTCACCCTCCCCGAGTTGCTCCGGCGAGACCAGCGCGATGGCGGAGATCGACACGAGCACATAGACGATGCCCGTCAGCGCCAGGCCGCTGAGCAGCACCTTGGGGAAAATGCGGCTGGGATCTTTTGTTTCCTCGGCCATGTTGACCGAGTCTTCGAAACCGACCATGGCGAAAAACGCCAGCGTAGTCCCCGCAATCACGGACCAGAACACGCCTCCGTCGGCACTGGTGTTGAACTCCAGCGCTCGCGACAGGTCGCCAGTGCCGGCACCGATTGCCCAAAAGCCGATGAAGATGATGATCAGCAGCCCCGACAGCTCGACGCAGGTGAGCAGCACATTGAGCTTCACGCTCTCGCCTACCCCGCGGAAGTTCACCGCAGCCACGCCGGCCATGAAGATCAGCCCGACAAGCGTCACGCCCGCGCTTCCCAGGCCGAGCCCCAGCGATTCCGAGAAGTTTGCCGCGAAGGCGCGCGACGCCGTCGACGCCGAGGTGATGCCCGAGCACATGACGACGAAGGCAATGAGGAAGGTGACGAAGTGGATCCCGAACGCGCGGTGCGTATAGAGCGCCGCTCCGGCAGCCTTGGGATACTTCGTGACAAGCTCCAGGTAGCTGAATGCCGTTAGCACCGCGACCACGAAGGCAACGAGGAACGGCAACCACACCGCGCCGCCGACATGCTTTGCCACCTGGCCGGTGAGCGCATAGATGCCAGTGCCGAGAATGTCGCCGACGATGAACAGCAGCAGTAGCCACGGGCCCATGACCCGGTGCAGTGATGGCTCGCCTGTTGAAGGATCCCGTTCGTCGGCCATCTCACCTCCCCTGTTTGCAAGGAGAGTGTGACCGCGCACATGCGCAACCGTCAAACGAAAGCGGCGCCCCGGAAGCCCAGAGCGCCGCTAATGTCGCAGATCCGGGTGCTAGACCTCAGATCGATTGTTGCGTAGCTCAGCGCGCGGCTGAAGCACCGCCCGAGCGCTGGCCTTTGCCACCGCCCGCGCCGCGACGCGGCCCAGCGCTGCGCTGGGGACGCCCACCGGCGCCTGCACCGTGTCCGTTCCCAGCACCACCACCCGAACGACCGCCACCGCGATATCCGCCCGGTGCGCTATTGGCGCCACCCGCACGATGACCGCCCTGCGACGACCGATGGTTACGCTCACCTGCCGGCATACTCGTGCCGACCAGCGTCGAGTCACCCATGCGATCGCTTGCCGGGATCGTCTGCCGCGTCAGGCGCTCGATGTCGCGCAGGAACGCCCGCTCATCGCTCGAGCACAGCGAAATGGCCTCACCTTCGGCACCTGCACGGGCCGTACGGCCGATACGGTGCACGTAGCTCTCAGGAACATTCGGCAGCTCGAAGTTGATAACGTGCGTGACCTCGTCGATGTCGATACCGCGAGCGGCGATATCGGTGGCGATGAGACCCCGGATGCGGCCGGTGCGGAATTCCTGAAGGGCAGCTTCACGCTGGCGCTGGCTCTTGTTGCCGTGAATCGCGGCAACGAGGATACCCGCGGCCTCGAGATGACGCGCCACCTTGTCTGCGCCACGCTTGGTGCGCGTGAACACGAGACCACGCTTCATGTCGGGATTGGAGAACAACTCGATGAGCAGCGAGCTCTTCTTGTTCGGCTCAATGTGGATGACGCGCTGGCGAACCCGGTCTGCCGTCTTGGCAACCGGCGTCACCTGCACGCGCAGGGGATCGCTCAGCATCTCAGCGGCCAGCGCACCGATCTCGCGCGGCATGGTGGCCGAGAAGAACAGGCTCTGCCGGCGCCGCGAAAGCTTGGAGAGGATCTTACGGATTGGCGCGATGAAGCCCATGTCGAGCATCTGATCGGCCTCGTCGAGCACCAGGATTTCCGTGCCCGACAGGACAACACTGCGCTGCTCCAGATGATCCAGGAGGCGCCCAGGCGTCGCGACGAGAATGTCGACGCCGTTCTTGATGGCGTTGACCTGCGGCCGGAATGGCATGCCGCCGAACATGACGGCAACTGTCAGGCCCGTATGCTTGCCATAGGTACGGAAGCTGTCGGCGATCTGCGTCGCGAGCTCACGCGTCGGAGACAACACGAGAACGCGCGCACCCTGGCGCAATGCCGGGCGACGGTCCGCCAGAAGGCGATGCAGAATCGGCAGCGCGAAGGCGGCGGTCTTGCCGGTGCCCGTCTGTGCGATGCCCATGAGGTCACGCCCGGACATGACACCCGGGATGGCCTGCGCCTGGATAGGCGTCGGAGTTGTGTAGCCCTCGGCGGCAAGCGCCTTGAGCAGCTGTTCGTTCAGGCCAAGATCGGCAAAGTTCGTGGAGTGCGAAGCGGTCGTCGTGGTCGTCGTATCTGAAGTCGTCAAATTCATATCTTTCATTGTGAGAGCCAGGGCACGGCATAACGGACAAGCCTAAGGCTCGCCGAACGCGCGCGAACGCGGCGGTGTCGTAGAGAGCCCCGCGTGGCCTGGGCTATCGAATGGAAAGGAAATCAGAGGCGCTCAACAGGAGGATCAGCAGATGGCCCGCAGGCCGAGGAAGCTGTCCATTTCACGCGGCTGGAGCACCGATGGTCACCGAGGCAGGTTGCCTGAGCGATGGCTGCATATGGCATGCCCGATCTCAGAAAGCAAGTGCGGTGCACAAATCGGCCCTCGAAACCTACTTGCAGGAGATGCCGGTAACCTTCTCCAGCCCCCACCAAGCGTCCATCCGCTCATAGACTTTGCCTGTGGCGGTGATCTGCGCACCGTCCTTGCAGCCCTTCACGGCAGCCTTGGGTACCCCAGTCAGAAACGTGAGGCAGTGGTCGGTCGCGGAATTGTCGAGTGTCACGAAGACAGCCTTCGGGTCATCCTCTTCCGGCTCGATCATGTCGATCTTGGCCGTCATCGTCATTTTCTCGCCAGCACGGCTCTGCAACTCGCGATACGTACACTCACGTGCCGAGAGCGGTTGTGCCGCCCCCACCACCAACGTCAGGCTGACTAACCAAAGCTGAATGCGCACACGAGCCTCCCCAGGTTGCAAAGCAAACCGGCGCCATGAATCATCAAGTCGAGGCTCAAGACAAGATCACCTCAACGCCGCACACAGGTCAAAAGGCTGCACGCGGCGGATCTTGCCGACATCAAGCGGCGGTAAGGTTGGGCATGAACGCCCTCGCGTCAATCCGCCGACGAGATCGTCACACCGTCAAGACGCGGCCTCCGCCTCATCGTATGCGAACACTTCGCGGATGGCATACGCCAGACGCCGCGCCGCCGGCGGGGCGCCAGGGCTTTCCACCAGCCGGTATTCGAATGCTGGCAACGCCGGCAGCCCCAGCTCGCCACCGACCTCGTGCATCGATCGCGATACCCCTTTCGCCGGAGCAACCGAAACCCCCAGTCCCGCTTCGATCCCGGCATTGAGACCCGTCACGCCGCTGCTCGTCAGCGCGACGGTCCAGGAGATGGCGCTGCGATCGAGCGTATCGGTGGCGAGACGGCGCCAATCGCAGCCAGGTGGAAAGAGCACGAGCGGCAGCGCCGCGCCTTCAGGGCGGCGAAACTCCAACCCCGCGACCCACACCCGCTCATCGCCGCCCAGAACCGTTCCATCGCTCACGCCCGGCTCGACGTTGATGATCGCCACATCGAGGTTGCCCCCTTCGAACTCCCGCCGCATGTCGGGACCCAGTCCGATGCTGATCTCAAGCTGCACGCACGGATGCTGACGACGGAAATGAGCGAGCAGCATCGCCAGCACCGCCGAGTCGAAATATTCCGGCGCACCGAAGCGCACCGTCCCGCTCATGTCGGCCTGACCGAGCAACCCTTCTGCTTCTTTGTGCAAGGCAAGGATGCGCCGCGCATAACCGAGCAGCAGTTCGCCTTCCTGTGTCAGTGCCAGCTTGCGCGGCCCGCGGTCGATCAGTTTGCGGCCGACCTGCTCTTCCAGCCGCTTGATATGCAGACTGATCGCCGACTGCGTGAGATTCAATTGCCCCGCGGCGCGCGTGAAGCTCCCCGTCTCGGCGATGGCAACGAGCGTGCGTAGCTGTACTGTGTCGAGGATCATGAGCTTATCGAGCGTTGCTGCATGCGGGCACCTAGTGGGATCACGGGCTTCCGCGGCAAAGACTGATGAGAGCCTCGTCCGTAAGCCACGCGGCGCTTCCTGGGAAGACCAGGCATGCTAGCCCGGCCGCAACGAGCCCAAAGCCCATACCTTTGGCCAGGAGGTCGCCGTGTGGCGCTGTCTTCTCGGCGATGACAAGCACGCTCAGAAGCGCCATCCATACGAGATTAGCCATACCGCCAATCCACACCAAGGCCATCAGCAGCCAGCAACAGCCGATACAGAACGCGCCGTGGCGGATGCCCATGGCGAACGCACCGCGATAGCCTGGCCTGAAGCTGGCGAGCAGGAAGCCCACCGGCGAGCGACACTTCGATATGCACACGCGTTTGAGTGGCGTGAGCTGATAGAGCCCCGCAGCAATGAGAAACCCGCTGCTCCATAGCGGGCTCGTCAGCTGCATGTGCTCGCCCATGAGCTGAAAGTTGCGCATACCGATCTGCGCCATGGCCGCCACGACCGCAAACCCAACCCAAATCATCAGGTAGCCGGCGATAAACACACTGGTGGCGCGCTGCACGGATATGGCGGCGTCGAGTGCGGGCACCAGGCGCCCATAGGTCGCGATCATTGGCAACGCCGACGGCGTCATCATGCCCACTGTCATGGCGATCCAGACGAGTACGACGTCCGATGCCCCATCGCCGCCGGCGTGGAAGGCGAACATCGCCACCCACGCAAACACGGTGATCGCCGACAGCGCACTGATGAGCGGCGCGAGCCGCGGTGCATCCTCGATGCGCGCCAGCATCCTCACGCGCTCCGATACTGGAACGGCGAATAGCCGGCCGCACGGCCGGAGAACTTCCAATTCCAGTCATAGTCGGTAAGGGTCACCTGCTCGTTGCGTGCAACGACAAGCGGATTGCCGGGGGCGAGCCCAAGGGGATGGCCGGTGACCACCGCGTCGTCGCCCGCTTGCCCCGAGATCGCTTCGACCATGGCCCGCATGATCCCAGGAATAAACACACTGCGTTTGCGGCCATCGAGCTGATAGTCGATGGGAACAGACTTCACGCCCAGGAAGCGGGAAAAGAACCCAGCCAGCGCGGCAGGGTGCCCGCCGGCTTTGCCGGTAAATATTTTCTCCAATGCCGCGTACTGCTCGGCGGTGGCGCGGTCATCGATATAGAGCGCTGCCAGCCACTTCACCTTCTGCATGTGGCCGTCGGCATATGCGGCAAGGGCGACGTTGAGGCCATCGAGGCTCGTTGCCCCATCGACACCATGGCCGATGTGCCACGCATAGAGCACGCTGCAGGTTCCGTGGCTCGGCGCACTCTCGAATATGCACGGACACACGGTCTCGCAGCTGCAGGCTTCGAAATAGGTCCCCGAAAGGCTCCAATCCGCCGGCGCGCCGCCGTGCGTCGGTTCGGCATTGGCCGCGTGTTGTGCCAGCGGCACCGAGGCTGCCAGTGTCGCCACTCCGGTCATGATCATTTCTCTGCGGTTCATTGCTCGCTCCCCAGCACGGCGCCTCGACGTGCGACGCCTTCGCCCGAGAAAAGAAAGCTGCAATGCGCTCTTGGCCAGTTGAGATTTGTCATCGTAGCGATGAGTAAAACTCGCTTGCCTTTCCCCGTGCCCCTGGCGAGGCTTGGTCAAGCTCAAGACGCTCGCGGCAACCGGGCCGGCAAACATGGGACGGGAGTGCCACGCGCATGCCGAAGTTGGAGTTCTGGTACGAGTTCGCCTCGACCTACTCGTATTTGACCGTGGTGCGCATCGAGGATGCAGCACGCAACTCAGGCGTCGACATCGATTGGTGCCCGTTCCTGCTCGGTCCCATCTTCAAGGCGCAGGGCTGGGAAACGTCACCCTTCAATCTCTATCCGGCCAAGGGCCGCTACATGGTGCGCGACATCGAGCGCGTGGCTGCCAGTCGCGGAGTCGAATTCCACATGCCGGAAGCCTTCCCGGCCAATGGACTGAATGCCGCGCGATTAGCTCTCGCCGGTAAGTCGGCAGGATGGTGTGCACCGTTCACGCGTGCCGTGTTCGAGGCTCAATTCGTTCGCGGCGATGAAATTGCCCATCCGAGCATCCTGGCGCGCATCCTCGCCTCGCTCGGCATCGATACGCTGGACGCAATCGCCTCCGCCACGACCGCGGAAAATAAGGACACGCTTCGCCAGCAGACCGCTCTGGCGCGCGAGCGCGGCATCTTCGGAGCGCCGAGCTTCATCACCGAGGACGGCGAACTCTTCTGGGGCGACGACCGGCTGGAACAGGCACTTGCATGGGCCGGCCGACAGCCTGTCCCGAAACGTACTGCCCGATGAAACAAAGCGGACGGCTCGCGCGTTAGCCCCGCGCTATGAGAACCATCAGAACATTACTGTTTGCGTCAGGAGTGCTGCTCGCCGCCGCGAGTGGCGCGGATGCCCAGAGCGTACCGCACAAGTTTAGTCAGGACACGCCCCCCATCCCCGGTCAGATCGTGAAGCCGCCGCGCGAGAAACTGCGTCTGGGTCCATCGCCCCATCGCACCGCGCATCCCGAATTGATCGGGCTCCCGACCAGCGGACCAAAGGGCCTGCAGCGCGAAAGTTTCAATGCGCGCCGCTGTCCGCCTCCGAACGCGCCTTAGAGCGTCCGCAAAAACGCGACGAGTGCCTCTCGCTCTGCGGCGCTGAGACGGAAGGGTTGCACCAGGGCTGATTTGCGACGTGCCGCCTCGAACAGCGGCCCGCGCATGCCAACCTCGCGTTT
>JBAZYB010000106.1:0-13791 GCA_041659545.1 Hyphomicrobium sp.
GAGCAGCGCCTCGGCGAGCAGGGGAGTGACGTCTTCTGTTTACGCGCGATTGAGTCTGAAACGCGAGTTTGTCCGAACGGCTACTCTTCCCGACCTGACGCGGGAAAGCAGGGCAATACGGGATGCCGCCGCATCCGAGCAAAACGTCAAACAATCCGATGTCTTGGCAAACTTCCGTGTTGCTAGTCTGAACCTCGGGGGACGACGGATACGCAGAGAACTGCCGCAATAAAATAAACCGGCCGCCCCCGAGTAGCGTTTGCGTCCCACCTTGCCGAAAGGTCAGGTGTCCTGGGGGGAGTTTTAGTAATGCGTTTCGTTCACGCCACAGTTGCGTTTGCCGCGGCGATTGTTGCACTTTCAGCTTCGAATTCGACAGCACAGGAATCTCCGGCGCCGGCGCCTGCGACCGAACAGTTGCCACCCGTCGAGGTCATTCAGAAGAAGGCCGCTCCCGCGCCGACCGCGCCGAAGAAGGCAGCAGCCAAGAAGAAGAAGCCCGCTCCTGTCGCTGCTGCACCCGCGTCCGTTCAGCCCGTCGCTGGCACTGCGGTTGCACCTTCAGCCGGGTCCGTGGGGGGACTGGTTCAGATCGCTCCGCTTCCGGGAAGCGAGATCCCTATCGACCAGATCCCGCGCGGCGTCTCCACGATGAACTCCAGCGACATCAGGCGTGATGGCTCCGTGATCCCGCAGGAGTTCCTTAACAGCCGCATTCCCTCGGTCATGGTCGATGACCTGCAGGGCAACCAGTTCCAGACCGGCATCCAGTATCGCGGTTTCGAGGCTTCTCCGGTCAACGGCCTGCCGCAGGGCCTTGCCGTCTATCAGAACGGCGTGCGCATCAACGAGGCATTCGGCGACACCGTCAACTGGGACTTTCTGCCCTCCAACGCCATCGACGGCATCGCCGTCATGGGCGCCAATCCCATCTACGGACTGAATGCCATCGGCGGTGCCATCGGCATCACCATGAAGGATGGGTTCGGCTATCACGGCGCCGAGGTCGACACGCGCGCGGGCTCGTTCGGCCGGCGTCAGGTCGGCGTACAGGCCGGCGCGCAGAGCGGCAACATCGCGATCTACGGCGCCTTCGAGGGCATCAACGACGACGGCTTCCGCGACTTCTCCGATACCGAGGAGCGCCGCGGCTACTTCGATCTGGGCTTCAAGGGAACCGACTCCGAGTTCCACCTGAACTACACCGGCGCTCAAAGCCACGTCGGTGTGACCGCCGCGGTGCCCGAGGAACTGCTGGACTTCGGTGGTAGGGAGCGCACCTTCACGTCGCCGCAGATCACCGACAGCGACATGCAAATGTTCTCAGCCAACGGCAAGATCGACGTAACGCCGACAACGACCGTGTCCGGCGTCGCCTACCACCGCAACTTCCGGCAGAGCCACATCGACGGCAATATCTCCGAGTTCTCTGAATGCGGAGAGTCGGAACTGTTGGATGATCCAAGCCAGGTTGATACCGAACTCTGCAGTGAAGACGGACAGCCAATTTTCGGAGTTGGCGGCACGCCCCTGGAAGATAATTCGGGCAAACAGATCGGCACCTATAACGGCGACCCGGTTTACTCCCCTCTCGGCTCGATCGATAAGACGGGCCAGGACGCAGAAAGTTGGGGCGTGGCTCTGCAGGCGGCGGACAAGTCGAGGCTGTTCGGGCTCGGCAACCACTTCGTGGTGGGTAGCAGCTACGACCACGGCAATGTCAAGTATCGGGCGTCGAGCGAACTCGGCTACTTCCTCGACCACTATGTCGTTCAGGGACTAGGCACTACGCTCACCGGCCAGTCGGATTTGGCGACCGGCCAAGGGGTCGAGTGCGAGGACGAGGATGATCCGGTGGCGTGTGACGCGTTGCTCAACGCTTCGGCAGTGACGCCGCGCTCGCTCACGACAACGAATGATTACGTCGGCATCTACGCCGTCGATACGCTGGAGCTGACCGACAAGCTGTCGCTGACATTTGGCGGCCGCTGGAACTATGCGCGCGTCGAAATCGAGAACACCGGCGACCCGTCGCTCGACAAGTTGAACGGCATCAACGAGTTCTACCGGTTCAATCCCTCGGTTGGTCTGACCTACAAGTTGCTTCCGGGAATGTCGGTCTACGGCGGCTACTCGGAGGCGAACCGCGCGCCGACGGCCTCGGAGATTGCCTGCTCGGATCCGGAGAACCCGTGCATCATCGAAAGCGCGCTGGCGTCCGATCCGCCGCTCAAGCAGGTCGTATCGAAGACCTGGGAGGCCGGTGTACGCGGTGAGCTTGCGACATGGAACGGCACCGAGCGCCTGGATTGGAGCTTCGGGGTCTTCCGCGCCACCAATGAGAACGACATCATCATGATCGCCGACAGCCAGCAGGGGCGCGGCTACTTCGCCAACGCCGGTGAGACGCTTCGCCAGGGTATTGAGGCAAGCGCAACGTATCGGGCGCAGCGTTGGATGGGCTATGTCAGCTACTCGTTCGTCGACGCGACGTTCCAGACGGCCAACATTATCGCCGCAGAGAACAACCCGAAGGCGGAAGAGTGTGAAGATCTGATCCCGGGCTTTGATGGAGAGGACGAAGCGACCTGCGTGGCAATCAGCGCCGGCGACCGCATGCCGGGCGTCCCGCGCCACAGGTTCAAGGCCGGCCTCGACTACCTGGTTACGCCCAAGTGGGTCGTGGGCGCTGACTTCGTCGCGGCCAGCAATCAGATCTTCTTTGGAGACGAAAGCAATCTCGACACACCGCTCGGCGGCTACGGAAGGGTCAATGTCCACTCATCCTACAACGTTACCGAGCACGTGCAGCTCTACGGCTTGATCGAGAACCTGTTCGATGCGCAGTACGGAATCTACGGCACGTACATCAATCGGAACCTTGCACAGCAGGCGGGTCCCGGCTGTGGTGGAGGCAACGACGACGCCGACAATTGCACCGGCACCGGCAATGGACCCGACCCGTCGCTCAACGGCCTGAAGTACGACGACGACAACCGCCGCACGATCACACCCGCCATCCCATTCGCTGCCTACGGAGGTATCCGAGTGAAGTTCTGACCACGACCGACTGTTACGCGAGTACTCGCCGCTCCTGTCACTCCCAGTGCAGGAGCGGCTTTTTTTGGAAGCCTCGGACAAAGCCAACCTGGGGGCTGATTGCCTTAGCAGTACCTAAGAGCATTGCGTCGATCGCCTACTCTCGATAGGTCAAGGCAGGTCGCGCAGCAGGTTCCGTGAGCGAAAAATCATCCAGCCATTTTGATGCGATCGTCATCGGCGCCGGCGCGGCGGGGATGATGTGCGCGCTCACGGCGGGACAGCGCGGCCGCTCGGTCCTCCTGCTCGATCATGCCGAGGAGCCAGGAAAGAAGATCCTCATCTCCGGCGGTGGACGCTGCAACTTCACCAATCTCCACACCGGTCCCGAGCGATTCCTCTCCGCCAATCCCCACTTCGCCAAGTCGGCGCTGCGCCGCTTTCGCCCCGAAGATTTCATTGCACTGGTCGAGCGGCATCGAATTGCCTGGCACGAGAAGACGCTGGGTCAGCTATTTTGCGACGGCTCGGCAAAGCAGATCGTCGCCATGCTTTGCGACGAATGCGCCAAGGCCAACGTCGAGCTGAGGCTTGCGCACGCTGTGAGCGAGTTGGATCACGCCGATGCGCTCTACCATGTCCGCTGCGGCGACAGGGTGGCGACCGCGCCAGCCCTCGTGATCGCGACGGGCGGGCCGTCTATCCCCAAAATGGGTGCGACCGGCTTTGCCTACGATCTCGCCCGCAGGTTCGGGCTGGCTGTCGTCGAGCCGAGGCCGGCGCTTGTGCCTTTGACGCTCGGCAGAGACGAGGCCCTGTTCACGTCGCTGTCAGGCGTCTCCGCCGATGTCATCGCGCGTTGTGGAGGCGTCGAATTCCGCGAAGCAGCGCTGTTCACACACAAGGGGCTCTCCGGCCCCGCCATCTTGCAGATTTCCTCGTACTGGACGCAGGGTCGCGAGATCGGCATCGACTTCCTGCCCCCGCCCGGAGCCGCGCGGCTCCTCGAGGCAAAACGCAGTCATCCCCGTTCCGCGCTGCGCTCGATTCTCGCTCACGCGTTGCCGGCGCGCCTTGCCGAAGTTCTCGATGAGCGTCTTGGGGTGACTGGAGAATTCGCCAATATTCCGGATCGGGTGCTGGAAGACGCTCAGCGGCGACTGTCCGATTGGCGGTTTCGTCCCAGCGGCACAGAAGGGTTTGCCAAGGCCGAGGTCACGGTCGGCGGCATCAGCACCGATGCGCTCTCGTCGCAGACCATGCAGGCCAAGCATGTGAGTGGACTCTATGCGATCGGCGAAGCGGTGGATGTGACGGGCTGGCTCGGCGGCTATAATTTTCAATGGGCGTGGGCCAGCGGCTGGGCTGCCGGCCAAGCTCTCTAAGATCTTCAAGGTGCGCGCCATCGAGCCTGGCAAAAATGCCGGCCAACCAGCGGCCGTATCAATGTGACTAAGGAGGTCCGACGGTGTCGCTTGCTCTCTACGGCCATCCCTTCTCCTCGTACACGCAGAAAGTGCTCATTGCGCTGTACGAGAACGCTACGCCCTTCGCGTTCCGCTGCATCGGCCCCGACACGCCGCAGCATGCGGCCGAATGGCTACGGCGCTGGCCGCTGCGCAAATTCCCGCTGCTGGTGGACGGGGAGCGCGGCGTTGCCGAGACCAGCATCATCATCGAGTACTTGCAGCTTGTGCATCCCGGACCGGTGCGCCTGCTGCCCGCCGACCCGATGGCCGCGCTCGACGTTCGCTTTCTCGACCGATTCTTCGACCTGCACGTCATGGAGCCCATGCAGGTCGCGGTTTACAGCGCGCTGCGCCTTATTCCGATGAAGGCCGAAGACGGATTGGCCGTCGCCGCGGAACGACTTGAGCGCGCCTACGCGTGGCTCGAAACCCAGCTTGCCGGGCGCACATGGGCGGTGGGCGCCGACTTCACGCTGGCGGACTGCGCTGCCGCGCCCTCGTTGTTCTATGCGGATTGGACGCACCCGATTTCCGCAGCGTATCCCACGTTGCGCGCTTACCGCGCCCGGTTGCTTGCCCGCCCGTCCTTTGCCCGCGCCGTGGATGAGGCGCGGCCGTTCCGCCCAAACTTCCCCCTGGCCGCACCGGATCGGGATTGAACCTGATCCGCACCCGCTTGAAGAAGCGATGACCGCCGATCCTTGTCCGTCGTTGTCGGCGTCACCCGGTGTTGCAGCGCAGCCGATAGTGAGTCGTGGTTATCGCTGAGTAGTTCTTGGATTCAGTGTGCCTCTTCTGGATATTCGGGCAGAGAAAGCTTTGTAATACTGGGTGATTAACCCCCTATGGGACCTGTGACACATGTGGGGGTTGTTATCGGGGCACAATCGGTTATTATTGCGCTGCAATATGAAATTGAGGGTTCCGCGCTCCATTAGTTGCGCTCATCTCGGCCTTGCTGTCACTCCGACGGCCTACGTCGTTGCGCCCTCTCAACAGCGGAGAAGAGGGCATGCGCTCACCCGACAACTCAGACGACCGCAACGTTTCCTACCGCCTTATGCAGCGGACGCGCCGCCTGCATACCGCGGCGGTTCTTGGGGCCGGCGCCTGGGGGACGGCCCTGGCCATCGCTCTCGCGCGTCGCGGTCTCCAAGTGAGCCTATGGGCCCGTCGCCCGGACCATGCCGAGGCAATGCGGGCCAACAACGAGAATCGCGATCGGCTGCCCGGCTCCGCGTTTCCCCTTGGCCTGACCCCCACGGCATCAATGTCGGCGGCTCTGGGCGACGCCGATATCGTCCTGCTCGCCGTACCCAGTGGCGCCACCGAAGCAACAGCTGCAGAAGCGGCGTTGCATACGCGGGCTGGGGTTCCAGCCGTCGTGTGTGCAAAGGGCTTGGCAAAGGATGGTGCACTGCTTTCGCAGCGCGTCGGTGAATACTGGAAGTCGGGGCCGGTTCTGATGCTCTCGGGACCCAGCTTCGCCGACGAGGTCGCTGCGGGCCTGCCGACCATCGTGACGCTTGCCGGACCGATGCCCCTGGCAGCCTACGTTGCCGCTCAAATGTCCGACGGTTGCTTCGTGGTCTCGCCGAGCAAGGACATCGTCGGCACGCAGGTGGCGGGCGTGTTCAAGAACGTCGTCGCCACCCTATGCGGTGTATCAGATGGTCTCGGCCTCGGTGCTAACGCGCGCGCCGCCCTGATGAGTGAGGGTATGCGCGAAGCCGCCACGCTCATTGTGAAACTCGATGGCTCAACGGACACTCTTCTTGGGCCTGCGGGCTTCGGCGATTTTGCGCTGACCTGCACGGACTCAAAATCGCGCAACTATCGCTTCGGGCACTGCCTCGCCAAGCAGGGCGCGGGAGCCCACGCCGGAGCGACGCGCGAAGGCGCTGCGAATGTCGACGCGCTTATGCGGCTTGCATCGCGCGCCGACATCGATGTTCCGCTGGCGGAAGCGGTCGCCGGTCTTGTTGCCGGCCGTATCGATGCGCGCGCTGCAGTGGCCGCAGCGTTCAATTGGCGCCACGACCAAGGCAGCCAAATGGCACGCACGGGATGAGCACAGCCACCCCCATACCCCTGGGCGCACGCGACCTGTTTCTTGCCGTCGATCTTGACGGCACGTTTTTGGGCGGCGCGGATGCCGACCGTCGAGCGCTCTATGATTTGATCGAGCGTCGCCGCACCCAGATTGCGCTGGCCTTCGTCACCGGTCGCGACATTGCGTTTGCTTCGACGCTCAGCGACGAGCACGGCTCGCCCGAACCCGATCTGATTATCGGCGATGTTGGGACGTCGGTCGTCGTCGGGCCGCACTGGGAGCCGCACGCCGAGGCTGAAGCCTGGATCGACAGCCGTTGGCCGGGACCGGCGCGTGCCGCCGAGATCATGAACCGCCGCACGAAGCTCAAAAAGCAGGAGATCTTCGGTGGTCGCCGGCTCTCCTACTTCTATGACGATCCCGCCGCAGCCGATGAGGCTGCGGCCGAGATCGACGCAGCAGGATACGCGGCGCTGACCTCAGCCGATCTCTATTTCGATGTACTGCCGCGCGGCGTGAACAAGGGCGAGACGCTCAAGATTGTGCTCGCCCATGAGCGTGTCCCGCACGCCAACGTACTCTGCGCCGGTGACACGATGAACGATTTGTCGCTCTTCCAAACGGGTCTCAAGGGCGTGGTGGTCGGCAATGCAGAGCCGCGACTGCGGAAGGCTGTCCAAGGGCTCGACAATGTTTATTGCGCCGAGCGTGCAGGCGCAGGCGGCATCCTCGAGGCAATCGACCGTCTCGCGCTCCTGCCGCCCAAAATTATGGAGACCAATTGATGGCCGAAGCCAAGAAATCCTCGTTCGTAATCGTCTATCACCGCCAGCCGTACGAGGAAGCGGTGGAGAATGGCCGCGTGGTCTACAAGGAAAACAAGAGCCCCAACGGCATCGTGCCGGCACTGAAAGGTTTCCTCAGTTCTGCCGAGGATGCCGTTTGGGTTGCCTGGAAACAGGTGCCGGCAAGCGGCAAGGTGAACTTTCAGCGCAAGGTACACATCAAGGATTCATACGGCGAATATGACGTCGTGCGCCTGCCCCTCGATGCAGAACAGGTGAAGGCGTTCTATCACGTCACCTCCAAGGAGGCGTTGTGGCCGATCCTTCATTCGTTCCCCGGCAAGTTCAACTACGGCCCCGCCGATTGGGAAAATTTCCGCGAAGTGAACCGCCTGTTCGCCGAGGCCGCGTGCGAAGCGGCGACCGATGACGCCTTCATCTGGGTGCACGACTACAACCTGTGGCTCGTCCCGCACTACGTCCGCCAGATAAAGCCTAAGGCGCGCATCGCTTTGTTCCACCATACCCCGTTCCCCGCAGCCGATGCATTCAATGTCCTGCCGTGGCGCGAGGAGATCCTCAAAAGCCTCCTCGCCTGCGATATCGTCGGCTTTCACATCCCCCGCTATGCGGAGAACTTTGCATCCGTCGCCTGCTCGCTGATGGGCGCCAAGCGCGCCGAGGTACGCCCAGTCGAGGGGCCCTTCAGCCCCAAGGGTGCAGCGCTTTCCGAGCCTAGCGTCACCACAGCGCTCAAGTATCAGGGCCGACGCATTGAGATTGACGCCTGGCCGATCGGTACAAACCCGCAAATGATCGAAAAGCACCTGTCGAGCTTCGAGGCAGGCCGACGGGTTGGCGAGATAGCCTCCGAGATCGGTGACCGGCGGCTGCTCATCTCGGTTGGCCGGGTGGATTACGTCAAGGGCACAAAGGAGATGCTCGAGGCGTTCGACCGGCTCCTGGCACGGCGCCCCGAACTCAAAGAGAAGATTAAGTTATTCTGCATCTGTGTGGCTCCCGCCGATGGCATGAGTGCCTATCGTTCTGCACAGCGCGAGGTCGAGCGTCTGGTCGGCGGCATCAACGGCAAGTACGGCAACCTGCGCTGGTCGCCGATCATGCTGTCGACGCGCGGCCTGCCGTTCGAGGAGCTCGTTTGCTATTACCGCGCCGCCGACGTGTGTTGGATCACACCATTGCGCGACGGACTAAATCTCGTCGCCAAGGAATTCGTCAGCGCGCAGGACGGCGATCCAGGCGTGCTCATTCTTTCTGAGTTTGCCGGCTCGGCCGTCGAACTCGTCGAGAGCGTCAACGTCAATCCTTACTCCGAGCGCAGCATGGACGCGGCCATCGATGCCGCCCTGGACATGGACGTGACTGAGCGCAGCAGGCGGCTGGAAAAAATGCGCCAGCGCGTCCGCGAGTGGGACGTCGATCATTGGGCGCGTCACGTCCGCGATCGCTTCGAGGCACTTTCAACAATACAGGCCGGGAGCGCGCGCAACGCTGCGTAACGCCGGCTGAGACTGGGAAGGAAAGCGCTCCATGACATTGAGCGCCGTGGACTGGGGCGTCATCGGCGCATACCTCGTCGTTGTCGTTATCATCGGCGTGGCTGTCACGCGTAAAGCCACGTCGGGTGAGGAGTTGTTTCTCGCCGGCCGAAGTCTCGGCTTCGCCGCCGTCGGCCTGTCGCTGTTCGCCTCGAATATCTCCTCCACGACGATCATCGGCGTCGCCGGTGCCGCATACCAGACCGGCATCAGCGTGGCCCACTACGAGCTAATGGCCGCGCTCATTCTCGTCTTTATGGCCGCCTTCACCATCCCGGTGTTCCTGCGAACCCGCGTCACGACCATTCCCGAGTATCTGGAACGGCGCTTTGGTCCGTTCACTTGCAAGTACGTCTCGGCGCTGACGATCTTTCTATCGATTTTTGTCGACACGGCCGGCAGCGTCTATGCCGGCGTTCTCGTCATGCAGACGCTGATCCCCGGCGTGCCGTTCTTGCCCGCCTGTATCGCTCTTGCGGTCTTTGCCGGCGTGTACACGGCGGCCGGTGGCTTGCGTGCCGTTGTCTACACCGACGTCGTGCAGGCGATCGTTCTACTCGCCGGGGCCGGCGTCCTGTCTTATGAGGTGTTCGCCCAGTTCGACCTGTCATGGTCTGCGGCCCTGGCATCGGTACCCGGAGAGAAGCTGTCCCTGATCCGACCCTTGGATGATCCGGGCCTGCCGTGGCTCGGCGTCCTTATCGGACTGCCGGTTCTCGGCTTCTACTACTGGGGAACCAACCAATACATCATGCAGCGGGTGCTCGGTGCGCGCTCGCTCGACCAGGCGCGCTGGGGTGCGATGCTGGCAGCCGCGCTCAAGATCCTGCCGCTCTTTCTCTTTGCCATCCCGGGCGCGCTGGCCTTCTCGCTGCTCCCCGACCTCAAGAATGGCGATCAGGTATTCCCTGCTCTGGTGGTCAATTTCCTCCCTGCCGGTCTCGCCGGTCTTGTCGTTGCCGGGCTGATTGCAGCGATCATGTCGACGATCGATTCAACGCTCAACGCCGCGTCGACGCTTGTGATGTACGACTTCGTCAAGGTCGATCAGCGCGGCTGGTCGCACGCACGCGTGGTGTTGCTGGGCAGGCTGACGACGTTCGTATTTATTGTCATCGCGGCCCTTTGGCCGCTCGTCATTCGCAACTTCCCCGGGTTGTTCAACTACATCCAGCAGGTCTTTTCCTATGCCGTCCCGCCCGTCGCGGCGGTGTTCATCTTGGCCTTGTTCTGGCCGCGCATGACGGGCGTCGCGGCGATTGCCACGCTAATTATCGGCCATGTGGCAGGCGCTTCCATTCTCTCCTGGAAGATCTGGAGCCAGGCGCATGCCATCCCCGATGGCCTGCCGCACTTCACCATCGTCGCAGGCCTGACGACGATTTTCTGCTTTGCTATCGGCATCGTCACCAGCTGGCTCACGCCGGCCCTGTCGTCTGACCGAGTCGCCGGCCTGCTTTGGTCGCGGCGCGAGGCTGCGCCATCGCGTGGCCTTTCCGATTTCCGTTGGCAGGCGGTCGTAATCGTCGCCGCGGTCTTCGCACTGATGTGGATTTTTCGTTAGCTGACATCAAACGACGCGCGCAGCAATTGCCGCGAATGCGCTGCGTTCTTTAGCGCACCTACGACGGATTCGAGCTCCGATTAGCGCGCGCAATCAGCACGCACATCATCTGCGTGCAGACTCGAGCCATGGCCGTGATCGACCTTCGGTCGGGAAAATCTCCCAATGTTGACAGGCGAGAATGGCAAGAGCAGTGTTCAGAAGTTCCCGCTTAGGCTCGTCGTAAGAGCTGCTCCTTCGCGCGGCCGCGACCAGCCAGAGGGATTGGGAGGATGACGGCAATGCAACCTAGAAGAACAAGACTGGCCCGCGCCGCGTGCGGCGCAGCGATCGCGTGCGCTGCAATCGGTACGGCAGGTGCTCAGGAGATCGAGCACACCACGACCAAAGCGGTCACAAGTGCGCCGGCAACGAGCGTCAGCCAGGAACAGCTGAGCGCTGCCGCCAGCGATACCAGCAACTTCCTGCATACCAACGGCAATTACGATCAGACGCGCTATTATCCGGCAAAGCAGATCGACACCTCCAACGTCGGCAAGCTGCATCCGGCGTGGATCTTCCAAACGGAAGTCAAAGAGTCGCTCGAGACAACGCCGATCGTCGTCGATGGCGTGATGTACGTGACCACGTCCTTCAACCACGTCTACGCGATCAACGCCAAGACCGGCGAGCAGTACTGGCACTACAAGCACAAGATGGGTCCGATCACGACCTATTGCTGTGGTCCGAACAATCGCGGCGTCGCGGTGTGGAAGGACAAAGTCTACATGGCGACGCTCGACGCCAAGCTTGTAGCGCTCGATGCCAAGACCGGCAGCCTCGTCTGGGAAACGGAAATCGCTGATCCCGAACTCGGCTACAGCGAAACGATGGCACCGACGGCCGTGGACGGTAAGATCCTCATCGGCACCAACGGCGGTGAGTACGGCATCCGCGGATTTATGCGCGCCTATGACGCCGAGACCGGCAAAATGATTTGGAACTTCCACACCACCCCCGAAAATTCGGTCGGTGTCTGGGCAACCCACGATGCTACCGGCAAGGACATGCATCGCGACATCGCTGCCGAGAAGGCTGCCCTCAAGAAGTTGGGCGACCCATATAAAACACTCGGCGGCGGCGTCTGGCAGAATCCGGCGGTCGACCTCAAGACGAAGCGCATCTACTTCGTTGTCGGCAACCCGTCACCCGATCTCGACGGCGCGATCCGTCCCGGCGACAACCTCTATACCGACTCGCTCGTCGCCGTGGATCTCGAAACCGGCAAGTACGTTTGCCACTTCCAGTATATCGCCCATGACGTGTGGGATCTGGATTCCGTCAGCCCGCCCATCCTTGTCGACGTAAAGAATAAGGACGGCGAAACGGTTCCCGGTGTCATCCACGCAGGCAAGACCGGCAACGTCTACGTTCACAATCGCGACGACTGCACCCTCATTCGCTTCTCCGAGCCGATGGTGGATCAGACGGGCATGTGGACTTTGCCGACCGCCGAAGGCGCCAAGATGCTGCCCGGTGCCAACGGTGGCGTCGAGTGGTCGCCGATGGCCGTCAATCCTGAGCTGGCGATGACCTACGCAGTCAACCTTCACCAGCCGATGACGTATCAGGTGCAGAGCTCGCCCTACCCCGACGGCAAGCTGTGGCTCGGCGGCGCCTTCAAGGTGATCCCCACCGAGGAGAGCTTCGGCAACATCACTGCTGTCGACTACAACACCGGCAAGATCAAATGGCAGGTGAAGACGCCTGAGCCGATGATGGGCGGCGCCTTCACTACCGCCGGCGGCCTGATGTTCACCGGCGAGGCGAACGGCTGGTTCCGCGCCTACGACGCGGCGAGCGGCAAGGTCCTCTGGTCGTTCCAGGCCGGTGCCGGTGTGAACGCACCAGCGTCCTCCTATAGTGTCGACGGCAAGCAGTACATTGTCGTCGGCGCTGGCGGTAACACGCAGATCGACTTCAAGCGCGGCAATAACATCATCGCCTTCACGATTGACTGACGAACGTCGCGCAAGATTGATGTCAAAGGGGACGGGGCGCTCACTGCGCTCCGTCCTTCGCATGCAAGGCCAAGAGAGAGGCAATTCACGATGACGCACATCACCCGCCGCGCCTTCAGTGCCTTTACGTGCTTGGCCGCGCTCCTGTTTGCCACATCCTCTGCGGCGGTAGCTCAATCGATAGAGGAGAAGGCGCAGATCTGCAGCGCCTGCCACGGCGAAGCCGGTATTCCGCAGGAAAAGACCACCCCGATCATCTGGGGACAGAACGAAGGATACATCTATCTGCAGCTGCGCGACTTCAATCGTGGCTCGCGCAAAAACGATCAGATGTCGCCCGTCGCCGCCGAGCTCAGCAAAGACGATATGAAGGCGCTGGCCGCTTACTTCACCAAGCTCAAGTGGCCCGACCTGCAGCAGCCCTCCGTTGCCAAGGACATCGAGAGCAAGGCACTGACGGCCATCGGATCGGTCGGCTGTCCGGGCTGCCACCTCGACCAGCTGCAAGGTGATGGAACAACGGCGCGGCTGGCCGGCCAGCAGCAGGAATACCTGAAGAACACCATGCTTGCCTTCCGCGACGGCTCGCGCGGCAACAACCCCGGCATGTCGGATCTGATGAAGGCGATCTCACCCGACGACATCGACGCCATCTCGCGATATGTCGCGCAGCTGCAGATCCTCGGCGGCACCAACGGCCGCTAGACTGAGCCACTCACTTGTGGGCGAGACGCACGCGTAGTGTCTCGTCGCTGGCGAGGTCGGCGGCGGACTGGCCGCTCTTGTCACGCATGCCGACGTCCGCGCCATGACTGAGCAATTGCTCGACGACGGCGGCGTGCCCGAGCGATGCGGCGATCATCAGCGCCGTGCGTCCGCGGTTATCCGCGTCGTCGACATGGGCGCCGCGTTCGAGAAGCAACTTGACGACCTCGCCAATGTCGGAGGTGCCGGCTTCTTCCGAGTACCCAGCCGCCCACATCAGCGCCGTCAGATCGTTTCCGTAGCGCTTGTTGGGATCGACCCCGCGCTCCAGCAACTGCCGTACGACGGCGGGGAAGCCGCGCGCGGCGGCATAGCAGATCGGCGCCTTGCCGGTCGTATCGACGGCGTTTGCATCGGCCCCCTGCTTGAGCAGATGCTCAACGATGGTCTCGCTGCCTGTGTACGCAGCGGCATCCAGGGGCGTGAGCCCCGTACGTCCCAACAGATTGACGTCTGCGCCGCGGGCGATGAGCAGATCGACAGCTTTCCAGTTGCCTGCTTCCGCGGCCAGGAACAGCGCCGTCGAACCATCGATATTGCGGGCGTCGATTGCAGCG
>JBAZYB010000107.1:0-13640 GCA_041659545.1 Hyphomicrobium sp.
ACGCTCAGGTGTGTCGTGCATGTAGACGTCATGCGAGTTCGGGAACATGAACTTCACATCGCCGAGGACATTCTTGGGTCCGGGCGGCTGCTGAAAGCTGAAACTGCGAATATCGACGCTCGACCAATTGATCGAGTTGGCATCGATTTGACGCCCATTGGCGAAGGCGCGCAGATCATATGCGTCGAGCACTGCCTGGGCCGAGTAGCCGCCGCCGAAGATACCAAAGAACCCGGCGCCCGAGCTCTTACGCAACAGCGGAGCGAGCTCCTTCATTTTGATGCCGTCGGGCACGCCCCAACTCGGCCGGAAGACGACCGTCTTCATGTCGGCGGAAAAGACCGGGGTGGGCCATGACGGCTGTCCGACAATAATCTCGTCGGTGTGGATGACCTTGCCGTTCTTGACGACGCGGGTCAGGAACTCAGGGACGTTATCCCAGACATAGAAATCGCCGAGATCTTCTGGGACCCAGCGCCAGCGCTCCATGTTGATGAGGATGCGCTGGATCTTGGAATCGCTCGACTGCGGTACCGGACGTGGACCGCCGTTAAGCACCTGACGGGTGCCGTTGCCGACGATGCCGTCGGGGGAGAGATTGTTCGAGCGCTGGAACTCGCGCACGGCCTGCTGCAGCGTCTCGTCGTAAACGCTATCGCTGGCCGGATCGACGGCCGGCACTTTCAGCCGCTGGCGGAGCAGCGAAACTTGCGGATCGGAGCTTCCGGGGCGAATGATGCCGCCCGTTGGGAGCTGCACCGCGAGAGCTGGATCCTCGACCGGCGCCTCTTCCTTGGCATCGCCGCCACGGAGTTTGACGAGCATCTCGCGCAGCGCATGGAACTGCTGATGCTTGGGATGCAGCGAAGTCAGGTATTCATCGGGCTTCTCGGCAGTGGCGATCTGGCTCAAGACGGTCTTCGGCGGTACCAGCGTCGGCCGCTGGTCCATCAACTGCGATATGCTCGACGGATTGATCCGTCCGCCGCGCGCATAGCGGGCATACTTGAGAACCGCGAGCGCGACTTGAATTTCGGTGTCAGCCGCCGCTTCGGGGGATAGCGCGGCGACATTCGGCGAGGGCACGCTGAAATCGGCGACCGGAAGGCCCCAATTCTCGGCGCGTCCGATTTCGGCGACGATGGCCTTGCCCTTTTCCGTCAAGCCGCTGGTCGAGGCCCAGAGGGGCGTTCCCGTCATCTCGCCGTAGTAGGCAGAGAGGGCCTCCAGTTCGTCCTCGTTCGTACGCTTGGAGAGTTCCGGCAGTTTCTCGCGAATGGAGGCGAGAACCGGGTCTGCGGGCGGCAATACCTGTGCGGCCTGCGTCGTGGATGCAGGGGTGGGATCAGGCAGCGCGGCCGTATCCTTCGGCGGTTCGGCCGGCTTGGCGGCTTCCGCGTTGGGCGCGCCGGGCTTGGGTGCAGCCGATGTTGAAGCAGCTGCCTCTGGCGCCGGGCTCGCGGTCGGTGCTGCATTGGCCGTTACCGCGGCGGCCGGAGCAGCCGCATCCGGCGCAGCAGGTGCCGTGCTCGTTGCTTGGGGCGCAGCCGGAGCCGGTGCCTCGGCAGCACTGGCGGGAGCCGAAGTGGCTGCCTGCTTGGTGCTCGGATCCTCTACCGTCGACGTTGCAACAGGTGTCGGCGTCTGGCTGCCACTCGGCGCCGGCGACACTGGATCGGCAACCGCTACCAGCGAGCCTGTTACGCAAAGCGCGGCGATCGCGGGCAATAGCCCTGCGCGCGCCGAAACAGCCGTTCTTCTGATCATTCCTCGGTCTCCAAAAGCGCCTGCAAGCTAGATGGAGAAAATGGCCGTGGCTGGGCCGGATTCCGACGCAATCGACTGATTGGCATGTGGCAATCGATGCATAATGGCGTCAAGGCTAACGTGGCGCATAAGCGCAACAGTTGGGGGACAAACACCGTGAAGACATGAAAAAGCCCCGACCGATGGCCGGGGCTTTCCCTTTTCTTCCACAGTTGTAGAGAGCGCGGACTTTAGAAGTCCATGCCGCCCATACCGCCCATGCCACCGCCTGGCATCGGGGCGTGAGCGTGCTCCTTTTTGGGCAGCTCAGCGACCATCGCCTCAGTGGTGATCAGGAGGCCGGCGACTGACGCTGCGTCCTGCAGCGCGCAGCGCACGACCTTGGCCGGATCGATGACGCCCTGAGCGACGAGATCGCCGTACTCGAGTGTCTGAGCGTTGTAGCCAAAGTTGTACTTGCTGTTGTCGAGGATCTTGCCGACGATCACAGAACCGTCCTCACCGGCGTTGGTGAAGATCTGGCGGGCCGGAGCCTGCAGAGCCTTGCGGACGATGTTGATGCCGACCTTCTGGTCCTCGTTGTCGACCTTGAGATTTTCCAGCGCCTTGATGGAGCGCAGCAGCGCCACGCCGCCACCAGGAACGATGCCTTCCTCGACCGCGGCGCGGGTGGCGTGCAGGGCGTCGTCGACGCGGTCCTTACGCTCCTTCACCTCAATCTCGGTGGCGCCGCCGACCTTGAGCACAGCCACACCGCCAGCGAGCTTGGCAAGACGCTCCTGCAGCTTCTCGCGGTCGTAGTCGGAACTCGTCTCTTCGATCTGAGCCCGGATCTGCTTCACGCGCGCCTCGATCTCGGCCTTGGGGCCGGCACCGTCGACGATCGTGGTGTTCTCCTTGTCGATCGTCACCTTCTTGGCGCGTCCCAGCATCTGCAGCGTGACGGTCTCAAGCTTGATGCCGAGGTCCTCGCTGATGACGGTGCCTCCGGTGAGGACGGCGATGTCCTCGAGCATTGCCTTGCGGCGATCGCCGAAGCCGGGGGCCTTGACGGCGGCAACCTTCAGGCCGCCGCGCAGTTTGTTGACGACAAGCGTCGCCAGAGCCTCACCCTCGACATCCTCGGCGATGATGAGGAGCGGCTTGCCGGACTGTACGACTGCCTCGAGCACAGGCAGCATTGCCTGCAGCCCCGAAAGTTTCTTCTCGTGAATGAGAATGTACGGGCTCTCGAGTTCGACGGTCATCTTCTCGGCGTTGGTGATGAAGTAGGGCGAGAGATAGCCGCGGTCGAACTGCATGCCCTCGACAATATCGAGCTCGGTGTCGAGGCTCTTGGATTCCTCGACGGTGATGACTCCCTCGTTGCCGACCTTCTTCATAGCTTCGGCAAGCTTGGCGCCGATCTCGGTGTCGCCGTTGGCGGAAATGGTGCCGACCTGGGCGATCTCGTCGTTCGACTTGATCTTCTGGGACTTGCTCTTGAGCTCTTCGACAATGGCAGCAACCGCCAAGTCGATGCCGCGCTTCAGGTCCATCGGGTTGGCGCCAGCGGCAACCGACTTGGCGCCTTCCTTGACGATCGCCTGGGCGAGAACGGTGGCGGTGGTGGTGCCATCGCCGGCGAGATCGTTGGTCTTGGAGGCAACCTCGCGGACCATCTGGGCGCCCATGTTCTCGAACTTATCTTCGAGCTCGATCTCCTTGGCGACGGTGACGCCGTCCTTGGTGATACGGGGGGCGCCGAACGACTTTTCGATCACGACGTTACGACCCTTGGGGCCGAGGGTGACTTTCACCGCGTTGGCAAGAACATCGACGCCGCGCAGCATCTTCTCGCGCGCGTCCTGCGAAAACTTCACGTCTTTGGCGGACATATGGGGGTAGCTCCTGTCGGCTAGAAATAGGGGACGGGCGAAGCGTGATTAGGCGGCCGCGCGGACGTTGGCCTTGCCTTCGATGACGCCGAAGATGTCGCTCTCTTTCATGATGACGAGATCTTCGCCGTCGATTTTCACCTCGGTGCCGCTCCACTTGCCGAACAGCACCCGGTCGCCGGGCTTCACATCGAGGGGATTGACCTTGCCGGTCTCATCGCGACTGCCAGGACCAACGGCGACGATCTCGCCCTGGATGGGTTTCTCCTTGGCGGTGTCGGGAATGATGATGCCGCCGGAGGTCTTGGTATCTTCCTCGATGCGGCGGACGACGACACGGTCATGAAGAGGACGGAACTTCATGGGATCAACCTCATGATGTTGCTTGCGCTTTTTGTTGAATCTGGATGCCCCATTGGAGAGGCATACACGAGAGTGCGAAGCACGACCGTGCCCGATCGCGGGCAGCTCGGCCCCGCGCCGCGTATATGATCAGCGCTGTTAGCACTGTCAAGATTGGAGTGCCAGAAAACGCGATCGGCAAGCGGCGCCGGCACTATCGGAGTGAGCGCATTAATGAACGATTAGCAGGCCTCGGCGGGGCGGAGGCCGCTGTCGGCGCTCAACAGCCCATCGGCTGCCAACTTCCTCAGTGCTCCATGACCTGGGCAACGTCTGGTGCACGAACTGGCCAGAGGCTGGGGCATGACCTGGCCCATGATTTGGGCGGGCTCGTGGAGGGGAACTCCTTGTCCGCGCGCCGAAATTCAATCCCGCGCCGATGTCACGAACTGGCGTCACAAACCCAGGTGGCTCGAAACCATCAGTTGTCCTAGGAACAATTCGGATGGCTCTTATTCAGCCCGTTGGAATTCAGCTCAATAGAACCGGCAAGAACTGCCGCCTCCTGCGCCTGTTCTGGCGATGGGCGTTTAAATTCGATTTCGTGCTGATTAACAAACTAGAAGGCCCGCAGCAGCGTTCCGCTGGCGGGCCTGTTTCGTTCCTATTCACGCGGCAGCGACTTCTAAATGCCGTTCGCGCTATATGGCGAAATCAGCGAGCTTGGCGCCCTTGCTCAGCTTTGCAACAAGCCAATTCGGCTTACGGCCGCGACCCGTCCAGGTCTCCGACTTGTTGTCCGGATTGACGAATTTGGCTGCACTCGATTTACCCCGACCGCGGCCGCCAAACAGCTCTGAAACAGAGAACCCGCGCTTTTCAGCCAGCTGGGCCAAAGCCTGTTTAACTTCAGAACGCTCGCGATCCCGGGCCGCAGAGATGGCCTTCTGGACTTTCGCATCGAGCTCAAGAAGGTCCTTCAGCGACAATTTATCTACATTGGGGGTGGCCATCCGGCAGTCCTTCCTAAATGCGTACTTATCTAAGGCAATTCGCCATTGCCACATGTAGAGGAGCTTCAATTACTTTTTGCCTTCATTTTGTCAAGCCACTCTAAAAAATCAATCCGACAAAGCTACTGGAAGCATCAGCAGGCGCACAACCGCAGCGAGCAGTTGCGGGCGCGACGTTCTGAAGGTTTTTGAAAGATCTTTTGCAGGCCGCTCCAATCACAAGCCGGCCGTCGGCGCCTGAGGGCGGGGACTTATGTTCAGCCTGCGTTCAGGCGCGCGGCAATAGCGTGTCTCAACCCTGAACTCCCATCTTCCCCGGAGTGATCCACGGGGGCGCAGCGTTCAGGGTCGCTGCGCCTCCACCCCTCCCTCACCACCCTCAGATTACCCTCTTGCGGGCGTAGCCCCCCGCGTCCGGCCGCCAGTCATGCCGCGGAACCGGCGCGGCGTCGCCGCGTTGCCATCGCGCATGCGAGCCGGTAGGTTTCCGGCGCAAATCAATCCCCTTCCATTCTGCCCAGCCGAGGCCGAGACCATGACCTTCCAACTTCCGCCGCTCCCGTATGCCTATGATGCGCTCGCGCCGTATATGTCGGCAGAGACGCTGCAGTTTCACCACGACAAGCATCATCAGGCCTATGTGGATATGGCCAACAAGCTGATCCCTGGCTCGAAATACGAGGGCAAGAGCATCGAGGAGATCTGCAAGGAAGCGTACGCCGACAAAGCCCAGCCGGTGATCAACAACGTCGGTCAGGACTACAATCACAACCACTTCTGGCAGTGGATGAAGAAAGACGGCGGCGGCAACAAATTGCCGGGTGTCGTTCAGAAGCTCGTCGACGGTGCCGGCGGCTACGACAAAGTGCGCAACGACTTCATCGAGAACGGTAAGACGCAGTTCGGTTCAGGCTGGACGTGGCTGGCCGTCAAGGACGGCGCGCTGGTGCTGATGAAGACACCGAACGGCGAAAATCCGCTGATGCACGGCGCTTCGCCGATCCTCGGCTGCGACGTCTGGGAACACAGCTATTACATCGATTACCGCAACGCGCGCCCGAAGTACCTCGAGGCTTGGTTCGACAGCCTCATTAATTGGGAGCACGTCGAAGAGCTGGCCTCCAAGGCGGTTTAGCTCTTGCTGGCGCCGGCCTCGGCGCTAACAGCCGAAATACCGAAGGCGTCGGCTTGGGCCGGCGCCTTTTTTGTTGGTTATTTGCTCTGGGGCGCCAGCGAGGAGAGGTAGGTCGTAATGGCCTCGACCTCGTCGGGCTCAAAGACGAACTCGGGCATATCGGGATGGCCGGAGATGAGGCCCTCGGCAAGGGCTTCGGCGAGGTTGTCGGGAGGATAACGCGATACGACAACCCTAAAGGGCGGCGCTTCCTTGTGCGTGCTTTCGCCCTCGGCGCCAATAGCGTGGCAGCGCGCGCAATTGGCTTGCAACAACGCGCGTCCCTTTTCGACGGTGTCCTTATCGGCGCGCAACGGAGAGTTCGCCAAGATAAGAATGCCAAAAGCGAGGATCGGAATAAAGCGCGCGCCGTTTGCCATCCGCGTTGCCTTCCCAGCTAGCGTATCGTTTCTTGACGTAGCGAGCTGCAGACAGTCACCGACGTGCGATGGCTAGAACCACTGCGGCTGCCACCAATGCAGGGCCGTGCGCACCAGCTCTGGCTGCATCACCCAGGCGAGGCCGACCACCGCAACAATCGCCAGCAAGAGCACGATCACGGTGCCTGTCAGCGGGGTTCGGTAGCTCATGCCCGTGCCGGGAATGCCGAGCGTCACCATGCGTCGGCCGTCGGCGCCGACGTTGATCGTAGCGCCGCGACCACCGAGGCTGGTGCTCACCCGCGACTTGCTCAGATTGACCTTTACGCCGGGAAGAACGCCGACCTGCTTGCGAAAACGGAAGCCGGGAAGGAAGCCCATCGTCGATCCTCGTTCGTTAGAAGCTCGAATACCCATTACGCGCCAGTTGGGTCGAGTCGCCCGCCCGTGCCAACCTATTCTTTGCCGCGGCGGATGAGAAGCGTTGCTGCGACATCCATCTGGGCCTTTGGCGTAGAAGCCACATCAATCCTTGCGGCCGACACCGAACCAACCGCCCAGCTTCTCTTTCACATCGCCGAGCTTTTCGGAGACGTTGCCCATGGTTGAATTCATCGCCTGGATGCGCTCGAAAGCCCCCTCGACGATGCTCTCCTCGCCGTATTTATCGCCGTTCTCAGAGTCAGCTTCGATCAGCGCGGCACGCTGCTCACGCGTCAGTGGGCCGATCTGCGCCATGGGCGGGCGGATCAGCGCCCGCTGCACCATCGACGGCTCGCCCTTGTTGCGCAGCGTGGAGACGAGCGCCTCGCCGACTTTCAGCTGCTGGATGGCCTGCTCGGTGTTGAATTCAGGGTTCTTGACGAACGTCTCAGCGGCAGCTCTGACTGCCTTCTGCTCCTTGGGCGTGAAAGCGCGCAGAGCGTGCTGGACGCGATTGCCGAGTTGGGCCGAAACACGGTCGGGCACGTCCGAGGGGGACTGGGTCACGTAGTAGACGCCAACCGCCTTGGAGCGAATGAGACGCGTGACACGCTCGATCTGATCGAGCACGGCTTTGGGCGCGTCGTCGAACAAGAGGTGAGCTTCGTCGAACAGGAAGACGAGCTTGGGCTTTTCGAGGTCGCCAACCTCGGGGAGCTTCTCGAAGAGTTCGTCGAGCATCCACAGGAGCGCCGTCGCGTAGAGGCGAGGGTTGTCCATCAGCTTGTCGGCTGCAAGGATGTTGATCACCCCGTAGCCATCGCGCAAGCGCATGAAATCGTTGATGTCGAGAGAGGTCTCGCCGAAGAACTTGTCGGCACCCTGTTCCTCAAGGACGAGCAGGCGCCGCTGCAGCACGCCGACCGTGGCCGGGGCGATGTTGCCATATTTGCTGCGCAGCTCGGGGGCGCGGCGGCCCATTTCCTCGATCACGGCGCGCAGATCGCGCAGCTTGCGGATGACCATTTTGGGGTCGCGCGCGGTGCGCCGGTCTTCCGCCCAACGGAAGGCGATGTTGAGCACGCCCTCCTGAGGCTCGGACAGATCGAGGAGGCGCGAGAGCAACAGCGGTCCCATCGACTGGACGGAGGTGCGCACGGGATGGCCCTGCTCGCCGAAGATATCCCAGAAGGCAACGGGGAATGCGGCGTTGAAATAGCCGGGGAGGCCGATTTCCTCGGCGCGCGCAATGAGTCCAGGCTTCTGCTCGCCGGCGATGCCGATGCCGGACAGGTCGCCCTTAATGTCGGCGGCGAAGACAGGGACGCCGGCAGCGGAAAAGCTCTCGGCCAGCACCTGCAGGGTGACCGTCTTACCGGTGCCGGTGGCGCCAGTGACTAGGCCGTGGCGGTTGGCAAGCTTGAGCTCGATGTATTCGATGCCCGCGTGACTACCGCCGAGAAGCAGACGTCCGTTCTGGGCAAAGAACCGCGGGTCGGCAGCGGGATTGTCGGCGGCTGCGGACTTGGGCTTTTCGGACATCATGGGCTCCAATCTGGGGCTACCGGCTGACCGGCCTCGCACGCGACTCGACGCAACCACGCCCGTTTTTCTTGGCACGCAGGCCGACCCATTGCAAATATCGGTTGCATGCAAGACTTGCGGAAATCGGCCCACGTGCGCTGAAGCGACACGGAAGACTTTGACGGTCGCTTTCACGCGTGCGAACAGGCTAGGCCGGCCTATAAATAGAGTAGTGGCGCCCACTCAACTGCGTCGATCACCAGAGCCAGACACGCCAGGACATGACTGAGACCACACCGCTCGACCTCGCCTCAGGTTTCGCCCCCGCCGACTATGACAAGTGGCGGGCGCTCGTCGACAAGGCGCTGAAGGGCGCCGACTTCGATAGGAAGCTGGTGGCCAAGACCGCCGACGGACTGCGCATCGAGCCCCTCTATACGCGTGCCGACACGCTGGCGCAGAGCGAGCGGGTCGTTCCCGGAGAGGCACCGTTCACGCGCGGCACGCATGGCAAAGCCGATGGCCTCGGCTGGCAAATTCATCAGCGGATCGTCGAGCCTTCACCGGCTGCAGCGAACAAAGTGATCCTCGAAGAACTGGAAAGCGGCGCCAACGGCGTTGTGGTGCAGATCGCGGGGCCGGGGCAGATCGGTGTCGAGGTCACGAGTTCCGATGAAGCAGCCGCGACTCTTGCCGGCGCGTTCGTCGACTATGCTCCATTCCAGCTTGCGGGTGGAATTGCGGGGCTGGCCGCAGCGCGGCACTATCTGCAGGCCCTCGGCGCACTGAAGCGCGAGCCGGGCGGCACCGCGGTTTCGCGGCTCAACGTCGACCCGCTCGGTGCACTAGCGCGGTTCGGCGCTGCATGGGCGCCGATTGACGAGGCGCTGGCGGAGACGGTGCAGTTCGCCGGTGAAGCGGGTGGCGCGGAGCGTAAGGTGTCGAGCGTTCTGGTCGACGCGACGGTCGCACATGAGGCCGGCGCCAGCGAAGCGCAGGAGCTTGCGTTCCTGGCCGCGGCACTCGTCGCTTACCTGCGTGCGTTCGAGGCTGCGGGCGTTTCGGCTAAGGACGCGTTCCCCACCATCGCCTTCACGCTGTCGGTAGATTCTGACCTGTTCCTCAATGCTGCCAAGGTGAGAGCGGCGCGCACCGTCATCGCGCGGATTGCCGAGGCATGTGGGGCTTCGGCCAAACACATGCACATCACGGCCGTCACGTCAGGGCGCATCATGGCCAAGCGCGATCCATGGACCAACATGCTGCGATCGACGACGGCGTGCGCCGGTGCGGCGTTCGGCAGCGCCGACGCGATCACCGTCCTGCCCTTCACCTGGGCGCTCGGAACGCCTGACCGGTTTGCCCGGCGCACGGCGCGCAATACGCAACTCGTGCTGCAGGAAGAATCTCAGCTCGGGCGCGTCGTCGATCCGATCGGTGGCTCCTGGTATGTTGAAAAGCTCACAGCCGAGCTGGCGCAGAAGGCGTGGGGGCTGTTCCAGGAGATCGAGGCGAAGGGCGGCCTCGTCGCGGCGCTGACTGCAGGCGCCATCCAGGACGACATCGCGCGCGTTGCAGAGGCGCGTGCCAAGGCTGTCGCGACCGGGCGTATGGAGTTGACGGGCGTCTCGGTATTTCCGTTCCTCGGCGACGACGGCGTCAAGATCACGCCGTACCCGAACGCGGCACCCGCTCCGGCGCCACAGATACGTGCACTCACCCCTCATCGCCTCAGTGAAGCCTTCGAGAGCCTGCGCGATGCCGGAGACGCATTCCTCGCCAAGACTGGCAAACGCAAGCAGGTGTTCATGGCCAATCTTGGCGAAATTGCCGAGCACAACCGGCGCTCGCAATGGATGTGGAACTTCCTTGCCGCGGGTGGCATCGAGGGGCTGACGAGCGACGGCTACAAAAGCGCGGTAGAGGCGGCTGACGCTTTCAAAGCGTCGGGGGCGAAGATCGCCTGCATCTGTTCCTCGGACGAACTCTATGGGCGCGAAGGCGCCACGACCGCGTCGGCGTTGAAAGCGGCCGGGGCGAAGCGCGTGCTGGTAGCGGGACGGCCCGGTGACAACGAGGCGGCGCTGCGTGCAGCAGGTGTCGATGGCTTCATCTACGCGGGACAGGATGCGGTGGTGATACTGCAAGAGCTGCACAAAGGGCTTGCCGAGGGCTAGAGTGGGTTATCGCTAGAACTTCTGCGGTCAGCGCTTTCGACAAAGGATAGCTTCGTGGCCAGTCTGCGCTTTCTAGCCAGCTTATTTGCTCTGATCGCAGTCGTCGCGCTCGTGGCAGATCTGACGCCTGCCCTCACCGGCACCGGAGGTTTCACAGCGCACAGCGTCGTGAGCTATTGGGCCGAGTTGGCGCCGGCATCACTGGTCGCCACGCGCGCGAGCATCGTCGAGAATTCGTTTCCCTGGCTGTGGAACCCAATGCTGCTGAGCATCCTCAGCGCCCCGATGTCGCTGTTGTTCGGGTCATTGGCATTGGTGTGCGGTTACTTCGGCCGCCGGCGCCTGCAGATGAAGGCGCACGTGAACTGAGGGCGCCTACTTTTTTGTCGGCTGAGTGGGCGCGGGCGAAAGTCCTGCCTTGACGAGCTTGGTGACGCTGGTCAGAGCCGGCGGCAATCCACTGCTGGGCGGAAACGCAATATCAAGGGCGATGCCGACCACCACGAACCCGACCAGCAATGCGATCAACCGCATTACCCAGCGCCGGTGGCTCTTATTGAGCGCCTCGATCTCGCTATCTTCGACGGTCCCGTCGTTCGTTGGCAGCAATCCGCTGGTGAGGCCCAGATACTTCTTCTGCACCGAACGGCGCACATTTCCCTTATTCTCAACATTCAGTCCGGCACGCCCGGCAATCTTCTGGGCGATCTCAGGATAGGGAAAGCACGGGTCAGCGTTGGCTTCGCTGACGTAACCGAGCTTTACGGCGCTGTCGTCCTTGAGGATGAGCCGAGCACCTTGCAGCAGGACGGGGGCGACGGATCCTCCATAGATCTCGCGGCGCGTCTCTACGGCTTTGATCTGATCGTAGGGGATGTCGTGACTGCGGTAGCGGACGATCGGCGTCGGACCTCGCCCCGATGGCAGCGTCATCTTCACCGACTTATCGCCTAGCTCAATGCGCGCACGGAGCGAATGCATGAGCTCGATGGCGATGAGAAACATGATGAACGTGAAGCCGAGGGCCAGCACGATCAGGCCGAAGGTGCCATTCCAATGGCCCTGGGAAATACGCCAGAAAAGCATGGGCGGCAGGCTGACAAAGAAGGGCAGCAGCAGAAGGAAGGCAAACGAGAAAGCGAACTTCCGGCCGCCTCCGGCCGCGTAAACGTCGCGGGCCGGCCCGTTGGCCGCGGGCGTCGGCGTTGCTTCTCCCATCGCGGCAACGTTCGCCATCGTTCACTCCCCCCTAATTGTTACGCCGCACTCTGCGCAGATAACATCACGATAACATGACCCTGGCAGGGCCTGCTGCGAGGGCCTTTGTGAGACTATATCAGGCACAGTCGTCATCCAATCCGGGGTGAGCCATGCTTTTTCGTAAGAACAAGACGGCAATGCCGACGCCCGAGACGGCCCTTAAGGGCCGCGCAACGCCGATCCCATCAGCAGACGAGCACTACATCTTCTCGCGTCCCTTGAAGGGCCCGTATCCGGCGGGCCTCGAAATGGCTATGTTTGGCCTTGGGTGTTTCTGGGGCGCGGAGCGCAAGTTCTGGAACCTCGGCACAGGCATCTGGATCACGGCCGTGGGGTATGCTGGCGGTGTGACTCCCAATCCGACCTACCAGGAAGTTTGCACCGGGCGAACCGGACACAACGAGGCGGTGCTGGTCGTCTATGATCCCAAGGAGATCAGCTACAGCCAGCTACTGAAGACTTTCTGGGAAAGCCACAACCCAACCCAGGGCATGCGCCAGGGCAATGACGTTGGCACTCAGTATCGGTCGGGCATCTATTACTTCAACGATGCCCAGCGCGAAGCCGCGGAGGCCTCCAAGACCGAGTATCAGAAGGCACTGACGACGAGCGGTCTTGGACGCATCACGACGGAGATTCTCGCGGCGCCGGAGTTCTTTTTTGCTGAGGATTACCACCAGCAGTACCTGGCGAAGGTGCCGCATGGATACTGCGGACTCGGCGGCACGGGCGTTTCGTGCCCGTTGCCGACAGGCGTCGCTGCAGAGTAGCGCGCTTACTTCTTGGTCGCGGCGGTTGGCGTCGCGGCCAGAGCCTCGTCCATGGGCGGCTGCACGGCAGGGCTGTTGACCACGACTTTGCACTCGGCCGGCAGCTGATCCATGGTGATGCGGCGGCGCTCACTGGGTGGCACGTACGTTTGTTGGGGGCCCTTTGGCTTCGGCTTCGGTTTCAGCGAAGCCTCGACGGTCTTCAGCCAGTTCGTCAGCTCTTTTCCGCAGCCGTCGTCGTCGTTAACTTTGGGCTGGGCCTCGCAGCCCCCGTTGGGGCAACTGATGCGAATATGGAAGTGATAGTAGTGGCCCCATATCGGGCGCACCTTGTAGAGCCAAGCGCGATCCTTCCCCGCAGCCTTGCACAGAGCCTTCTTGATGGCCGGATGCACAAAGACGCGTTCCACGGCGGTGTAGGAAGCGGCGCGCTTGATCAGCTCTACGTGCGCCGGCGTGAATACTTTCGGGTCAACCGATAGGCTCGTTTTGTCGAGCATGGAGGTTGCCTGGATATCCTCGCGCTCGCGGCGCGTCAGAACTCGGTTCGGCATCGGCGTCAGCCAAATGTCGGCATCGAGACCAACTTGATGGCTCGCATGTCCGGTCAACATCGGACCGCCGCGCGGCTGGGAGATGTCCCCTACGAGCAGACCGGGCCAGCCGTCCTTCTTAGATTCAGCGGCCAGGCGCTTGAGAAGCGCGACGAGCTTGGGATGCCCCCAGGCGCGGTTGCGCGACGGCCGCATCGTCTGCCAGTCAGGGCCGGCGTCCGCCAGATGCACGCCGCCAGCCAGGCAACCCTTGGCGTACCAGCCGATCGAGCGAGGCGTCAGGTCAGCCGCGCTCTTAGCCTTGCCAAAAAGCTCTTTGGCCAGAACCTGCGGTTTCTTCTCCTTGGTGGGCTTTCCCTTCGCCGTTTTCTTCGCGGCA
>JBAZYB010000108.1:0-13486 GCA_041659545.1 Hyphomicrobium sp.
TGTGCACGAAGCTTTTGGCCAGACGCACCGACGCTTCCAGCCCTTCTCCCCTGGCTAGATATGCGGCGATTGCCGCCGATAGCGTGCAGCCGGTGCCGTGTGTGTTGGGCGTTTCGATGCGCGGGAGCGCCAGACGAAGCGGTGCGGCAGCAGGGCGAACGAGAATGTCGACCGCGTCTGGCCCGTCGCCGTGTCCGCCCTTGATCAGCACCGCCTTGCAACCGAGCGCCAGCAGCGCGCGCGCCTGCTCTTCCATCACGCGCTCGTCGCCTGCCATGCGGGCATCGAGCAGACGCGCCGCCTCGGCGAGGTTCGGCGTGATCAGGTCGGCGAGTGGCAACAAATTGCGCCGGACTGCATCAATCGCGTCGGCCTCGAGCAGCAGATCGCCACTGGTTGCAACCATCACCGGATCGACGATGAGCGGGGCAAGGCTGTGGCGGCGGACCGCGTCAACAACCGCCAGCACGGTATCACGATCGTTGAGCATGCCTGTCTTAGTGGCGGCAATGCGCAGGTCTGCCGCTACTGCGTCGATCTGCGCGCCGACGAACTGCGGCGGGATGGAATGAATTGCCGTGACGCCGCGAGTGTTCTGGGCTGTGAGCGCCGTCAGTGCGCTGGCGCCGTAGACACCGAGCACGGTGAAAGTCTTAAGGTCGGCCTGGATGCCGGCGCCACCCGATGAATCGGAACCGGCTATGGTCAAAGCAATGGGAACGTCGCGCGCTGCTGACATGCCCGTCCAATCTCACTGTCGCGGCGCTGCGCGCTGCATGATCTCAGAGCCGAGATCCTTCGGCGTGACCATTTCCTCGATGCGTGTCAGCGCCGGGAAATGATCGAGGAGCCAGCTGCCGAACCAGTTGATCGATCCGGTGAAGAAGAGCAGCCCCGTCAACACGAGGAATGCGCCCATGGCCTTTTCCACTTTGTCGAGGTGGCGGCGGAAGCGTTGCATGAAACTGAGGAAGGGACGGATAGCGACGGCGGCGAGCATAAAAGGAATGCCTAGGCCGAGCGAGTAGACGAACAAGAGCTTCACGCCAGTGGCCAAGCTTCCCTCGTTGGCAGCGACTGCCAAGACGGTGGCCAGCACCGGACCGATGCACGGGGTCCAGCCAAAGGCGAATGCCAGACCGATGATGTAAGAGCCGATGTAGCTCACGCCATGACGATGTGCGTGGTGATAGCGCGCTTCTCTGTAGAGCAGTCCGATGCGGAAGACGCCGAGGAAGTGCAGACCGAAAAGTATGATGACAATACCGGCAACGATCTCGAGCTCGCGCTTGTAGGTTTGGATGAACTGCCCGGCCAGCGACGCACCGGCACCCAGGCCGACGAACACCGTGGTGAAGCCGAGCACGAACAGCAGCGAGGCGGTGACGACGCGTCCCCACACATGCTTGGGCACACCGTCTTCGGCCGCGAGTTCATCGATGGTGGTGCCACCGAGATAGGTGAGATACGGAGGGACGAGCGGCAGCACACATGGCGAGAGAAAGCTGACAAAGCCCGCCAGTGCCACGCCGAAGTAAATCTGCAGTTCCGCGAACATCCGTCCCACCACTTACCGACCAACCTACTTCGCGTCGTCTACGACGTACGTTACTGCAAATCAGCCCTGTGCGCGCACCAATGCGGCGACGCCGGGCAGCTCGCGTCCTTCGAGCCACTCAAGGAACGCACCACCCGCCGTCGACACGTAGGTAAAATCACCTGTGACACCTGCGGCATTGAGTGCGGCAACCGTGTCGCCACCACCGGCGACGGTTGTCAGCTTGCCTTCGCGCGTTAGCTTCGCGGCTTCGCGGGCGAGCGCGAAAGTGCCGGTGCCGAACGGGGGAATTTCGAATGCGCCGAGCGGGCCATTCCACAGCAGCGTGCGGCATTCCTTCAGGACATCCGACATGTGCGCGACGGACTTGGGTCCGACATCGAGGATCATCGCGTTGCTCGGCACGGCAAGCGTCGGCACGACGGCATTCGCCACGCCGCTCTTGAACTCGCGCGCGATGACGGCGTCCTCGGGCAGCACAACGGCGCAGCCGCACGCCTTGGCTTCGGTCATGATCTCGCGCGCCGTCTCGAGCAAGTCCGGCTCGGCGAGCGATTTTCCGACGTCGACGCCGTGCGACATGAGGAAGGTGTTGGCCATGCCGCCACCGATGATCAGCTTGTCGACCTTGCCGAGCAAATGCTTGAGGATCGGAATCTTGCTCGACACCTTGGCGCCGCCGACGAGCGCGGCTACGGGGCGCTGCGGAGCTTCGAGAACAGCGCGCAGTGCGTTGAGCTCCTCAAGCATAAGAGGACCGGCGTAGGCAGGGAGAAGCCGCGCCAGTCCTTCTGTCGAAGCGTGGGCGCGGTGTGCGGCCGAGAACGCATCGTTGACGTAGATGTCGCCCGCGCGCGCCAGGGCAGCGGCAAAATCCGCGTCGTTCTTCTCCTCGCCCTTGTGAAAGCGCAGGTTCTCCAGCACGGCGATGTCGCCGGGCGCGAGCGCGGCGATGCGTGCTTCGACATCGGCGCCGACGCATTCGGGTATGAATACAACTTCGCGGCCGAGCAATTCGCCAAGCTTGGCGGCGACGGGCAGAAGACTCATCGCCGGATCTGGGCCGGTCTTGGGACGGCCGAAATGCGAAATGATGACGACGCGGGCACCGCGGGCGCTGAGATCCCTAAGGCCAGAAAGAATGCGCTCGAGGCGCGTTGCGTCGCTCACCAGGCCATCGGCGACCGGCACGTTGAGATCGGCACGCACGAGAACGCGCTTGCCCGATACATCGATGTCGGCGATCGACTTGAGCTGGGCGAGGTCCATGTTGGCGCTCACTTCTTGAGGAGGCTTCGCGCTGCTTCTGCGACGGCATCTGCGGTAATGCCGAAGTGCGGATAGAGTTGCGAGGCCGGGGCTGACGCTCCGAAATCCGACATACCAACGAAGCGCCCGTTGTCGCCAAGCCACTCGTACCAGCATTGGCCGATGCCGGCCTCGACAGCGACGCGCGGCTTGTCGCCGAGCACCTTGGCGCGGTAGCTCGCATCCTGAGCGCGGAACAGCTCCATCGACGGCATGGAGATGACCGCGGCACGGATGCCTTCGGCCGCCAGCTTCTTGGCGGCGTCGGCGGCTAACGCCAGCTCGGTGCCGGTGCCAATTAGAGTGACGTCGCGGCCCCCTTCGGGCTCCGTCAGAACGTAAGCACCCTTGGCTGAAAGATTCTCGGCCGAAGCCGTCTTGCGCAGGTTCTCCACAGCCTGACGCGACAGCGCCATCACGGACGGATTTGCATCGTGCTGCAGCGCGGCCTCCCAGCACTCTGCGGTTTCGAGGCCTTCGGCCGGGCGAAACACGAGCAAGTGCGGAATGGCGCGCAGCGCTGCCAGATGCTCAACGGGCTGGTGCGTCGGGCCGTCCTCGCCGAGGCCGATGGAGTCATGCGTCATCACGTAAATGACGCGCTGACGCATCAACGCCGAAAGGCGGATTGAGGGACGGCAATAGTCCGAGAAGACGAGGAACGTGCCGCCGTACGGTATGAGCCCGCCAGACAGCGCGATGCCGTTCATGGCCGCGGCCATGCCGTGCTCGCGCACGCCGTAATGGATGTAGTTGCCCGCGAACGATCCCTTGCCGACAGGAACGTGCGCCTTGGTGCGCGTGCCATTCGAGCCGGTGAGGTCGGCGGAGCCGCCGAGCAGCTCAGGCAGAACTGGAACGATGCGCTCGATGGCGAGCTGCGACCAGACGCGGGTGGCGCGCTTTGCTTCGTCGACGGCAAACGCCTGCTTGGCTTCCGCGATCGCCTTGCTCACATTGGCGAGACGCGCGGCGCCGGCAGGAACGGCAAGTGCTTTGGCGGCCGCATCGCCGGCCTTGGCCAGCTTCTGCTCCCAGGCAGCGCGATCGCCAGCGTCGCGCCGACCGACGGCGCGCCATGCGTGCAGTACAGGCTCGGGGATCTCGAACGGAGCATAGGGCCAGCCGAGCTTCTCGCGCGTGCCCTTGATCTCTTCATCGCCAAGCGGCTCGCCATGCGTCGACGACTTGCCGGCCTTCGTCGGCGCGCCGTAGCCGATGGTGGTCTTGCAGGCGATCAACCAGGGCTTGGAGCTGTCGGCACGTGCTGCGCGCAGGGCCGTCGAGATCGCTTCGGGACTGTGGCCGTCGATGGCGACGGCATTCCAACCCGATGCCTTGAAGCGCGCTACCTGGTCGTCGGTTACCGTCAGGTTCGTCGGGCCGTCGATGGAGATGCCGTTGTCGTCGAAGAGCACGATCAGCTTGCCAAGGCCGAGATGACCCGCGAGCGAGATCGCCTCCTGGCTAATGCCTTCCATGAGGCAGCCGTCGCCGGCGATTACGTAGGTATGGTGATCGACGAGATCATCGCCGAGACGGGCGTTGAGCAGGCGCTCCGACAGGGCCATGCCCACGGCTGTAGCAATGCCCTGGCCGAGTGGGCCGGTGGTTGTCTCGATGCCGGCAGCGTGGCCGTATTCGGGATGTCCTGCGGTCTTGGCACCGAGCTGGCGGAAGCGCTTCAGTTCGGCGACGTCCATGCCCGGATAGCCGGTCAGATAAAGGAGAGCATAAAGCAGCATCGAGCCGTGGCCGGCGGAGAGAACGAAGCGATCGCGGTTCGGCCAATCGGGCGCGGCAGCGTCGAAGCGCAGCCCCTCGCGAAAGAGCACTGTAGCGACGTCCGCCATGCCCATGGGCATGCCCGGATGGCCAGACTTAGCGGCTTGCACGGCATCCATCGCCAGGGCCCGGATGGCGTTCGCCATGTCCTTATGGCCGACCGCCTCTGCCGTGGTGATCGTCTTGCCTGCCTCGGTCATCAGTCCATCCCTGCTTAGGCCCGGCGGGGTGCCCCCATCCCAGGCTCTTGAGTGAGGCACGTTTAACGAGGCGGCAGGCCCCCGTCCATGCCCAGGGGCGTAGTGGAATCGTAAGATCCCGCCTCAATCCACATGGTTGGAGAGGAATTCGTCGACTTCGTCACGCGTTGGCAAGCCCGCACGGGCTCCCAGGCGGCGGCACTTCAGGGCGGCCGTTGCCGAGGCAATCCGAGCGCAGTCGGCAGGAGAGCGCCCCTGCGAAAGGGCCCAGACGTAGGCTCCGTGGAAAGCATCGCCTGCCCCGGTGGTATCGACGATCTCGGCGGCGTAGGCGGGCTGGTGGCCGCTCGAGCCGCTGCGGGACAGCCAGGAGTAGCCACCCGCACCGCGGGTGACGCCTGCGTGGTGCACGCCGGCTGCCAGCACCCGCTGAAGCTGCGCGTGCTCATCGAGGTCCGGGGCGAAGGCGTCGAGGGCGGGGGCCGAGAAGATCGCGTAGTCGGCAAGCGCCAGGAACTCGTTCATCAAGCCGCCGCCGCCGAGGTCGGCATCGAGGAGCGTCGGCACGCCGCTGGCTCGGGCGGCACGGAAGGCATCGCGTGTACCCTCGATCCAGCGCAGATCACTGAGCACCGCGGCCGCGCCGGCGATGCGGTCGATCGGCAGCCAGCTAGAGTCCATTGGCATGGCGTGGTCACGCTCGCCGATGATCAGGCGTTCGCCGGCCTGATCGACGATGACGGCCGAAGTGGACGAACGCGCGTGCTCGAAGGTGCGAACGTAGGTGATGTCTACGCCGTCGCCGGCGAGGAATTTGTGGATGCGCTCGCCGGCACTGTCACCGCCGGTACGGCTCCACAGCTCGACCTTGCCGCCCAGCCGTGCGATGGCCGCTGCGGCGTTGGCCGCCATGCCTCCGCCGCTCTCGATGTGCTCAAGCGATCGGACCTTAGTCGGCTCGGGCGGAAAGGCCTCGATACGATAGACGTAGTCGAGCGCGGCATGGCCGACGCAGATGACCGGCTTCACCGGGATGGTTCCTCGGTCTGCGCAAGCTCCTGCAGCCGCGCTTCCTCAGCCGCATCTTCCTCGAAGAGCTTTTCCAGGGTCTTTACGTCGCTGCGCGCGCGCTCGCGCAATTTGTCGAGGTCGCTGGCGAGCTTGTAGTCCTCCACGAGGCGGCGCTCGTCGTGGCTGCGGAAGGTGTGGATGATGCGCGCCGACTCGCGTTCGGAGAGGCCAAGCTTCTTCAACAGCTGCTTGGTGATTTCGAGCGAAGAGAGAAAAGTCTCACGCTGGATGTTGGTGATCCCCAGATCGAGAAGCCGGTGGGCGTGGTTACGGTTTCTTGCCCTGGCAAATATGGGAAGGTCCGGATACTTCGAGCGCACCAGCTCGGCTGTCCGCATCGAGGCTTCGACGTCGTCGATCGCTAGGACTAACGCGCTCGCCTGGTGCGTGTCGGCGGCCTCGAGGATGTCGGGCCGGCTTGCGTCCCCATAGAAGGCCTGGGCACCAAACCGACGCACGAATTCGACCTGCTCGGCGCTGATGTCGAGGGCGGTGAAGGGAATGCGCTTGGCGGTGAGGATGCGGGCGACGATCTGCCCGAAGCGGCCGAATCCGGCAATCACGACGTGGCCGTCGTTGTCGGGCAGAGCATCATAGACGGGAGCGGGCTGCTTGCGTCGGCGCGACAGCAGACCCTCGAGCTTCAGCAGGATGGGCGTCGCCGCCATCGAAAGCGTGACGATGACGGTCAGCAGTTCCGTGTTCTCGCTGGTTAGCGCGCCAGAGGCATAGCCGACCGTAAAGAGGACGAAGGCGAACTCGCCGCCCTGGGAGAGCGCAATACCGAGGCGCCGGGCAGGACCAGGCTCGAGTCCTTGCAGCCGCCCGAGCACGTAAAGAATGACCGCTTTGATGGCGACCAGTCCGGCGACCAGCGTCAGGATGATGACCGGCGCGTCGAGAAACAGACGTACGTCGATGGTCATGCCGATGGCGGTGAAGAAGAGCCCGAGCAGCAGCCCTTCGAAGGGTTGTATGTCTGCCTCGAGCTGATGGCGGTAGGAGGATTCGGCCAGCAGCGCGCCGGCGATGAAAGCGCCCAGAGACGCCGACAGGCCAGCCTGTTGCATGAGGATCGTCACGCCGACGACGGTGAGGAGAGCTGCCGCCGTCATCGCCTCGCGGACGCGCGTCTTCGCGACGAGGCGCAACAGGAAGTCGAGGACGAAATGGCCGACGACGACGATGACTGCAATGAGGCCCAGCCCCTTCAGCACCGCGATCAGTTCCATCGACCCCGACTGGGTGGCGAGGGCCGAGATCTCCTTGGTGGCGAACAGCGGCGCGAAGGCGATCAAGGGAATCGCAGCGAGATCCTGGAACAGCAAGACCGAGAAACCCAGCCTGCCGTGGCGGGTCTGCAGATCGCCCGTCTCTTCCATCACCTGTAGGGCAAGAGCGGTCGAGGAAAGAGCCAGTGCAAGTCCGGTAAACAGCGCCGTCTGCCATGAGAAGCCGACGAGCATGCCGATGCCGGCTAATGCCAGTCCTGTCAGGACCACCTGCTGGGTGCCGAGGACGAATACGGCATTGCGCATCGCCCAAAGGCGTTTGGGTCGAAGCTCCAGGCCAATGAGAAACAAGAGAAGCACGATGCCGAACTCGGCGAAGTGGAGAATCTCCTTCGCCTTGTAGTCGGAGAAAGACCAGCCGATCGTGTTGGGGCCGAGAAGCAATCCGACGACGAGATAGCCGAGCACCTCGCTGATGCCGAGCCAGCGGGCAAGCGGACCGGCTATCGCCAGTGCTGCAAGCAGTATCGCCAGTTCGTTCAGTGAAACGCCGACCATGCCCCGCCTTGCCCCGATCTCGTCCTGCGCCTACCCACAAACCGGCAACGTGCAACTTATGGATTTCTCCACCGCGCACCAGCCGACAAAACGGCGCTGCGGCGCAGCGAAGAAACCTTTCGGTTGGCGCATTCGGCTCCTCGTCGAAGCAAACGGAATCTGCGATAGTTGTGCGTCGGTTCGATTTGCTTTGCGGAGGGGGAGCAGCCGCGAATCAGCGTTCCTTAACCGACGCGTAACCTTAACGTCGCGTTAAGCGCTCTTTCCATATGATGAACACGTCGGCCGATGTTCCGCTTTTCACGGTGCGGACAGGCGGCCGGTGCATATGCCAGCAGCTTTCGATCAGGGGGTCGCGCGATGTCTTTCGATCTGGTCATGCGAACGCTGGGGGTGCTCTCGTGCCTCTATGTCGTCGCCTATTTTGTCACCACCATGAGCGTCGCGGCGCTCAATGGCGTCACCTACAGCTCGGGACCGATGTGCAGCGAAAGCGGATGCGCCAGCATCGCCAGCAAGCATCGTCGGGGTCTGCGCTACGCCTACGTGTCCGACGATGCACCGCTGTGGACGGCGGCCTCTTTCCTCAAAATGGACTGAGCGGCTGAAGTCAAAACCGTCGGCAAACTTCAACAGGAGCGCGTGCCCTCGGCCGCGCTCCTTTGTCGTTTTATCAGGGCATCGATCTCTAGCAACTCCGACATGAGAGCCCCAAAGTCCTTGAGCGGCACCATATTGGGCCCATCGGACGGCGCGCGGTCGGGATTCTCATGCGTTTCGATAAAAAGGCCAGCCACACCGACAGCGACGGCGGCTCGAGCCAGCACGGGGACGAAGCGGCGGTCGCCCCCAGAACTCGTCCCCTGCCCTCCGGGCTGCTGCACCGAGTGGGTCGCATCGAAGATCACCGGACAGCCGGTCTCGGCCATGATCGGCAGGCTGCGCATGTCGGTGACAAGCGTATTGTAGCCAAACGATGAGCCACGCTCGGTCAAAAGGACATTGGGATTACCTGACGCCACGATCTTGGTGACGACGTTACGCATATCCCACGGGGCGAGGAACTGTCCCTTCTTCACCTTCACAACGCGGCCCGTCTTGGCAGCAGCGATGAGCAAGTCGGTTTGGCGGCATAAGAAGGCTGGGATCTGCAGCACGTCGACCGCGGGGGCGACGATGGCGCACTGCGCTGCGTCGTGGACATCCGTGACGATGGGCAGCCCGAGCGTTTCGCGGATCTCGGCAAAGATCGGCAGCGAAGCTTCCAAGCCGATGCCGCGCCGTCCTGCAATCGACGTGCGGTTGGCTTTGTCGAAGGACGACTTATAGACCAGCCCGAAGCCGTGCCTTGCCGCCTCCTCTTTCAGAGCCGCCGCCATCTCGAGGGCGTGGGAGCGGCTCTCCATCTGGCAGGGCCCGGCGAAGACGGCGAGCTTCTGGTCATTCGCCACCACGACATTGCCGATGGTGACGCTCGGGTTGGGCTGAAGGGATTCGTGCTTGGTCATGGCCCTCTATATCACGTCCATCCGGGGGAAAACTTGGCGAGAGCCCTCACGCAAATGGCCGCGCCCTGGGGACGCGGCCATCGGTGTAATTCGCAGGGGCGCTAGGCGACCTTGCGCACGAGACCGATCAAGAACAGCAGGATAATCGCTCCGACCGTGGCAGAGATGATGGAGCCGATCAGCCCCCCCTCCCACAAGCCGAACTGAGGCAGCAGCCAAGCGCCGATATACGCACCGATGACGCCGATGACGATGTTGCCGATCAGGCCAAAACCATAGCCTTTGATAAGTGTGCCGGCGAGCCAACCGGCAATGGCGCCGATGAGCAAGAGAATAAGTAACGACTGCAGGTCCATAGGCATCTGTTTAACTCCCCTGAGCGCGATGGCTTTTATTTAGCCGCGGGCAAAACCGCGACTTCGTTCAGGAGGACGTTGCCTCTACTTCACGTCTACTGGAGCCCCTGCGGCGACGTCCTCCGCACTCCCCTTATCGCCCGATTCGGGTTGCGGGGCCCCGTCCTGTGTGTACATCGAGTTGCAGAGACATGATAGGCCGTGCGCTGAAGGCCAGCGGGCCTTGCGTGGCCTAGCGGCCACATGATTGGACGGTCCTAGGCGGACCGGGTCGGGTCTTCGCCCGCCGGGGACCACGCCGCTAGTGCGGCGACGCAGGACCCCGGCGAGAAGGGCAGCATATCAGTGCTGCCGATTAGAGAGCGGCTTCAGCCGTCTCACCCGTGCGGATGCGAACCATCGACTCGATCGGCGAGACGAAGATCTTGCCGTCGCCGATGGCGCCGGTGTTCGCCGCCTGGCGGATGGCAGCCACGACGCCGTCAGCCTGGGCCGACGAAACGCCGAGCTCGATCTTCACCTTCGGCAGCAGGTTCACTGCATATTCGGCGCCGCGATAGATCTCCGTGTGGCCCTTCTGGCGACCGAAGCCCTTGACCTCGGTGACGGTCATGCCGGTGATGCCGAGCTTGGTCAGCGCAGCGCGCACGTCGTCCAGCTTGAAGGGCTTGATGATGGCGGTAACGAGCTTCATGGGGAGCACTCCTTGTGTTTGTCCCTTCGCCCTTTCGGGCATTGCCGTGGGCGTTTTTGCCCGCAGCGGTTGGTTAACGCCGTAAGAGGTAATCAATAAGCGTGCCAACTCGTTGACGCCACCTCTACATCATTGATATCACGTGTTTTTTGGCGAATTTTTTAGGCGTCATAGCGCCTTCGCAATAAGCTGCTTTGCGAGAAGCTGCTTAAACATTGAGCGCTGAACTGGCGAGGAAAGAAGTCGACGATTGCAATGCAGCGGGTCCGGTGCACTGCACCGTTGCTTCTACACGGCCTCTCGTTCCCGGTTCGTAAAGCGCGTGACGGCCGAAGGCATCACATCCGGGAGGTCGCCGCAGCGCTCGTCGTGTGAGCTAGGCCGCGGGCGACTAGACGAGGCGGCTCTGCTCGACGGCAGCGGCGACGAAAGAGCGGAACAAGGGATGGGGCTCGAACGGCCGGCTCTTGAGCTCGGGATGGTACTGCACGCCCACGAACCACGGGTGTTCAGGATACTCCACAGCCTCAGGCAGCAGCCCGTCGGGCGACAGACCGGAGAAACGCAGCCCCACGGCCTCTAACTGCTGACGGTATTTGGTGTTGACCTCGTACCGGTGCCGGTGACGCTCGGAGATCTTCTCGCTGCCGTAGACCTTGGCGATGCGGCTGCCCGGGGCCAGCTGTGCCGCGTAAGCACCGAGCCGCATCGTGCCGCCGAGGTCGCCGCCCTGGCGCCGCTGCTCCAATTCGTTGCCGCGCATCCATTCTGTCATCAAGCCTATGACCGGCTCTGACGTGGGTCCGAATTCGGTGGAGTTGGCGTCGTGGATACCGACAAGATTGCGGGCCGCCTCGAGGCAGGCCATCTGCATGCCAAAGCAAATGCCGAAATACGGGACGCCCCGCTCGCGGGCGAACTTGGCGGCGAGAATCTTGCCCTCCGAGCCGCGCTCACCGAAGCCGCCGGGGACGAGAATGCCGTTGACGCCTTCCAGGTAGGGCGCGGGATCTTCTCGCTCGAAGATCTCACTCTCGATCCACTCGACGTTGACGCGGACGTGGTTGGCGATGCCGCCGTGCACGAGCGCCTCAATGAGCGATTTGTAGGCGTCCTTCAGGCCGGTGTATTTGCCCACGACGGCGATCGTTACGTCGCCCTCGGGCGTATCAACGCTGCGGGCGATGGTCTCCCAGCGCGTCAGATCGGGCTTGGGCGCGCCGGAGATATTGAAGGCGCGCAGCACCTGTTCGTCGAGCCCTTCGCGGTGATAGGCGAGCGGCACCTCATAGATCGACGGCACGTCGAGAGCCTGGATGACGGCCTCCTCGCGCACGTTGCAGAACAGCGCGATCTTGCGCCGTTCGGAGGCCGGCACGGGACGATCAGAACGGCAAAGGAGGATGTTCGGCTGGATGCCAATCGAGCGCAGCTCCTTGACGGAGTGCTGCGTCGGCTTGGTCTTCAGCTCGCCGGCCGAGGGGATGTACGGCATCAGCGTCAGATGAATGAAAATCGAGCTCAGCGGTGGCAGGTCGTTGCCAAGCTGGCGGATGGCCTCGAAGAACGGCAGGCCCTCGATGTCGCCGACGGTGCCACCGATCTCAACGAGGACGAAGTCGACGTCCTCATTGCCTGAGGTCACGAACTCCTTGATGGCGTCCGTGACGTGCGGGATCACCTGCACGGTTCCACCGAGGTACGCTCCGCGCCGCTCCTTGGCGAGGATGTCCTGATAGATTCGTCCCGTGGTGATGTTGTCCGACTTGCGCGCGGGCACGCCGGTGAAGCGCTCGTAGTGTCCCAAATCGAGGTCCGTTTCCGCACCATCGTCCGTCACGAAGACTTCGCCGTGTTGATACGGCGACATCGTACCGGGGTCGACGTTGAGGTACGGATCAAGCTTGCGAAGCCGGACCGAATATCCGCGCGCTTGTAGAAGCGCACCGAGGGCGGCTGACGCGAGGCCTTTGCCGAGGGAGGACACCACGCCGCCGGTAATGAAGATGTACCGCTGCATGGGCTTCGAGGCTTACACGAAGGGGCGCCAGATTCGAAGCGTCTTTATCGCCTCATCCCCGGCAGGGCTGCATAGAGGGCACTTTGCGTTAAAGCGTGCCCGAAATGCGTCAGATGGATTCGCCGCAGGCCGTGCGTGCTTCCTGCGCGGCGACGGCCTTTTCGTCGGGAGGTATCATATCGTTACCAAGTTCCCCATTGAGGGCTTCGAAGCTCTCGGCCGTGCTGACATACGTGGGATCGAGCGGCTCCTTAGCGTAAACCACGTCGACCTGGACCGTCTGCCGACTGCCTGAGCTGGTCGTGCCGCCCTTATAAAACTCGTGCTTTTTGTTGCACACGACCCCGAACTGGACGTTGGCAATCTTGTAATATTTGAGCTTCTGCTCGATGCCGATCTGCGCTGCTCTCGCGCGGGCAATCTTCTCGATGCGCGCCTTTGGCGTCGCCTCGGTGCCGACAGCCTTCACCTGGTATTCGGTGTCGCTCACCTTCGTTTCGGAATACCCCGATGGCGAAAGCACGTTTGAAGCACCGAACGCGGCGACCGGCTTCAAGTCAGCGCCGGCACAGGCCCCGAGTAAAACGCTGGACGAGACAAACGTGGCGATGGTTGCGAATTTTATCGGGCGCATGCGCATTCCAGTGCTCGTTGGCAGAATCTCTGCGGACGAGTCTAACGCGCATAGGCTGGCCGAATAGTGCTCAGAGGCAACATGTCAACAGGCTGAGAACAGCCTGCCGGCATTAGCGGTTCTGCGGCACCGCTGGTGATTGGAGCTTGTCGAGGATACCGCCGCGGGCCCCTTCCGGTGCGGTCGGTGCCGGTGCGCCAGCGGGTGCCGAGGTGCCTGGGGCTGTCTCTCCGGCAGGTGCGGTAGTTCCAGGAGCGCCGTCGAAAATCGAGCGCGAGGGCGCTGCGTGCTGGGCCACTAGGGTCAGAAGAATGCTCGTGGCGAAGAACCCCGCCGCGAGGGCCGCCGTCGTGCGCGTCAGCAGGTTGGCCGTTCCACGGCCGGTCAGGAAGCCGCCGCCGCCACCACCACCGATGCCCAATGCGCCGCCTTCGGAGCGCTGCAGGAGCACTACAGCCACCAAGGCCGAGGCGATCATCAGGTGCAGGACGAGCAGTGCGGTAGCCATGGCAATCTCTTGATTTCTGTGGCCCGAAACGGCCTGTCGCCGCGTTCTATAGCA
>JBAZYB010000109.1:0-13393 GCA_041659545.1 Hyphomicrobium sp.
GCGCATCAAGGGCATTGCGTTCACCGGTTCGAACGAAACGGCCTGGTCGATACAGCGCGCGCTCGCCGACCGGCGCCACGCGATTGTTCCCTTCATCGCCGAGACGGGTGGCGTCAATGCCATGATCGCCGACTCCAGCGCTCTGCCCGAGCAGGTCGTGCGCGACGCGGTACGCTCGGCATTCAACAGCGCTGGACAGCGCTGCTCGGCCGCCCGTGTCCTGTTCCTGCAGGAAGACACCGCCGACGCGACGACCGACATGCTCGTTGGCGCGATTGAGGCACTCGATATCGGTGATCCGTTCGACTATGGCACCGACATTGGGCCCGTCATCGACGAAGAGGCGCAGGACGCTCTTGAGGGACACAAGATCCGCATGCAGCGCGAAGGCCGCCAGCTCGTCGACTTGATGCTGCCGGAGAGCTGTCGCGCCGGGAGCTACGTCACGCCGGCGGCCTACGAGGTCGACAGTCTCGACGTAATTGGCGGCGAAGTTTTCGGCCCCATTCTGCACGTCGTGCGCTATGCGCGCGGCTCACTCGACAAAGTCGTCGCGGCGATAAACGAGACCGGCTACGGACTGACCCTCGGGGTGCACAGCCGCCTTGAGGGTGTGGCGGACTACGTCGCCGAGCACGCACGCGTCGGCAACATCTACGTCAACCGCAACCAGATCGGTGCAGTCGTTGGCATGCAGCCGTTCGGGGGCGAGGGGCTGTCGGGGACCGGGCCGAAGGCCGGTGGTCCCAATACGCTGCTCGCCTACGCCGCCGAGCGCGTGCGTTCGTCTGACATTACCGCGACGGGAGGCAATCTCGACCTTTTGACCGCGCCGCCGATTACCCGCCGTTGACCGATCTCGACATATTGCAGGGTAACCCGCGCATCGCCATGCTGTAGGTGTAGGCGATCGGTACGGGCTAGGGCTTTAGAGATGACCACGCGCAGGCCTGCAGGCACGACCTCCAAGCCGCCCGGAGTTGACACGGGTGTCGACACGAGCGCCGGAAAAGTCGCGGCAGCGGGCCGCCCCGATGCATCGACGCCGGCAACCGCGGGCGGCGCCGATGCCGACGTCGCCGCCTTCATCGCCAAAATGAAGACTGTTGCAGCGCCGGTGAGCACCGACCGCGGTCGGCTGCTTTTCGCCATGGATGCCACCATGAGCCGTGCCCCGACCTGGGACATGGCACTGTCACTGCAAGGTGAGATGTTTGCAGCGGTAAAGGAGGTCGGCGGCCTCGATGTGCAACTCGTCTATTTCCGCGGTATGGGCGAGTGCCGCGCCTCAAAATGGGTTTCCGACCCCGATGGTCTGGCGCGCCTCATGCGCTCGGTCGCTTGCCAGGGTGGACTGACGCAGATCGGCAAGGTTCTCAGCCACGCACTCGATGCGAGCCGTCAGCGCCGGATCAATGCCGTGGTCTACGTTGGCGACAGCATGGAAGAGGACGTCGACCACCTGTGTGCCCGTGCCGGCGAGTTGGCGCTCCTCGGGGTGCCGGTATTCGTTTTCCAGGAGGGCGGCGATGAGACCGCCGCCCGCGCATTCCGCGAAATCGCCCGGCTGACGAAAGGTGCCTTCTGCCGCTTCGATCGCGGCTCGGCACGCCAGTTGCGTGATCTGTTGACCGCGGTGGCCACGTTTGCCGCCGGCGGCCGCAAGGCGCTCCTGGCTCTCGGCAGCCAGAAACACGGTGCCGGCGCGCGATTGCTCTTGGAACAGCTCACCCCCGGAGCTTCTGGAGCCTGATGCTGTATCTCATCCTCGGCATGGCGGCGCTGACTCTGGGGCTCGTAGCCATGCGCAGGTTTGCGCAGGCCAATCCCGCCGATGTTGCCCGCCGCTTGCGCATCGGCGGCGGGACGGTGTCGCTCATCGGCTCCGCGCTTTTGTTCGCGCGCGGCATGGCGCCGCTCGCTGTCCCGCTCGGCATGTTCGGCTCCTGGCTCATCTGGGGGCGCACGATGCCGCCCTGGCTTGGTGGTGGCGGAAATGCCCGCCGCACGCAGGGGCAGTCATCCAGTGTCGTCACCGACCACCTTGAGATGGTGCTCGACCACGACAGCGGCGAGATGCATGGACGCGTGCTGAAAGGCATGTTCGCGGGCCGCGACCTCGACCAGCTCAGTCCCGCCGACCTTGGGCTGCTTTGGCAGGACTGCCGCCACGTCGATCCTAGCTCGGCGCAGCTCGTCGAGGCATACCTCGACCGCATTCACCCGAGTTGGCGCGAGGACATGGCGCGCGGCGAGTCCGACATGAGCCGCGGACCCGATGGGCGTATGACGGAGGACGAGGCGCTCGACATTCTTGGTCTTCAACCCGGTGCTGAGGAAGATGCCATCCGTCGGGCCCACCGCGCGCTGATGCTCAAGCTGCATCCCGATCGAGGCGGCTCCACGTATCTGGCTGCCAAGATCAACGAGGCAAAGGATGTGGCACTGGCTGCCCTCGACGACAGCTAGATTTACTCGGCGCGTATGACGAAGCAGTCGATCTGCATGCCGCGCAAGCGGGTGCATGTTTCGTTGGCGGCCGTAGCATCGAAGCCGCGGAACCGCGCCCGATAGAGCTTGCTGCCACCGCTCTGTTTCACCGGCATGGCGATCGCGCGGTAGGGATCGAGCATTCCCCCGACGCGCTGGCGTACGGCCGCCATGCGCCGTTCGGCCTCGCCAGAATCGCCATAAGCGCCGATCTGGATTTCGAACGGACCGCGTGCGGCATTGCGTGGCGACGGCGCGGGTGTCGCAGCCAAAGCCACCGATGGCGCGGGTTGCTCGACCGCACTTTGCGTCCGCTCCAGGTGCTCAGCTTGCGCCTGCAGCGTGGACGGCTTCAAGGCGCCGGTTTCGGGCACAAACCGCGGAAAGCCGAACCCGCTCATCGCCCGCGCCGGTTCCGCAGGCGTGGGTTCATCAGCACTGGCGACGGCAAACTGCGGCTGCAATTCGGCGGGCGCGGACGCTGCCGGTCGGGAGGCGCCGATGCGTACCGAACGCACCTTGGCAATGGCGATGGCCGTATCGGGCGCACTCGTCTCGACGGGCTGCGATGACTTGGGTGCAGCCTGCGATGCGGCAGCGGCAACACGCTTCGGTGCCCTGGCCAGCGTCGGCTGCGGCGCGGCTGCGACGAGCGCCGGCTTCCGTGTGACCTTGGTCGATGCCTTCGCGAGTGCGCTACTCAGCAGCGACTGCATGCGCGCGTTGCGAATGCGCGAAGTCTTGCCACCGAACACTGCGGCGACGAGATGCTTGCCGTCGCGACGCACCGACGAAACGAGATTGAAGCCCGACACGCGCGTATAGCCGGTCTTGATCCCATCGGTACCCCGATACCGCGTCAACAGCGAGTTGTGGGAGCGGTAGGTCTTCCCGTGGAAAGAGAAAGCCCGCGTTGCGAACAGCCGATAATGGCGCGGAAAATCGTCCTGCAGCCGCAACCCGAGCGTGACCATGTCCCGCGCCGTCGTCGTCTGGTCCGGGTTCGGTAGCCCGGAGGCGTTGCGGAAGGTGGTGTTTCGCATGCCGATCTCGCGCGCCTTCTTCGTCATCAGCCGGGCGAAGTTGGCTTCCGTGCCGCCGATGTGTTGGGCGAGCGCGATGGCGACGTCGTTGGCAGATTTGGTGACCAGGGCCTTGATGGCTTCCAGGACCGTCAGCTCCTCGCCCGGATCGAGATCGAGCTTCGAGGGGGCAGCAGCCGCGCCCTCTTCGGTCATCTTGATTTTGGTGCTGTAGTCGAGCCGACCGAGCTCGATCAGCTCGAAGGTCAGGTAGAGCGTCATCATCTTGGTTAGCGAAGCTGGGTAGACCGCCTCGTCCGCCCGTGTGCTGTGCAGCACAGCGCCCGTGTTGGCATCGACAACCAGCGACGCCGAGCGCGGCTCTGCCGCTTCGGCTGGGGCATGCAACGATAGAGCGAATGCCAGCATGAGGCAGATGAGCCCGAGCTGCCTCATGGGGCCGAAGGACTTTGACTCGCGATGCATTACTCCAACCATCCCACCGTCTGCGCGAAGCCCGGCCGCCAAACGAATGCCACGGCAAAATAACGGGTTACGTCTCAACCAGGAGCCTCAATCGTGCTGGACGGGGACTTCAAGGGAGCATCGTTTTAGGGCCTCTTTACGGCGTGTCGAGGCGCCTGATGTGGTGATGCTGCGCTGATCCTGTCCAAGGGCAAGGTAACCCAGGGAGCGCTTCAGCTGGGTTAATCCCGGAGCGTGTCCGGATTTATATTGCACTGCAAAAAGAACTTGAAAAATTGTGCAGTGCGGATAAACTTAGAACCTGGGTGAGGTCCTGATTGGGCCGGGGGCACTGCGCACTTTTTCGAGTCTCATTAGGACACGGATGGCACCATGATTAAAAATCTTGAAGATATGCAAAAGCTCAGTCAGACGAACGTCGACAGCGCCATGAAAATTTTTGGCGAGTGGAACAAGAGCTGGCAGGCGATCGCCGCCGAGATGAGCGACTACACCAAGCGCTCGTTCGAGGAAGGCACCTCCACTCTCGAGAAGCTCATGTCCTCAAAGTCGGTCGAGCAGGCTGTCGAAATCCAGACCAGCTACGCCAAGCGCGCCTACGACGACTATATGCAGCAGGTTTCCAAGCTCGGCGGCATGTACGCCAGCATGGCCAAGGAAGCCTACAAGCCCGTCGAAAAGATCCTCCAGAACGGCGCCTGAGGCAGCCAGCGGCTCACACCGTGCGGCATCGACAACAAGGGCCCGGCTCGCGCCGGGCCTTTTTTGTGTCCGCTTGCATCCCCATCATATGTGGCCGGGCGGATTCGGGGGGCAAACCCCTCTGAACAGTGCCCGCCGGGGTGCGAATCTCGGGCGAGGAGGGCAGTTTGCAGGCACGCGTCCCGTTGCGTATCGTGGGTGACCGAAATGCGCGAGAGCGCGGGTTGAGAATTATGGGCCGGCGCGATTGCGCGACCCCAAGGACGGACGTTAGCACGCATGTCGAAGACGCTGACGCTGGGGCGCCCCAACCTTCGCTGGGAAGGAGCCCTCGATTGCACGTGCACCCTCGATTGCACTGGCGCCAAGGGCACCCCACCTCCTGGTCAGGAGCCACCGGGCAAGGATGGTGGCAACGAGGACGGGCGCACTGGCATAGCCACCAAGACCAGGCCGAAAACAAAGAAGCCCAGCCTCTACAAGGTGCTTCTGTTGAACGACGACTACACTCCCATGGAGTTCGTCGTTCTTGTGCTCGAAAAATACTTTGCCAAGGGACGCGATGAGGCGACGCGCATTATGCTTCATGTGCATCATAAGGGAGTCGGCATTTGTGGGGTGTATCCCTACGAAGTTGCCGAGACAAAGGTAACGCAAGTCATGGATTTTTCACGCCAGAACGGTCATCCTCTTCAGTGCACCATGGAGAAAGAGTAGGTAAACCTTGCCGTCGTTCTCGAAGAGCCTGGAAAGCGCGCTGCATCGCGCCCTGGAAGCCGCCAACGAGCGTAGCCACGAATACGCGACGCTCGAACATCTGTTGCTAGCTCTTCTCGACGATCGAGATGCCGCTGCGGTCATGCGGGCTTGCACCGTTGATCTCGACACGCTGCGCTCGCGCGTCAGCAACTATCTCGACAATGATTTATCGGCACTCGTCTCCAAGGAGGCGACCGAGGCGCAGCCGACGACGGGCTTCCAGCGCGTCATTCATCGTGCCGTGGTGCACGTGCAATCTTCCGGACGCGAGGAAGTCACCGGCGCCAACGTGCTCGTGGCGATCTTCGCCGAGCGCGAGAGCCATGCTGCATATTTCCTGCAGGAGCAGGAGATGACGCGCTTCGACGCCGTCCAGTACATCAGTCACGGTATCGCCAAACGCCCCGGAATGTCCGAGCCACGCCACGCGCGTGGCGTGGATGAGGAGCAGGCGGAAGGGGAGGAGCGCAAGCCAGGCCAGGACGCGCTCAATACCTATTGCGTCAACCTCAACCGCAAGGCGCGCGACGGTAAGATCGATCCGCTGATCGGCCGCGAGACCGAGGTGCTGCGTACCATTCAGATCCTCTGCCGCCGCCAGAAGAACAACCCGCTGCTCGTCGGTGACCCCGGCGTCGGCAAGACGGCGATCGCCGAAGGCCTGGCCCGTAAGATCATCAAGGGCGAGGTGCCGGAAGTTCTGCAGGACGCCACCATCTTCGCGCTCGACATGGGCGCGCTGCTGGCTGGCACTCGCTATCGCGGCGACTTCGAAGAGCGCCTCAAGGCGGTGATGAAGGAAATCGAGAACTATCCCGGCTCGATCCTGTTCATCGACGAGATCCACACCGTTATCGGTGCCGGCGCCACCTCGGGCGGCGCCATGGATGCTTCGAACCTCCTCAAGCCGGCGTTGCAGTCCGGCAGCGTACGCTGCATCGGCTCGACGACCTACAAGGAGTATCGCCAGCACTTCGAGAAGGACCGCGCGCTCGTCCGCCGCTTCCAGAAGATCGACGTCAAGGAGCCGACGATCGAGGACTCGATCGCCATCCTCAAGGGCCTCAAGCCCTACTTCGAGAGCTTCCACAAGCTGAAGTACACCAACGATGCCATTCGCACCGCGGTGGAGCTGTCGGCCAAGTACCTGCATGACCGCAAGCTGCCAGACAAGGCGATCGACGTGATCGACGAGACGGGCGCCTCGCAGATGCTGGTCCCTGAGGGCAAGCGCAAGAAGAAGATCACTGTCAAGGAGATCGAGGCCACCATCGCCACCATGGCGCGCATCCCGCCCAAGACCGTCACCAAGTCCGACGCCGAGGTTCTCTCCAACCTCCAGAAGGATTTGAAGCGCGTCGTCTTCGGCCAGGACAAAGCCATCGAGGCGCTTGCCGCCGCGATCAAGCTGGCGCGTGCCGGACTGCGTGAGCCGGAGAAGCCGATCGGCAGCTATCTGTTCTCCGGCCCGACCGGCGTCGGCAAAACCGAGGTCGCGCGTCAGCTTGCCGATCTCATGGGCATCGAACTGCTGCGCTTCGACATGTCGGAATACATGGAGAAGCACACCGTGAGCCGCCTCATCGGCGCGCCTCCCGGCTATGTCGGCTTCGACCAGGGCGGCCTTCTCACCGATGGCATCGATCAGCATCCGCACTGCGTGCTGTTGCTCGACGAAATCGAGAAGGCGCATCCCGACCTGTTCAACATCCTTCTGCAGGTCATGGATCACGGCAAGCTCACCGACCACAACGGCAAGCAGGTCGACTTCCGCAACGTCATCCTCATCATGACGACGAACGCGGGAGCCTCCGACATGGCAAAACCTGCAATGGGCTTCAGCTCATCGAAGCGTTCCGGCGAAGACACCGAAGCGATCAATCGCATGTTCACGCCGGAGTTCCGCAATCGCCTCGACGCAGTGGTGCCGTTCGGCGGCCTGCCGCCCGAGGTCATCACGAAGGTGGTCGACAAGTTCATCTTCCAGCTCGAGGCGCAGCTTGCTGATCGCGGCGTGCTCATCGAGTTGTCGGAGGAAGCAACACGCTGGCTCGTCGAGAAGGGCTACGACGAGAAGTTTGGCGCTCGGCCGCTGGCACGCGTCATTCAGGAGTACATCAAGAAGCCGCTGGCCGACGAGTTGCTGTTCGGCCGGCTTGAGCACGGCGGCACCGTGAAGGTCGTCGTCGAGGGCAAGGGCGAAGATCGCAAGCTTGCGTTCGAGTACCTGGCTGCCGATCCGGCCAAGCGTTCGAAGGGCAAAGCCTCCGACGACGATGATGACGGCGAAATGGACGAGCCTCAGACGGTCTTGGTCGACGCCGGTGCCTCGCGCAAGGCGTTGCCCTCCCCGAAGGAGCGCAAGGATCGGTCTACCAAGGGTTCGGGTGGTGCAGTGCCCAACATTCCGCGCCGCAAGGACGACTAGCGCTCGCGTGCCTCGACAAATAGCAAAAGCGCCGGGGGCCTCCTCCGGCGCTTTTTTGCTGGGCGGACCATGACCCGGGCCATCATCGGTCCCTATCGATCACACAGCCGGCGCACGAACACAGAAGAGCGCCGGAGGGAAGGGAGACCCTCCAGCGCTCTTCCTTCCCCCCGAAAGGGGCGTGACTACTGCGAGACGGTCTCTTTAGCTGCCTGACCGGTGAACCGCGTGTCATCGGTATCGACCGCCGTCACGGTAAGAGGCGCATCGCCGCCGTTGGCATAGGTGAAGCGGAAGTGCGGGTTCGTCGCGATCGAGATGCCCATCTCGGCTGTGAACACCAGGTCGTTTCCGCTCTTCACGGTCATGTCCTTGACGAAACGCGCCGGGATGTACCCACGCGAGATGGGATCCATCTGCATGCCGTTGGTGTTCGGATGTTTGATCATCACCTGCGCCTCGCGCAGCGGCGTCGTGGGAAGCGCTGGGGCAGTGCTCTTGACCAGCATCTTGCCCAGGTTGGCGCGATCCGCGTCGGCATCCTTTGGCGCCGGTGCGGAGCAGCCGCCCGATGCCTTCACGAACACTTTCTTCATGTGCAACTTGCCGTCGGCCGTCTCAACGACAGCGTGAACGTTCGAATAGGTATCGATCCGCACGCGCGTTGACATGCGGCGCTCGCCGCCACCCTCGCCAGCCGCCGGACCGAACTTGAAGGCTGCTGCCACCGGAGCCGGGTTCTTGTCGATGATGAGCGTCATCGACTTGAGCGGGCCCTTCACCGACGGGGGAACGCGAATGGTGATGGGGACGACGGCCGCATCCTCGGCGCGTTCGGGCGCATCGATGATAACAACGCCGTCGTCTTCTGCGATCGGCCGCGTGCCGAACACTTCCTTGCGCAGCGACGGCCACATGTCGTCGTCGGCGCGCGCTGCTGGTGGCAGGGCGAGAACGCCCGCGGCGATCGTGCCGGCAAGAAGTGTGAATAAAAATCGCGATGGTGCGTGCTGCGTAGGCATGTGCGTCTCCATCCCTTTGTTGTTCATTCTTCCCATTCGAGTTCGGCATAGGCGGCCGTCACGTTGCGCACGTGGTACTGGTCGAACATCTCCCACTTGCCGCGCTCGGACTGGCCGGCAGTCTTCGTCGCCTCGGTCATCGACCTACCTTCCTTGATCAGCTGGCGCACGTCGGCGGCGACTGTGGACCAGTAGCGCTGCTCATCGCCCATGGCCTCGGGCAGCGTCATGGCATGCGGCCCGTGCCCGGGGACGACGCGCGCGGGCTCGTGACGATCGAGTTGCTCGATGAGCGCCAGCCAGCCACGCAGCGAACCGTCGAGCGTCGGGATATGCCCCGAGAACAACAGATCGCCCAGGAACAGCGTGCCGGTGGCGCTATCCGTGATGATGAGATCGTTGTCGGTATGTGCAACGGACTGGGCTTCCAGCTCCAGCTTGCGCCCGCCGAGATCGAGCGTCAGCCTGTCGTCGACGCTCAGCGTCGGCAGCACGACCTCGCTCCCCGCGAAGGCGTCCTCGCCCATCATCGCTTTGCTGCCCGCAAGGTAGGATCCGGCGCGCTGGTCGAGCCCGCGCAACAGCTTGTGATGCCCGACGAATTGCACGCCGTCCCCTTTGAACGCCGCGTTGCCGAAGACATGGTCGGGGTGCATGTGGCTGTTGATGACATAGCGGATCGGCCTGTCGGTAATGGACTTGATGGCGGCGCGCATATCGCCGGCAGCTTTGGCACTGCCAAGCGTATCGATGACCGCTACGCTGTCGTTGCCGACAATGAAACTCGCGTTCGCCATGTCGCCGCGGTTCTGCGGCGACTGCAACTCGTGCGGGCCCTGGTGGACGAAGACGCCCGGAGCGATCTCGCTGAATGTCATGTTGGTCGCGGCACTCGCCGGTAGCCATCCCACCAGCGGCGCGACCGAAAATGCCAGCGCGCCCGTGAGCAGGCCGCGGCGCGACGTCGTCTGCTTGAGGGCGGCCGCAACCAATCCCGTCGCTTCTTCTTCCGGCCTGTAGACTTCTTTCAATTGAGAGGGCGTACACATGGCCGCCATCCTTCTAGTTGGTAGAGGTGCTGGGCAAAAAAACGCTAGCGCGCCATGGCCTCCACGAGGGGCTTGAAGACCGGCTTCACAACGGTCGGGTCGCGAAGCGCCCACGCAACAACGCTGGCGCCTTGGAGTGCACTGAGTAAAAGCAGGGCCGATTTGTGCGGCGTTCCCGTCAGCGCGAGCTGTCGCTGCGCAACGCCGTCGCGCAACGTGCGCTCCAGCCAGCTCAGGTGCAGCTCGAAGAATTTCTTTACCCGCCGCTGCATCGACGCCGGCAGGTAGGCGGCATCGGCGGCGAGCGCCCCGCAAAGCGGCATCAGACCATCTTCCAGGCTGCCGGCGAAGAAATCGCCATACGTAAGCAGCTTGCTCCTGGCATCGGCGTCCGAGGCCGTCAGCTCATCGAGCCGCGTGATGAAGCGCTCCAGATAGCCGTCGATGAGCGCGTTGCCCAACGTTTCCTTGGTGGGAAAGTGGTGATGGATGCTGGCTTTGCGAATGCCGACGCGATCCGAAAGGTCCGCGTAGCTAAACGCGGCATAGCCCATCGTCCGTACGAGCGTTTCAGCCTCGGTCAGCAGTGCAGACTTAGTGTCGAGATTTGTCATGGCCTAGACGCTATCTACCAGTTGGTAGGCAGTCAAGTGGCTTCGATACCATAGCGGGTTCTGCCGGGCCAAGGTCCAGAGGCGTTCGGCGTTTCCACTTGAACCGGAACGGCTCTAGAGTTGCCGCACAAAAAAAGGCAAGCCGGGGGAAATGCCATGTCCATCGCAGGGGCGGAAACCGTCGCCGCGTCGCCGCGGGGGATCACATCCGAGGAGCGGCGCGTTATCTTCGCCTCATCGCTCGGCACCGTCTTCGAGTGGTACGACTTCTACCTCTACGCGACCCTGGCGCCGTTCTTTGCCGCGCTGTTTTTCCCGCCTGGCAACGACACCGCCGCGCTGCTTTCCGCCTTCGCCACCTACGCGGCCGGCTTCATCGTCCGTCCCTTCGGGGCCATCATCTTTGGTCGCATCGGCGATCTTGTCGGTCGCAAGTACACGTTCCTTGTCACCATCGTGGTGATGGGCGTCTCGACGTTCGCCGTGGGCCTGCTGCCGACGTTCTCGGACACGACCATCCTCGGCTATGCAGTGCCCGGCATCGGTTGGGCGGCTCCGGTTCTGCTGGTGACACTGCGGCTGTTGCAGGGCCTGGCCCTTGGCGGCGAATATGGTGGCGCGGCAACCTACGTCGCCGAGCACGCACGACCGGGCAAGCGCGGCTTTGCCACCTCGTGGATACAGACGACGGCGACGCTCGGCTTCTTCCTCGCCCTGCTCGTCATCGGCGCCTGCCGTTTCTACTTTTTCGATTCCGTCACGTTCGCCGAGTGGGGTTGGCGCGTTGCGTTCCTCGCGTCTCTGCTCTTGCTCGCCTTCTCCGTCTACATTCGCCTCAAGCTGCAGGAGAGCCCCGTCTTCACGCGCATGAAGGCCGAGGGAAAGAGCTCCAAGGCACCGATCACCGAGAGTTTCTTCCACTATCCAAACAACAAGTACGTGCTTCTGGCGCTGCTGGGCGCCACAGCCGGGCAGGGCGTCGTCTGGTACACGGGACAGTTCTACGCGTTGTTCTTCCTCACCATCACGGCGAAGGTCGATCCGCTCTATGCCTATGCGTTGATCGCGGCCTCACTCGTCATAGGCACACCGTTCTTCATCTTCTTCGGTTGGCTCAGCGACAAGATCGGACGCCTCAAGATCATCCTCGCCGGTTGCCTCATCGCAGCGCTCACTTATTTCCCGCTCTTTGCGATGCTCGCCCAGGCGGCCAACCCCGATCTCGTCGCCTTCCAGCAAAAGACCCAGCTCACGCTGTCCGCCGACCCGGCGCAATGCAACTTCCATATCTTCGTCGGGCCATGGTCGACGTTCACCGACTGCGACCGCGCCAAGGACCACATCATCAAGCTCGGGCTGTCGTTCAACACCGCAGACGCCGGCACAGGCGCTCCGGTCGTACTCACCGTCAACGGCACCGAGGTGAAACCGTTTTCGACTGAGGCATACAACACAGCGCTGCTTGCGGCCGGCTATCCCAACCTGAAGAGCGAGGTGAAGGATGGCGTCACCGTCTTCACACCCGTGCCAGCCGACCCCGCCAAGATTGAGTGGCGCATTGTGCTCGCCGTCCTGGTGGTGTTCCTGATCTACGTGGCCATGGCCTACGGCCCGATCGCCGCGTTCCTCGTCGAGCTGTTCCCAACCAAGATACGCTATACGTCAATGTCGCTGCCCTATCACATCGGCAATGGCTGGTTCGGCGGCATGCTCCCGTTGCTGGCCACGGCCATCGTCGCCTGGGTGGGAAACATCTACGCCGGCCTTTGGTACCCGGTCGTAGTCGCGCTGGGGACGGCCATCATCGGTGCGCTCTTCCTGCGCGAAACCAAAGATCGCGATATTTCGCAGATCTGAGGACCCGTAGCTGAACAGGAACCAGCCACCGATGGAAGGTTCTTTACCTCATCGCGCGATACTGGCGGCTTTCAACGGCTGCTGTCGCGGGGCGAAGACACTCACCGGCGGCTCGAGCATCAGGGAGCCCCCCATGCGGCACGCGACGATCATTGCCGGCTTTGGCCTCATCGCTGTCTGTGCAGCGACCCTTGCCCCAGCAATTGTCTCCCCGGCGCACGCCGGCGGATGGCGCCATTGGGACGGCTACTCAGCTCCCCGCTACCACAGCCGCCGTGCCTATCGCAGCGCACCGCGCGCCTACGATGGCAACCTGCGCTACTACAACAGCCCGCGCGCCTATCGCTCGGCCTGCTCATATGGCGATTGCGGGTGCCTACGCGCTGTCGCCGAGCGTACCGGCAACCCGGTGTGGTGGGACAAGTACCAGGCCTGCAGCGGCAACTGAGTTTGCGGCAGCGCGCGACGGCCGTGCAGACAGCTTGCCGTGCACTGCATCACCGCGCCTCAGGCCTTTAGCGCCGCGCGAATCTTTTCAGCGTGCGCCGCCAAAACCTCCGGCTTCTCCATGTCGCGGCCGTGGGGCATCAGCGGCACGCCCTCGTGACGTGGAATGACGTGAAAATGCAGATGGAAAACCGTCTGCCCGCTGGCCGGTTCATTGAATTGCACCACTGTCACGCCGTCGGCCGCAAAAGCCTCTTTCACGGCACGCGCCGCACGCTGCACGATAGGCATGACCTTCGCGAGCGCCACCGGATCTGCATCGAGTAGATTGCGCGACGGCGCCTTGGGCACGATGAGCGTATGTCCCGGCGCCTGTGGCATGGCATCCATGAACACCAGCGCGTCGTCGTCTTCATAGATCTTGTGCGAGGGAATCTCGCCGCGCAGGATTTTGGCGAACACGTTGCTGTCGTCATAGGACATGCGAGTCTCCCGTCGGTGCCGGCTTGTTCCCCGA
>JBAZYB010000110.1:0-13378 GCA_041659545.1 Hyphomicrobium sp.
GAGGCCACGGTATAGATCGAGTGCTCGAGCATGAGGATGCGGTTGGCCGTGGCGATAGCGATAGCGCCGCCCGAGCCGCCTTCACCGATAACGACCGAGATCAGCGGCACGCCGATGGCGAGGCAGCAATCCGTCGACCGGGCGATGGCCTCAGCCTGGCCGCGCTCCTCTGCCCCAACGCCCGGATAGGCGCCCGCCGTATCGACAAGCGTGATCACCGCCATGCCGAAACGGTCGGCCATCTCCATAAGACGGACCGCCTTGCGGTACCCTTCCGGCCGCGCCATGCCGAAGTTATGGCGGATGCGGCCTTCAGTATCGGACCCCTTTTCATGGCCGATAATGACCACCGAACGGCCACGAAAGCGGCCGATGCCGCCGACGATGGCTTCGTCCTCGGCGAAATACCGGTCCCCGGCGATCGGCGTAAAATCTTCGACGAGCGCGTTCACGAAATCGAGGCAGTGCGGGCGATCCGGATGCCGGGCGACCTGCGTCTTCTGCCACGGTGTCAGCCTGGAATAGGTGTCGACGAGGGCCGCCCGGGCCTTCTGCTCGAGCTTCTTGATCTCGTCCTCGATGGAGACAGAATGGTCTTCACCTTCCAGTGCACGCAGCTCGGCGACCTTGCTTTCCAGCTCGGCGATCGGCTTTTCAAAGTCGAGGTAGGTGCGGATGGGGGTGCGATCCAAGCGATCCTCGCGGGCAAATTCCAGGGGTCGGCGGACAATCACGCCAGCTTTTCGCGTCTGTCAAGGCGCCGGACGTGGGGGGCTTAATGTCGGCCCCTCCATTGGCCGTGGCTCAGCGCTTCTTGGCCAGCGGATGGTGCTCATGCACCAGCTTCTTCAGCCGCTCCTCGAGCACGTGCGTGTAGATCTCCGTGGTCGATATGTCTGCGTGGCCAAGGAGTTGCTGTACGGATCGAAGGTCTGCGCCGCGGTCGAGCAGATGGCTGGCGAAAGCGTGCCGCAGCACGTGTGGGCTGACACGCTCCCCGTCGAGGCCAGCCGCCTCGGCGATTTCCTTCAGATCCTGGGCAAATCGCTGTCGTGTCAGGTGACCCTGGGCGCTCTTGGAGGGAAACAGCCACTTGCTGGAGATGCGCCCTTCGCCGGTCGTCGCCGCAAGATAGCGGTCGAGCGCAGAGCGCGCGGCTGAGTTGAGTGGTACGAGTCGCTCGCGTCCGCCCTTGCCCTTGATCATCAGTACCCGCCCGTCGCCGGCGAGTACCGAGCGGGGCAGCGACACCAGCTCGCTGACGCGCATGCCCGTCGCATAGATCATTTCGATCAGGCAATAGAGCCTCAGCGCCCGCACATGCTCGATGCCGTCGGCGTCGTCCAAGCGCCGCGCGGCGGCGGCGATCAGTCGGTCGACCTCGGCGACACTCAGCGTCTTCGGCAGCGCGCGCCGCTTGCGCGGTCCCGATTGTCCGTGCGTAGGGTCGGCGGTGATGTGACCTTCGGCGAGCAGAAACTTGTATAGCTGACGAACCGCCGAGAGCGCGCGTGCCCGGGACGAAGCACCCAGCCCCGCCTCCGACAGTGTTACCAGCCATCCTGAAATGTTCGGCGGCGTGGCGGCGGTGAGATCGACGCCATGTGCTCCCAGGCAAGCGCGATATTGGTCGAGATCGCGCCGGTAGGCCTCGACGGTGTTGGCCGCCGCGCCGCGCTCGGCCGACAGCATCTCTAAGAACGTCTCGATATGCCGCTGTGATGCGCTCATGCTCATTCCACTAGCGCGCAATGCCCGTCGCTCTCAATTCACGATAGCCCGCGGCCAGCCTGCAAATAGCGCTTCGAAGCCGAGAGCGCGGGCGTCGGCATCGAGGCCCGCCCGACGCAGCGCGCGGATCGAATCGCCCAGAGCGATCATATGCGCGCCTTCCGCCCCGTTTGGACCGAGTGTTTTCATCGCCAGCAGCACCGTCCGCCCGAACTCACGCTTCTTGGCGGCATTCTGCAGCTCGGTCAGCACGCCCGTTTCGGGCAGGTAGCCGCTCGTCGGTTGTGGCGTGCGGCTGGCGGCCTCCCACAACGGAATGGGCACGTTGTAGTCGAGGGCATCGAGCACGGTCGCAAGTCGGTGGAGCAGCGTCGGATCCATTCGCCCACGCACGGCCAGCTCCTCCACGTACCGCAGATCCTCATCGCCGGACGCATTGGCGCCTTCCGCGATGTCGATCAATGCCAGCCAGTGATTGAGTCCGTTGCCTCCGGCATTCGAGGAGCCGAATGCTGCCCAGATGCGCGCCTTGCTGTAGTTTCCCGCCGCCATCGCCGCCTCGATACCAGTCTCGGCGAACCAGCCAATCTCTGGGGCGGGAAAGATCGCATCCGCCGCCGGCGCCATCATGTGCAGGGCGGTGAGATAGAACCCTGCGCGATGCGCCTCGTCGAGGAACGAGCGAATGAGTCGGACCTTCTTCTGCGGTGTTTGCTCATGTTCGGCGGCGGTGAACAGAGCGGCACGTCGCTGCGGCGTATCGCGCCCACCAGCGTCGGATGCCACGCCCTCGCCCGCACTCTGCGAGCGATAAACGTCGGCAAGCTGTTGCGGGGAAATGGCGTTGACCTCGGCAGCAGCTTCCGCCGCAGCAAGCCTGTCGCCTGCACCGGCGTGCGTATCGAGCGCGATGGCGGCGAGCAGGCCCGGTGTGGCCCGCTTGCGCAGGTGTTCAGCGTCGACCGAGCCGCCGGCCGCTTCGATCAACCGGTAATCGAGTAGCGCGAGCTGTTGGTCGGCCTCGACCTGCGGCTTGCCGCCGATAGACAGCGCATCAAGGGCTGCAAGTCCTGGTCCTTGCTTGGCGCCATCCTCGCGCGCCAGCTCGGCGGCCAGACCAGCGCCCGCGGCATCGCCTGCGATGGCGGCGCAATAACCGGAAATGAGCGCAGCGTCGGCCCTGATCGGCTTGGGAAGCTGTGCAGGTGCGGCGCCGGCAGACTTGGCCGTCTCGCAGCCGCGCTCTTTGGCGCCGAGACCAATCTCGTTTCGGGCAGCCAGGATTGTGACCGCCGGATCGCCGTTGGCCTGCCCCGCGATCAGCCGCGAAGCTTCCTCGAGCAAGCCCGAGCGATAGAGGATTTCCAGCCGCAGCGCGAGAAACTGCTGATCGGTAACGCCGCCGTCAGGCCGCGTCACGTTAGAGGTGATGAGACGCAGCCAAAGTGCGTGCAGGGCCGGCGAGCGCGGCGGAATCTCGATTTCTGAGATCAGCTGCTCCAGGCTGGCGACGTTGAGCCCGCGCCACAGCTCGTACGGCAGTCCCGAGCCGTCCGGCGCCAACACCGGGGCGAGGTCGCCGCGCTCCACCGCGCTGCTGCCCTCATTGCCCAGGGGACGGATCGTATCGTCGCCCGCCGCTGTCGGGGCGCTCGCCCGGACCGGTGGCTTTGCCGCGCCGCGGGCGGGGTTTGATAGTGAATCGAAGGGGCTCCACTCTTGCGCCGCGGCAGCACCCGTCAAAAGCCCGATAATGAGCAGCCCGTCAGCGATGGCGGTGGCTAGGCGACCGTGGTTGCGCATGACGTGGACCGTGTCACTCCGTACGAACCTTTACGCCCGGGACAGGCTTGGTGACGGTGTGCGGTTCCGGCTCAAATTTAGTGGCTAGAACGTACAACGTACCGGTAATGATGGCGCCGGCGGTGCCAACGATAAACAGAAACCGGAACAAGCTAGGCATATGCTTTCCCATCCCCCATGGGTTTGGTCACTTTGCAAGTTGGCGCCATTATGACTTGCACTCTGCGACGATCCAAAGTAGGCGGCGCGGGCAGCCCGAGCAAATCCGTCAGCCGTCTATTCGAAATTGGGCTGTGGGCGAGTGGACTTGACGTGCCCCAGGCAATCCGCTGAGTCGGCGGTCCGGAAGAGAGATTGATGCCAGATTCGCAATCCCTCCAGGCGATACGCGCTGCCCTAGGACAGCGGTCGGTCGTGCTTGTCGGACTGATGGGTTGTGGCAAGTCGGCGATCGGCCGGCGCCTGGCGGCAACGCTAGCGATGCCTTTTGTCGATGCTGACGAAGAGATCGAGAAAGCCGCCGGCAAGACGATCGAGGAGATCTTCTCCGACCACGGCGAGCCCTATTTTCGCGACGGAGAGCGCAAGGTTCTGGCGCGACTGCTACGTTCTGGCCCACAAGTCCTGGCGACCGGCGGCGGCGCATTCATGAACGAAGAGACTCGCGCGGCCATTGCCGAGAGCGGCGTTTCGGTTTGGCTCAGGGCGGAGCTGCCCCTTCTGGTGCGCCGCGTTGGCCGTCGCGGCAACCGTCCCCTGCTCAAGCACGGCGAGCCGGAAGAAGTGCTGGAGAACCTGATGGCGACGCGCTACCCGGTCTACGCCATGGCCGATTTGACCGTCGAAAGCCGCGATGTTCCGCACGATGTGATCGTCGGCGAAATCGTCGAGCGGCTGCGCCAGGAAGTCGTCAATCCAGCGGAGATCTCTCCATGAGTGAGGCCGCACGCGCGCGCAAGGTCGAAGTGCCGCTGGGTGAGCGCACTTATGACGTGCTGATCGGACCGGGTCTGTTGCGCGACGCCGGCAAGTTGATTGCCGGCCGGCTCGGAACGGCGCGCTGCGCCATCGTCACCGATGAGAACGTCGCCCGCTATCATCTCGCCCCGCTCGAGGAAGCCCTCAAGAGCGAGGCGCGCCACGTCGGCTCCATCGTCCTGCCACCGGGTGAGAAGACGAAGAGCTTTCGTGAGCTTGCTCCGCTGTGCGAGCGCCTGCTCGAACTTGGCATCGAGCGCGGCGATCTCGTCATCGCGTTGGGTGGCGGCGTCATGGGTGACCTTGCCGGCTTCGCAGCTGCGATCCTGCGGCGCGGAGTCCGTTTCGTGCAGATCCCGACCTCGCTGCTTGCCCAAGTCGACAGCTCCGTCGGCGGCAAGACCGGAATCGATACGCCACAGGGCAAGAACCTCATTGGTGCGTTCCATCAGCCCGGTCTTGTCCTCGCCGACACCGACACATTGCGGACGCTGCCCGAGCGGGAGCTGCGCGCCGGCTATGCCGAGGTCGCAAAGTACGGTCTTCTTGGGGACGCTCCCTTCTTCGCCTGGCTCGAAAGCAATCACGGCGCTGTGCTGGCGCTTGAACCCGAGCCGCTGGCGCACGCGGTTGGCACGAGTGTCGCGGCGAAGGCAGGTATCGTCGGTCGCGATGAAACCGAGCAAGGTGAGCGCGCGCTCCTCAACCTCGGACATACCTTCGGCCATGCCTTCGAAGCCTGGTGCGGCTATTCCGACCGGCTGCTGCATGGCGAAGCGATCTCGATCGGCATGTGCCTCGCATTCCGCTTCTCTCGCGCCCTTGGGCACTGCGATGCGGCGGCGCCCGATCGCGTGTCAGAGCACTTTGCCGCAGTGAAATTGCCCACCCGCATCGACCAGATTCTTGGCGACAAGCCCGATATTGACACGCTCATGAAGCTGATGGGGCAGGACAAGAAGGTGCGCCACGGCCAATTGACCTTCATCCTGGCACGCGCCATCGGGGAGGCGTTTATCGCCCGCGATGTGCCGGCCGAGGCCGTCCGCGCCTTTCTGGCGACTGAATCTGGCGTTTCTTCCCGCTAACGATCCTTCCTTCCGCCTGTGCTAATAGTGCGGCTTCCGCTGCCGCTTTAGATGCGTCGGCAACTGCATGGAGGCGCAGGCCTAGGTTCGATGTCACTCGACACCATCCTTATTTTGCTCGCCGTTCCCGTATTGATCGTGGTGTCCGCGATTTTCTCGGGATCAGAAACCGCGCTCACAGCAGCATCGCGTGCGCGCATGCACACGCTCGAACTCGAGGGTAACGAGCGCGCCCGCAAGGTGAACCAGCTGCTCGCTGCACCTGAGCGCATCATCGGAACGGTGCTGCTCGGAAACAACCTCGTCAATATCCTCGCTTCGGCGCTGACGACGAGCTTGCTCATCCGGACGATGGGCGACGTGGGCGTGGTGTACGCCACCGTCGTCGTCACAGTCTTGGTCGTCGTCTTTGCCGAAGTTCTTCCCAAGACGTACGCACTCGCGTACCCGGATAAGATTGCACTCGCCGTCGCGCCGGTCATGCAGTGGCTGATTGTCGTCCTGCGACCAATGACGATGACCGTAGGCTACATCGTGCGCTTGGTCCTCAAGCTGACGCCCAGCAACCTCGACGATGAATCGAACATCCTCGCGGCGCACGAGGAGATCCGCGGCACCATTGAGCTGCAGAAGAAGGAAGGCTCGGTCGCCCGCCACGATGCCGACATGCTCGGCGGCGTGCTCGACCTGCGCGACCTCCAGGTTGCCGACATCATGGTTCACAGGACCAAGATGGAGACCATCGACGCCGATGAGTCGCCGGAGAAGGTTGTCGAAGAGCTTCTGCGCAGCCAGTACACGCGCGTACCGATCTGGAAGGACGAGCCGGAGAACATCGTTGGCGTTCTGCACACCAAGGACCTGTTCGCGGCCCTGGGCCGCGCCGGCTGGGACGTCTCCAAGCTCGAAATCATGAGTTTTGCCGTTGAGCCGTGGTTCGTCCCCGACACGACTCCGCTCAAGGATCAGCTGAACCAGTTCCTGAAGCGCAAGGCGCAGATGGCGCTGGTCGTCGACGAGTACGGCGAAGTCCAGGGGCTCATCACCCTGGAGGACATTCTTGAGGAGATTGTCGGGCAAATCGCGGACGAGCACGACACGCATGAGGCAGCAATTCGCGTGCAGGCGGACGGCACCGTCAACGTCGACGGCACCGTGGCCATCCGCGATCTCAATCGCCAGATGGGCTGGACCCTGCCCGACGAGGAGGCGACAACCGTCGCCGGACTGGTCATCCACGAGGCGCAGAATATTCCTGAACCCGGCCAAGTTTTCACGTTTTACGGCTATCGCTTCGAGATATTACGCAAGACGCGGAACAAGATCACGGCCCTGCGCATTAGTCCGGTGTCCGTCGCCGCTGCTCGTGCTGCGCGACCGGCGAATGCGCCCTAGGCGCGGGGGTACCCTGCCATTCAGATTAGGTTCAGGTGCCGGAAGCAAACCTTGGGCGTGGATCACATGAGCCGGATCCACGGAACGTTGTGGTCGCAAAGCGCGGCGGCAACGCCAGTAGAAAAGAAGGAGCAATTATGAAGAAGTTTCTCCCCCTGGCCGCAGTTGCAGGCGCGATCGCTTGCTTCGCCGCTGTCGGTGGCGCTCAGGCCGCCCCGGCTTCCGGGAACATTCTTGGCAAGCTGACCACGGTCGGTGAGGCCAACGCCACGGTCGAGAAGGCGCACTACGGCCGCCATCATCGTCACTGGTGGAAGAAGCGCTACTACAAGCGTCACCGTCATCACCGCCGCTGGCATCGCTGGCACTAATAGCCAGGGATCTAGCTACGGCTGGTCTAAGAGATCTCGCCTTCGCTCGTCGGAGGCGAGATTTTTTTGGCTCGGCTATGTCGGCTCGCCCGGCGCCGTCGCTTTGATCGCCAGGGCGTGCACCCCATCGCGCAGTTCGTCGCGCAGTACATCATTGACAATTCGGTGCCGCTCGATGCGCGACTTTCCTACAAAATCTCCTGACACGATCAGTACACGGAAATGACTTTCGCCAGTCCCCGGCGAGGAGCCGTGACCGGCGTGCAGGTGCGACTCATTGACCACGTCGAGTCGGGTCGGATTGAGAGACACCATCAGCTTTTCGCGCATGCGCGACTGCAAGCTCATTAGGGGAAGCCTCATCCAGATGTGCAAAAAAAATAGTGCGTTGCGCGCCTGAGCGATCTGCTTGTGCAGCGACCCTCCGCAGATCATACTTCAACACAATGAAACTGAATTCAAAGTACTTCGACAGCATCCGCGTCGCGTCAAAGCGCGAACGTGCCGGGCCTTCGCGCGAGGACCAGCTGCCGCGCTGCCAGTGGAAAGGCTGCAAGGCCGCTGCCGACCACCGCGCCCCGCGCGGCAGGGGCAAGGACGGCGAGTATTATGCATTTTGCCTCGAGCATGTGCGCCAGTACAACGCAACCTATAACTACTTCGACGGCATGGACGATTCGCAGGTTCGGGACTTCCAGAAGGACGCCCTGACAGGCCATCGGCCCACCTGGAAAGTCGGCGTCAATGCCTCGGCCCCCGGGGCCCCGCCGACAAACGCGCCCATCAGTCCGGCCAGCCCCGGCTTCCGCGCCATGGACCCGCATGACTTCTTCGCCCGCCGGGCTCGGGCCGCCCGCGAGCAGCCGGCAGAGGCCCGGCGCCAGCTCAAGCCATTGGAGAAGAAGAGCCTACAGACTCTCGATCTTGCGGCTGCGGCTACGAGTGTCGAGATCAAGGCCCGCTTCAAGGAGCTGGTAAAGATTTACCATCCTGACGCGAATGGCGGCGATGCGCGCTCCGGCGATAAGTTGCGCGAGATAATCCAAGCCTATAACTTTCTGAAACAAGCGGGCCTTGTTTGAAATCCGGCATTGCCGCCGCGCCGATTTCTCCCCGCGCCACTCCGAGGATCCCGCTTGATGCGTGCGCAAACCCATCCGGGTGCCGAAGGCAAGCCCGCGAACCTTCCTGACATGAAGCTCTCGGTGCGCCAGGTATTCGGCATCGACACCGATCTTGAGGTTCCGGCCTTTTCCAAGCCGGACGAGCACGTGCCGGACCTCGACCCCGACTATCTTTTTAATCGCGAAGTGACTCTCGCCATTCTCGCCGGTTTCAAGCACAACCGCCGCGTCATGGTGCAGGGCTATCACGGCACCGGCAAGTCAACGCACATCGAGCAGGTGGCGGCGCGACTGAACTGGCCGTGCATCCGCGTCAATCTCGACAGTCACGTCAGTCGCATTGATCTCGTCGGCAAGGACGCCATCGTGATTAAGGACGGCCTCCAGGTGACGGAGTTCCGCGAGGGCATTCTGCCTTTCGCATTGCAGTCGAACACTGCCCTCGTCTTCGACGAATACGACGCCGGACGCCCTGACGTGATGTTCGTTATTCAGCGCGTGCTCGAAGTCTCCGGCAAACTGACTCTGCTCGATCAGTCGAAGGTCATCCGCCCACATCCGGCCTTTCGCCTCTTTGCGACCACCAACACCATCGGTCTGGGCGACACATCCGGCCTCTATCACGGCACGCAGCAGATCAATCAGGGTCAGATGGACCGCTGGTCGATCGTAGCAACGCTTAACTACCTGCCGCACGACGACGAGGTGAAGATCGTCCTCTCCAAGGTGAAGTCGTTCGCCAAGACGGAGGCCAAGCGCAAGCAGGTGGCAAACATGGTGCGCGTTGCCGATCTCACGCGCAATGCGTTCATCAATGGCGATCTCTCCACGGTGATGAGTCCGCGTACGGTCATCATGTGGGCCGAGAACGCGGAGCTGTTCGGCGACGTCGGTTTCGCTTTCCGGCTGACGTTCCTCAATAAATGCGATGAACTCGAGCGCCCGCTTGTGGCCGAGTTTTACCAGCGCAGTTTTGGCGAGGAACTCCCCGAGAGCGCCGCCAACGTCGCCCTGAGTTAGATGCATGTCGAGCGCGCCTAAGCGCAAGGAAGCCCCAACCGAGCCGCTCAAGCGGGCCATTGGTCTGTGCGTGCGCGCGGTCGCCGGACACGCCGATATCGACGTCGGCTTCGCCCCGGGAGCGCCGGAATACGCGCCAACGCGCGTCCAGTTGCCCGAGCCCTCGCGCGTGCCCTCGCAGCGCGAGATCGCTGTCATTCGCGGCTGGGCCGACAGCTTCGCCCTGACCGCCGGCTGCCATGACGAGAAGATCCACAACAAGTTGGCACCGAGCAACGGCCCGGCGCGGCTCGTGTTCGAGGCTGCCGAGCGTGCCCGCGTTGAGGCGCTGGGCACCAACCGCATGCCTGGCATGGCCCGCAATCTGACTGCACGTTTGGAGGACCAATACGCGCATGGCCGGTTCGCGCAGGTCAAAACCCGCGCCGACGCCCCGCTCGAGGATGCCGTGGCGCTCCTCGTTCGTGAACGCCTAACCGGCCTGCCGCCGCCCGACAACGCCAAGGCCGTCGTTGACGTATGGCGTTCCGCCATCGAGCAACGCGGCGCCAAATTCCTCCAGCGTCTAGACAAGCTCGCCGAGGATCAGGAGAGCTTCGGCCGCCTGCTGCGCGATCTGCTCCGCGCCCTCGATTTAACCGAGGACAACGTCCAGGCCGACCGCGACCAAAACGAAAGCGAACAGGAGGACAAGGAGGAGGGCAGCGACGGCGACACCCAGTCCTCTGAGGATGGCCAGGATTCGAGCGAGCAGCAGCGTGAGGACGGCGAGGCCGAGGGCGAGGTCAGCGAAACCCAGGAGACCTCTGAGTCGGCCGGCGCCGACGACCTCGACAACATGATGGAGGACTTCGAGCAGTTCGACACGCCCGAGCCGTGGCGACCGAACAACTCCGTGCTCGATAATCCGGAGGCCTTTGGCTACAAGGTTTTCACGCGTGACTTCGACGAGGAGATCGGCGCCGAGCAGCTGTCCTCTCCCGAGGAGCTGGACCGGCTCCGCGCCTATCTCGACCGCGAGCTGCGTTCACTTTCCAGTGCAGTGGCGCGGCTCGCCAACCGCTTGCAGCGGCGCCTGTTAGCGCAGCAAAATCGCGCCTGGGATTTCGATCTGGAAGAAGGCACGCTCGACGCCGCGCGCCTGACGCGCGTCATTATCGATCCCATGCATGCGCTTTCCTTCAAGCACGAGCGCGACACCGAATTCCGCGATACCGTCGTGACGCTGCTGCTCGACAATTCGGGCTCGATGCGCGGCCGCCCGATCATGGTCGCCGCGTGCTGCGCCGATATCCTCGCTCGCACGCTGGAACGCTGCGGCGTCAAGGTCGAGATCCTCGGCTTCACCACGCGGGCTTGGAAGGGCGGGCAAGCACGCGAGCAGTGGCTCGCTGCAGGAAAACCCACCACGCCGGGTCGCCTCAACGACCTGCGCCACATCGTCTACAAAAAGGCCGATGCCCCCTGGCGGCGTGCCAAGCGCTCGCTCGCCTTGATGATGCGCGAAGGTCTCCTCAAGGAAAACATCGACGGCGAGGCGCTGGCGTGGGCGTACCGCCGATTGATGGCGCGCCCCGAGCAACGGCGCATCCTGATGATGATCTCCGACGGCGCGCCGGTCGACGATTCAACCCTCTCCGTAAACTCCGGCAGCTACCTCGAGCAGCATTTGCGCCAGGTCATCGAAGAGATCGAGACGCGCTCCCCCGTCGAGCTGATCGCCATCGGCATCGGCCACGACGTGACGCGCTACTACCGCCGGGCGGTGACAATCACCGATCCGAGCGAGCTCGCCGGCGCCATGACCGACAAGCTCGTCGAGCTCTTCGAGGAAAAAGAGCCCGCTGGCCGCTCGCGTGTTGCCCCGCGCCGGAGAAAACTCAATTGAGCATTGCCGCGTTTTTCAAGTCGCATGGCGGCCGACGGCTGCGCCTGCCTGCCGCCATAGGATCTGTCGTCGCGGTGGTGGCCGTCTGCGCCAGCGTCGCATTCGGCGGCAGCAAACCTTCGATGGTGGATCTGCAAACCGGACCGCTCACGGTTGACGCTAAGCCGCTGCCCGGCTTCAGCCGCATCGATCGCGCCGCGCGCCGTTTCGGCAGGCTCACCTGGCGGGGAGGCCTCGTGCTCACCTCGCCATCGCAATATTTCGGCGGCTGGTCAGGCCTCGTCCTCGATCCAGACGGTAAGGGCTTCCTCGCCATCACCGACGCCGGCGCGTGGATGTCGGGGGCGCTGACCTATGATGACAAAGGCGCAGTGTCCGGCATGTCGTCCACCCGCATCGGCGCCATTCAATCGAAGAAGGGCGATCCTCTCTCGCGCAAGAAGGATAGCGACGCCGAAGGTATCACTCTGGCCGAGGGAACGTCCGAAAAGGGCAGCGTCTACATCTCATTTGAGCGCAAACATCGGATCGCTCGCTACGACGTCGATTCTGGGGGGCTATCCCCCGCACGCAGCAAGGTCTCGCTGCCGAAATCGGCGCGCAACATGCCATCGAACGGGGGCTTCGAGGCACTCGCAGTGCTGCGCGGTGGTCGATACAAAGGTAAGCTGGTCGCCTTCTCCGAGCGTCTGCGCGATGGCGAGGGAAACTACGTCGGATGGATATGGGAGGATGAGGAGCGTCCTCGCAAGTTCTACATGACCAACGACGGCGACTACGACATCACCGACGCCTCACCACTCCCGGATGGGTCTCTGCTGGTGCTTGAGCGCCGCTTCAGGTTCAGCGAGGGCGTGAGCATGCGGCTGCGGCACATCAAGGCCAATCAGCTTCGGCCGGGCCGCGTGATCGACGCCGACATCCTCATCGCTGCCGATGGCGCGAACGAGATCGACAACATGGAAGGGCTCGCCACCCATGTCGGTCGAGACGGCGAGATCATCCTGACGATGATTTCCGATGACAACTACAACCACGCCCTGCAGCGCACGCTATTGCTGCAGTTCCAGATCAGCCAGGCCGACCTCGACGTGAAGACGGGTGGGTCTAACGCCGACGGGCGTTAGGCCGTAGCTGTAGCCGCGGCCTTGGTGACCTTCTGGATGTCGCGCTTCATCCTGAGGCAGCGCTCGGAAAGTTCCTTGTCGCCGGCCTTGAGCAGGAACGCGTCGAGACCACCGCGGTGTTCCACCGATTTCAGCCCGCGCGCCGAAACGCGCAGCCGGAAGCTGCGGCCGAGGGCGTCGCTGATCAGCGTCACCTCGCACAGGTTCGGGCGGAATTTCCGCTTCGTGCTATTTTCGGCGTGGCTCCTCAACTGCCCGGAAAGGGGCAGCATGCCGGTCAGCTCACAGCGCCTCGTCATCGTAAAGCTCCTTCGCCACCGCTCCCGTGCGGCGGGTATCGTGCAAATATTGCGGGAAATAGACATCCCCACCATACGGCAGGGAGGATTTGGCGGTGTCTATGCCTGAGGGCCCCTCTTTCGTCAAGATACCGGCGGGCTCATGCGGCCCCGTTTGGCCAGACAGCCCCGGGGTGGGCCACAGATTCGACGTAAAAACACACTATCTGCCGCATACTGAGTGCGCGTTTCAGTGCGCGTGACCTGAGGGTTTTTCTGCATCATGACCAAGACGGTTCGGCCCGCTGCCAGGGTCGCTGCAAGGCTGTTTCCGGCAGCGGCGGTTCTTGCCTGCGGATGGGGCTTCGGGGCGGCGTCGGCCGCCGATAAGGGCCCGCTCCCGGCCAATGTCGATGCCGTCTACCGCGTCACCTTCACGGCCCTGGGCGATATCGGCCATTTCCACTTCAATTCTAAAGTAGATGGCGACGCCTACGTCCTGTCGGCGGATGCCAAGATCGATACCGCCGTTTTCGACTACCGCGGGAACATGGCAAGCCGCGGAGCGGTAACCT
>JBAZYB010000111.1:0-13217 GCA_041659545.1 Hyphomicrobium sp.
CGGCAGCGCGTAGTCTTCTTGCCACGGCGTGACTGCTGGATGTCCGATTGTCTTTTGAGCCCGGCTTCGGCCGGGCTCATTTTTCCGACCTGTTTGCCTCTCATCCGCTACGGGAGTAGCAACGAGCCGGCGCGGCCCCGTAGCTCAGCTGGATAGAGCACCAGATTCCTAATCTGGGGGTCACAGGTTCAAATCCTGTCGGGGTCACCAATAATTTTAATGAGGTGGGCGTGCCGGCTAACGCAACGCATGAAGATCGCGCCGTCTCCATGCTAGGGGCGTCGGCGGAATAGCGAGCCGAGCACGCCGACGATGATCGCCGCAGGGACGACGACGAGCAGTACCGCCCCCACAGTCAGCGCGATTCCGAAGAAGATAAAGGCGAGAAAGATGAACGCTGCCAAAGCGCCCAGCAGCGCGCCCACCGCAAGCAGCACCGCCCGCCATCCGGTGACGACAGTCGTCTGACCGTTTTTCTCGACGACGATCAGTGAGCGATCTTCGCGCATGAGGCTCTCCTAATCCTGCCGACAGTGCCGTGCTTCTGACCGCCGAGTGCGTCGGCCAAGCCGGCGATCAATAGATACTCTGCCATTGTCCGGTTAAAACGCTTCCGACCGGCTCAGAGGGCATGTGATGATCGATCTCTACTATTGGACAACGCCCAATGGGCACAAGATCACAATCTTTCTCGAAGAAGCGAAGCTGCCCTACAAGCTTGTTCCCGTGAACATCGGCAAGGGCGAGCAGTTCAATCCAAAGTTCCTTCGCCACGCGCCTAACAATCGTATCCCCGCCATCGTCGACAAGCGGCCGGCGGATGGTGTCAAGCCCATCAGCGTGTTCGAGTCGGGCGCGATCCTTCAGTATCTGGCTGAAAAGACCGGCCGCTTCTTGCCGCGCGATGTTCGTGGCCGGTTCGATGTTATGCAGTGGCTGTTCTGGCAAATGGCGGGTCTTGGCCCCATGGCCGGGCAGAACCATCACTTCGCCCAGTACGCCACCGAGCGCATTCCCTATGCGATCGAGCGCTACGTCAAGGAGACCAATCGGCTTTACGGCGTTCTCGACAGCCAGCTCGCCGACCGCGCCTTCATCGCCGGCGCATACTCCATTGCCGACATGGCCTGCTACCCCTGGATTGTTCCTCACGAGCGGCAGGGCCAGAACCTCGACGATTTCCCGCATCTCCAACGGTGGTTCGCGGCAATGGCCTCGCGCCCCGCGGTGCAGAGCGCCTATGCGCTGGCCGAGAAGGTCAACGCTCGCACGACGATGACGGGGGAGGCCAAGAAGGTCCTCTTCGGGCAAACGTCGATGCGCGCAAAAAACGCGTCGAAAAAGATGCGCACGGCTGTCAAGGCCTCGAGGAATGTTCGCATGCCCGGCAAGAAGCGACCGAGCTAACCGACCGGTTGGTCGTCCGCCGTGAACAACCGTCCCAGGAGCTGCTCGATGGCCGCGAAGTCGAAAGGCTTGCAGAGCACGGGCGCGGATCGTAACCGCTCCGGCAGGCTCTCCGAATCCCGCCCGGTTATGAACGCTATGGGCACCCCTGCGCCTACCAATGTATCGGCCAGAGCAAAACTATTGTCGCTTCCGAGGTTGACGTCCAACAGAGCGGCGTCCAACGCCACGCTTTCGACCATCTGAACTGCCGCGGCCATTGAGTTGGCCGACCCGGCGACCTCGCAATTCAACTCGGTGAGCCAATCGCTAACGAGCATTGCAATAAGCGGCTCGTCCTCTACAACAAGTATTCGCCGTCCACTGTACATTCGCCCTGCGGGGTTGTTCTTGGAGCCAGCCGGTTGGCCGGCCTTCTTAGTTCACTTGGAGACATACGTGCGGGCGGCTTTTTGGTTCCGACAGATCGTCGACTTCATTAACCCGGCAGCCGGCGATTCGTACGGTAAACGCCTACTCATTTTATCGCGATTGTCTTACGCCATCTTGTTGCTTGGCGCACTGGGCGCCACGTTTCTGGCATTCAAATCGGCCGACGTCGAGGGGTGGGTCAAGCACTCCCTTCAAGTGCGCAGCGAAGCGCGCCGGTTCAGCTTCGCTCTGCAGGATGCCATCATTCGTGAACGCGGCATTCTGCTGGTCGGCGATGACCAGCATGCCAAGGACTACGTTGGGCAGATCCAGTCGCTCGACCAGCGCCTAGATAGTCTGATCGCCATGGTCGTCGACAACCCCGGTCAGGTGCAACGCCTGAACGAACTGCGCGAGCCTCTCGCGACCCTGATAAACGCGTTGACGGAGACCCTTGGTCTTGTGCAGCGCGGCCAGCGGGAAAATGCCATTGCGGTGGTGCGCTCCAATCGCGTGCTCGAACTGTCCGGCATTCTCGAAGATGGAATGAAGGATTTTACCGATTCTGAGCAGCGCCTCCTTGAGGTGCGCCAGGGGCAGGCGAAGTGGTTGCAGCAATTGCTGCTGCTGCTGATCATTGCTGGCCTCGTCGTTGCCGCCGCAATGTCGTACGTGCTCGAGCGAGCGACGCGCCACTTCATCGCTAACTTGAACGACCGGGCGACGGAGCTCGAGAGCGAGATCCAGCGTCGTCGGGAAACCGAAGAGACGCTACGGCAAGCGCATAAGATGGAAGCGATTGGACAGCTGACCGGCGGTATCGCGCACGACTTCAACAATCTCCTAACGATCATCATCGGCAATTTGGATACGGTGAAACGTCATCTCGGGCGCCTAGCGCCCGACGCCTCGGCCGAGGAAGTCGTCGCCACGGTGAGCAAGCAGGTGGGCATCGCCATGTCGGCGTCCCGCAACGCCGCAAAGCTCACCCATCGCTTGCTGGCATTCGCGCGCCGGCAGCCCCTTGAGCCACGGCGCGTGGACTGCAACCGGCTGGTCTCGGGAATGTCCGAGCTACTAGCCCGCACTCTTGGCGAGCAGGTGAATCTCGAGGTGGTTCTCGGAGGTGGTCTCTGGTCAACCTCTGCCGATCCCAATCAACTTGAAAACGCCGTGCTGAACCTTGCCGTCAACGCCAGGCACGCAATGCCCGACGGCGGCCGACTCACCATTGAAACGACCAACGCCTATCTCGATGAAGCCTACGTTCGTCAATTCGGTGATCTGGAGGCAGGGCAGTACGTTCAGATTAGCGTCGCCGACACGGGTACCGGGATTCCGCCGGAGGTCCTCGATCGCGTCTTCGAGCCATTTTTTACGACGAAAACTGCCGAGGCGGGCTCCGGATTGGGCCTCGCCATGGTGCACGGCTTCGTCAAGCAGACCGGTGGCCACGTGCGGATCTACAGCGAGGTAGGGCACGGGACGACCGTGAAGATCTATCTGCCGCGCCTGCACGAAACCGACACGGTCGCATCAATACCTGCGCCGCTCGCCGACGTCGTGGACCCCATCGTCGGTGCGCAAGCGGGCGAGACGATCTTGCTCGTCGAAGATAACGAGGGCGTGCGCGAGTATGCCCGATCCGCGCTGGAAGATGTTGGATACAAGGTCATTGAAGCGGGCGACGCCGCGGAAGCGATCCAGTTGGTCAGCGAAGGAGCACCGATCGACCTTCTCTTCACCGACGTCGTGCTGCCCGGAGGCGTAAGCGGTCGCCAGCTGACCGACGAGTTGTTGAAGCTGCGTCCGGGATTGCCGGTTCTTTACACGACCGGCTATACGCGCAACGCGATTGTCCACCACGGACGGCTCGATCCCGACGTGCATCTGCTGAGCAAGCCTTACACCCAGCACGACCTCATGCGCAAAATTCGCGAGCTGCTTGATCGGCGCAAGCCGCGGGCTTCCCGACGAGGCTAGTCGCGACGTGCATGCGGCAGCACGAACGGCACGCCCGGCTCCGGTGTCGCGTTTGTGCGCACCTCGCAGCCGTACGAGCGCGACAACAATTCGTCTCGGAAGACCTCCTGCGCCGTTCCGTGGGCCGCGATCCGCCCCTTGCTCATCAGCACCAGTTCGTCGGCAAACGCCGCGGCTAGATTGAGGTCATGCAGCACCGCGAGGACGGCGCGGCCGCATCGAGCCTGGCGCCGAGCCTCGGCGAGAACCACGCCTTGGTGCGCGAGGTCGAGGCTAGACGTAGGCTCGTCGAGAAGCAGGATCGACGGCTCTGCATCGTCGCAATGTCCAAAGGCCAGCTGTAGTAGCGCACGGGCAATGTGCACTCGCTGGCGTTCTCCGCCGGAGAGATGAGGGTAAAGCCGGTCCGCGAGCCCCAATAGGCCGACAGTGCGCAGCGCCTCGATCGCCGCGTGCTCGACCTGCTCCGAGGCAGAGACGAAGCCGGGAACCGTTGCACCCAGCAGCACGACCTCGCGTGCAGTGAACGGAAACGCGAGAGCGGTCGCCTGCGAGACGACGGCGCGGCGGCGCGCCAGTTCGTCGGCCCGATAACTGGAGATGGACCGTCCATCGAGCTCGACCGTGCCCGACGTCGATCGCAACTCGCCGGACAGGATGCGCAGCAGCGTAGATTTACCCGCCCCATTCGGGCCGATGACCGCCATAAGCTTTCCCGGCTGCAAATCGAGGTCGATGTTGCTGATCAGCGCCTTGCTGCCCACGCGGTAGGTGGCTGTACACGCCCTGAGCATGGCCTACTCCACGCCACCGATTCCGCGTCTCATGACGAGATGCAGGAAGACCGGCGTTCCGATCGCAGCCATGACGATGCCGATCGGCAGCTCCGCCGGCCGTACGATAAGGCGCGCCGCGATGTCGGCGACAAGCATGAGCGTGGCGCCCAGTAACGCGCTGCCCGGCAATACGACGCGATGGTCCGCGCCCGCGAGCAGGCGCACCACGTGCGGGACGACAATGCCGACGAAGCCGATGATGCCGGCAACGGCCACAGCGGCGCCGACGGACGCCGCGGTGACGACGATAGAAACAAACTTTGTGCGCTCTACGTTGACGCCCAGATGAAACGCCTCCGCTTCGCCGAGCAGAAAGCCGTTGAGCCCGCGGATGAGCCACGGCGTCAACACGACCACGAGCAACGCGAATGGCATGACCGCCAACACTTTCGGCCAGTTGGCGCCACCTAGGCTACCCATCGACCAGAACGTGAGATCGCGCAGCTCGCGGTCGTCGCTGGCGTAGGCGATGAGTCCGGTGAGGGCGCCCGACAGCGCGCCCAGAGCGATGCCTGCAAGCAGCAGCGTGCCGACCATGAGCTGTCCGTGACGTCCAGCGATCATCACCAGGATTCCGGTCGTGGCGATGCCGCCGACGAACGCCGCGACGGGAAGCGCGTAAACGCCAAGCGGTTGCAGCAGCGGTGCCGCGATACCATTGCCGAGCGCAATCGTCGCCACCGCAGCGAGCGCCGCTCCCGATGAGACGCCGATGAGCCCCGGGTCAGCTAGTGGATTGCGGAACAGCCCCTGCATGATCGCGCCGGCAATGGCAAGGCTCGCGCCGACGAACATGCCCAGCAGCGTGCGTGGCAGCCTGATATCGAACAGCACCAGTCGCTCGCGCGCTGCGGTGGCATCATCCGTAACGCCGAATACTGACATCAGCGCCCGTGGCAGCGAAGACAGCGTAATCCCCGTCGGACCGAGCGACAGAGAGGCTAGCGCAGCGATAGCGAGCAGGATCGCAGACCCGACGATCACTTGCGTTGCGGTGAAGTGATGGGCGCGACTCGAGCGCCGCGACGGAAGTGAGACGGCCTCGCTCGTCATTCGCCCGCGCTCGCGGGCTTGAGCGCCAAGTCGGGATAGAGCGCTGCCATCAGCTCGCGGGCTGCGCGCGCACAGCGTGGACCAAACCCGAGCAGATAGAGACCGTTCATTTCTATGATCTTGTTCTGCTTGAGCGCAGGGCTCTCAGCGAGTGCTGCGATTGTGGCGATGGCATCGGACGGTGGACCCGACGCGCCATGCTGCATGGTGACGACGGCGTCTGGCGCCAGCTCGACGCCGGCTTCATCGGCGAGCGGTTTGTAGCCGTGCGCCTCACTAGCGACATTCGTTGCGCCCGCCAGCTTCAGCATGGCGTCGGCGCTCGTCCCCGTACCGGCGATGGTCGCCCGTCCGTTCTGCACACTGAGGACGAACAACGCGCGCTTTGGTTGCTTGATCCGGCTGCGCTGTTCGGAAAGCAGCGCAAAATCGCGCTCGACATCCTTGGCCAAGGCCTCGCCTTTTTCCTCCGCACCCACGACTGAAGCAACGAAGCGGATCTTGGCGGCAACGCCTTCGGGGCTCTTGTCATCTGGAACTTCGATGTAGGGTACGGACGAGGCCTTCAGTACCGCGATCACGGGTGGCGGACCGGCGTCCTTTGCGGCGATAATCAGCGTCGGATTGGTGGACAGAACACCCTCGGCAGAGAGTGCCCGCATGTATCCGACATTTGCCTTTTGACCGAGGGCCTCGGCGGGATATTGGCTCGTCGAGTCGACGGCGATGATCTTTCCGTCGACACCGAGCGCGTAGAGGATCTCGGTTATGTCACCGCCAATGGAGAGTATACGCGAAGTATCGGCAAGCGGCACTCGGCGGCCACTGCCGTCGACAACGCTCTGCTGCGCGCGAAGCGGTGCAGCCACGGCGCCGATTGCCAACGCTGCGATGAGGCACAAGCAATAGAGACGCGTAAGGAGAGTGGGGATCATCGCTGCTCACTTGGTCAGAATGAGTTTTCCATTCGACGTGATGCGCAGGCGGTAGTCCTGCCCATCGTGTTCGAGAATTGCTTCCCGCCCGCCTTTCAGAATCTCCGCCACCTGAACGCGGATTTTCTTCTCCTGGTTCTCGGGAATCGACGCAGGCACGGTCGTGTCGTTACTGTCGGCGGCGGTCGTCATGACCTGCGCTCCATGATTGTACGCGGCTTGGTGTGCATGCGATGCGCGTCGACGAGGGCTGGGAACTGACGCCGGCTTCGCAGCGACGTTAATGTTGACTTTATTAGTCATAAAAGATTAGTTTGCACAAGCCCGGCCGTGCCGGGTGTTCCGCCGCCTTCCATCAGGCGGCGAATTTAGGCGAGCCCGCCAGTACGCGTGTCGTGCATGAGCCAGCCAGCCCTGCGTTCCAATTGGGGGTAGTTGAGTCATGTGCGTGCGTAGTGTGTGCGTAGCCGTTCAGGCCAAGGCGGAGCTTTGGCCACGTGCTTCTTCAAGGTCTGAACTAGAAAATCCACGACACAGCGGCGAGGCGAGCTCGGGGTGTCCCTATACTCCCGTCGCTTCGAGTGCGAATTCGCTCGCAAGATCGTTGATGCTGGTTGGTGCCTCGGCGCTGGCACTGGCTGTCGCGGACAAAGCAATGGCGCAGGAAGCTCAGCTACCCCCGTTGGTTGTTGAAGGTAACAAGCCAGCACCAAAGAAGAAGTCAGCGGCCAAGAAGGCGCCCGCGGCGGCTGCGGTGTCCGTATCGCCAACGCCGGTGGCGAGCAAAGAAGCCGCGCAGTCCGCGCCTGTCGATCCCGCCGATGTACCCTACACGGTTCCCGCTGGCGTGAGCGTGGTGGGTGCGGGCGAGATTGAGACATTTGGCCAAGGGCGCGTCGACAGTGTCCTCAGGACGGTCCCCGGCACATTTACGCGCGAGAGCGCGAGCAATCCCGGCATCGCTGTCAACATCCGCGGCTTCGAGGGACAAGGCCGCGTCGGCATGAGCATCGACGGAGTCCGTCAGAATTTTCGCTTCACCGGCCACGAGGCGGGTGGTTTCGCGTATGTCGATCCTTTGTTGCTTGCCGGCATAGATATCCAGCGCGGTGCCGTTTCAACTGTCGGAGGCGCTGGTGCGCTTGCCGGCACTGCGAACTTCCGCACCATCGACGTTCAGGACATTATCAAGCCCGGCGCCAACGAGGGCGCACTGACGAGTTTATCCTGGGGAAGCAACGGTATCGGCTGGGCCGAGATGGGCGCAGCCGCCATGCGCAGCGGGGGCGTCAGTGTGATGGGCGCGCTCAGCCACCACGATGAATCGAACTACAAGAACGGCAATGATCAGACTGTGCCGTTCACGGGAGAGGATCTGTGGTCTGGCCTGGTTAAAGTTCACTTCGACATCGCATCGGACGAGCGGCTGTCGTTTCAGGCCATGCGCTACAACAACGCCTTCGTCGCCAACTCGTACGATCAGAAGTTGACATCCGACATCTACAAAGCGGGCTACATCTTGCGACCAGCGGACAATCCGCTGGTTGACTTCAGTGCCAACGTGGCGATCTCCAACGTGGAGATGCAATACGGCTCATACTTTTCGGGCTCAGCGCCAAGCATCGAGAACGCCGAGGGGCGTGTAATCGAGGATCGTGGGATATCCTTCGACCTCTCCAACACCTCTCGCTTCATGCTTGGTTCCGTTCGAGTGGCCTCGAACTACGGGCTTGAGTACTACTACGACGACGTCACCACATCGAGTGGCGGTGTCAATCCCAACGGTAGATCGGATCTAGGTAGCGGGTTCACCCAGACGACGTTCTCTTACGGGATGTGGGATCTGATCGGCGGTCTACGCTATCAGAACTACAATCTCGAAGGGACGACGACACTAGGCAGCAACAATCCATTCGGTATGCCCGCCGGTACCTACAATCTCGACAATAGCGAGTCGAGTTGGGATCCCAAGGTCACACTGGCCGCGCGCCTAACCGACTGGCTGCAGCCGTATGTGACCTACTCCCAGTCGATGCGAGCCCCGACGGTCAGCGAGTCACTGATGACCGCGACGCATCCCTACTTCCCGCCGTATTACGTGTTGGAGTTCGTTCCCAATCCCTTCCTCGTCCCCGAAAAGCAGAAGGGCTGGGAGTTCGGCTTCAACGTGATGAAGGATGGCGTGTTCGCACCGCGTGACAAGCTGCGCATCAAGGCCGACTACTACACGCAGGACGTGGAGAACTACATCACCTCCTGCATCGTCGAGACATTCCCGGCAGTACCACCGGGATCACAGCGCGACTACGCCTACTTCTGCAACAACTTCGGCACCACCAAGGTGCAGGGCGTCGAGGTTGAGGGGGACTATGACGCTGGCTATGCCTTCGCACACGCAGCCTACACCTATACCCATAGCAACATTCCGCAGCAGCAGAACGGTCTTGGTGCCGAAAGCTACATGCCCGATCACGTGTTCTCGATGACCGGAGGCCTCCGCTTCCTCAACGAGAAGCTCGTGGTGGGCGCGCGCGGCACTTACGTCTCGCAGACGAACCTCGGCAGCGGCAACGTCGAGGAGGCTTACACGCTGGCCGATGTATTCTCGACCTACGAAGTGCGCGACGGGTTTAACCTCGGAGTGACGGTGGAGAATGTCTTCGATCGTGCCTACACGCCGACACTTAGCACCGTTCCCACCGGAAGCACGGCAGGGCTCGACACCGGCCGCGGCCGTACGTTCATCCTCAGCACCCGGGCGCAGTTCTGACAGGCTCGAGCTGACAACTGGTACCCCGTCCGCGTTGCGGCGGCGCGTTGATTGGAAACGAGCATCGGCGGATTGTATGATCCGCCGATGCGCATTTGGCTCCGCTGTTGTTCGGCGGCGCCGCTGATAGCGAAGGAAAGCACCATGTTTATCGCCATGAATCGCTTCAAGGTACTAAAGGGCTCGGAGCATGATTTCGAGCAGATCTGGCTCACGCGCGAAACGCACCTCGGTGAGATGCCGGGCTTCATCGTTTTCCACCTTCTGAAGGGACCAGAGCGCGAGGATCACGTGCTCTATTCTTCCCACACCATGTGGCGTTCGCACGCTGACTTCGAGGCATGGACGAAGTCGGAGCAGTTCCGCAAGGCACATGCTCGCGCTGGCAGCAACAAGCCGCTCTACCTCGGCCATCCCGAGTTCGAGGGCTTCACAGTTCTGATGGAACAGAAGATGGACGGTTCCTCGCGTCCAGAAGCGGCAGAATAACGGAGCGACCATCCATGACCGCGGCGACTGAAGAGCGTCCCTCTCTGGCATCGAGGGTTGCATCGAGTCCGGGCGAACTCTTGGAGCAGATCGCCCGCGATTACGGTGTCAGCACCCTCGAGGTAGTCCGCAACCTCCCCGCCGAGCAGGCGACGGTGGTTTCCGGCGAAGCCTTCGCCGACATCATGCAGGAGATCACCTCCTGGGGTGAGATCCTGTTTCTCATCCACAACGCCGACATCGTGCTTGAGTGCACCGGAAGACTTCCGGTCGGATCTTTCGCGCACGGCTACTTCAATATCCACGGCGACAGTCCCATCGGCGGTCACATCAAGGCCGACAATTGCAAGTCGGTGGCCTTCGTCGTGCGCGGATTGAAGCGGGTCGGCATGTCGATCCAGTTCTACAACGCTGCCGGCGAGGCGATGTTCAAGATCTTCGTGCGCCGTGACGACAAGCGCGAGCTGGTGCCCGAGCAGGTGGCGAGGTTCGACGTCTTGCGTGCCCGGTACGCTTAAATTCGTTCCGTCGATATGTTCCCCCTACCCACGATCCGCAACCTCGGCTATGGGCTGGCCCATGAACGATACCATGAGCCAGCCCATCCTGCTTGTCGCCGCCGCGGCGCTTGTCGACGTCGACAACCGCATCCTCATCACCCGACGCCCGCCGGGCCGGTCGATGGCAGGCCTGTGGGAATTCCCCGGCGGCAAGGTGGAGGCAGGCGAGTCGCCGGAGGCCGCAGTGCGCCGCGAACTCTACGAGGAGCTCGGCATCGACGTCTGCCCCACGTGCCTGCATCCGCTGACCTTCGCCAGCCACGCTTACGAGTCGTTTCACCTGTTGATGCCGCTCTACCTATGCCGCCAGTGGGACGGGATCGTCGCCGCGCGCGAGGGGCAGGAGCTGGCTTGGGTACACGCAAAGCGGCTGAAGGACTATCCGATGCCTCCGGCCGACGTGCCCCTCATTGCCCCGCTTCGCGATCTTCTCGGCTGATCACGACTCTTTCAACTTCCCTTCTTTTACCCCGAGCGCATCGGCGAGCCGCGCCTGCGCCGAGCCCGGCTGCAACGGCTTAGGCTGGCTCGCGTCCGGCGCCCATGCCGTGAGCGTCAGGATCTCGAATGTCGCCGGCACCCGGCCATCGGCCGTGCCGAACCGCTCTGTGTAGATTTCGGCAGCGCGGGTCAGTAGCCGGCGGGAGACCGGCCTGCGCCGCCGCGCCGCCAGCATGTTGCTGGCCCCCATGCCCTTCAATTCGCGCATTAGGGCAAACGGATGCGGGTAGGTGACGACCACCGTCTCTGAATCGACAACGGGCAGTGCCAGCCCCGCACGCTGCAGCAGCCCACCCATGTCACGCACGTCGGCGAAGGGTGCAACACGCGGTGACGCCCCACCGCTGACTTCCGCCTCGGCGGCCAGCCAGGCTTCACGCAGCTCCTTCAAGCTTGCGCCGCCGAGCATGGCCGCGAGCAACAGCCCGTCGGGTCGCAGCGCACGGCGGATTTGGATGAGCGTGCCCGGCAAATCATTGACGAGCTGCAGCGACAGAGCCGAAACAACAAGATCGAGCGAAGCGTCGGCGAACGGCAGTGCCTCCTCGTCGGCGACGACGCGCGTGAAGGACGATTGGCTGAGCAAGGCCGCACACGCGTCGACATCGATGATGCGCTCGACCCCGGCGACGCCTTTGATGCGACGAGACACCAGCCCGTGATGAGCACCGACATTGGCTGCCAGCGGAAACGTGCCACGCATGATGTGGAGACGCTCCGCCAGATCATCGGCGACGCGGGCCAGCAGGAAATCATGCATCCCGGCCGTCGATGCCGCGCGCTGACGCCGCTGCGCCAGAAGTGCTCGGTCAAAAATCAGATCGGGGGCGGGCGTTGCGGACACGCTGCTGCTGCTCTCGGGCGCTTCAGGCTCGCGGCCTTGGGGTTTGCGCGCTAACATGCGCGCCAGAAGGCGTCTTGGCTAGCCGAGCGGAAATCATGCTGACCTGGGGGACAAGCACCGCCACCATCGCCCGTCTCGCCGGTGCCGCCGCCGACGTGCTGATGCCGCCTCTCTGCCTCGCATGCCGCCACCCGTTGGCTGCTCATCATGCCATTTGTGCCCGCTGCTGGTCGCAGATCGACTTCATCCGACCACCGCTTTGCGATCGGCTCGGCATTCCCCTGCCATTCGGCATCGGCGCCCCGATGATATCCGCCGCGGCTGCCGCCGATCCTCCCGATTATGACCGGGCCCGCGCCGTGGCGCGCTTTGACGGCGTCATGCGTGAACTCGTCCACGACTTGAAATTCCGCGACCGGCAGGATGTGCGGCGGCTCTTCGGACGCTGGCTTGCGGAGGCCGGAGCCGAGCTGCTCGCCGAAGCCGACGTCGTGATCCCGGTGCCGTTGACGCGCGCCCGACTCATTCGGCGTCGCTTCAACCAAGCCGCGATTCTTGCACAGGAGGTGGCCCGGCTGTCCGGTCGCCGCTACGAGCCGCAACTGCTTTTGCGTTCACGCCGCACGGTTCCGCAGGTCGGCCTCAGTCGCGATCAGCGGCGCAAGAATGTCGCAGGCGCCTTCACAGTCAGCCCGGGCAGGCAACCGGCTTTGAATGGCGCGAGGGTCGTTCTTGTCGACGACGTCATTACCACCGGCGCCACGGTGGGAGCCTGCGCTCGCGCTCTGCGGCGGGCCGGTGCGGCGCACGTCGATGTCCTCGCATTGGCCATGGTTACCGACGCCGCCTTCCTGTCGCCTTGAATGCCGCGGTGAATAGTTTCCTCTGAGTCGCCGCCGGCCTTTGCTCCACGCGCCAAAAGCACTAAATTGTGCTGGCGCGCGACCGCCGTCGACGGCCGCTGCGGAAAGGGGATGCTACGCAATCCATGCCCAAGATCACCGTCTACACGACGCGATATTGCCCCTATTGCCACATGGCGAAGGAGCTGCTGCGCAAGAAAGGTATTACCGCCTTCGAGGAGATCGACGTCAGCCGGCGCGAGTTGCGCGCCGAAATGACCGTCAAGGCCGGGGGGCGGTACACCGTGCCGCAGATATGGATTGGGGACCAGCACGTCGGCGGATGTGACGACCTTTACACTCTCGACCGAGAGGGCAAGCTCGACCACCTCCTCACGACCTAGCGATGTGCGACGTAACACGGAGCCAGGGTCGGACCGCGATCAAACGAAAGCGGCCTGGCGCTAGCCGCGGCGACTGCCGCCAATAAGGAAAAAGCACCCCAATGTCAGACGCACCCAAGGCATTTCGCGTCGGCCTCGTTCAGATGTGTTCGGGGCGCGACGTCAACAAAAACATTGCGGCG
>JBAZYB010000112.1:0-13182 GCA_041659545.1 Hyphomicrobium sp.
CTTTTGCAGCGCAACAAAGCCCCGATGAAGCTCAGAAACATAGCCATTATCGCTCACGTCGACCACGGCAAGACCACGCTCGTCGACGAAATGCTCAAGCAGTCGGGGTCCTTCCGCGAAGGACAGCGCGTCGCCGAGCGCGCCATGGATTCCAACGATCTGGAACGTGAGCGGGGCATTACTATTCTTGCCAAGTGCACGTCCGTCGTCTGGAAAGACACCCGCATCAACATCGTTGACACGCCAGGCCACGCCGACTTCGGCGGCGAGGTCGAGCGCATCCTCAACATGGTCGATGGCGTCGTGGTGCTGGTCGACGCCTCCGAAGGGCCGTTGCCGCAGACGAAGTTCGTCGTCTCCAAGGCGCTGAAGCGCGGCATGCGCCCCATCGTCGTGATCAACAAGATCGACCGCCCGGACGAGCGCCACCTCGACGTGCTGAACGAGATCTTCGATCTCTTCGCCAACCTTGACGCGACCGACGAGCAGCTCGACTTCCCCGTGCTTTACGGCTCCGGCCGTAATGGCTGGATGGCGCTCGATCCCGCTGGTCCGCAGGAAAGCCTCGCGCCGATGTTCGACCTGGTGCTCGCGCACGTGCCCCCGCCGAATGTCGAGGCCGGCCCGGTCCGCATGCTGGCGACGACGCTTGATGCTGATCCGTTTCTCGGCCGCCTTCTCACTGGTCGCATCACCTCCGGTGTGATGAAGGCAGGAACACCGCTCAAAGCGCTCAACCGCGAGGGCGAAGTCGTCGAGAACTTCCGCGTTCAGAAGGTGCTTGCCTTCCGCGGCCTCGAGCGCGTCCCCGTCGATCAGGCCGAGGCGGGCGAGATTGTCGCCATCGCCGGCATGAGCGAGGCCACCGTCGCCGACACGCTGTGCGACCCCTCGGTCGAATCGCCTTTGCCAGCCCAGCCGGTCGATCCGCCGACGCTGTCCATGACGTTCCGCATCAACGACGGCCCATTCGCCGGTCAGGAAGGCGACAAGGTTCAGAGCCGCGTCATCCTTGAGCGCCTGATGAAAGAGGCAGAGCGCAACATTGCCATCAAGGTGACGATCTCCGACGACAAGGACGCCTTCGACGTTGCTGGTCGCGGCGAATTGCAGCTCGGCATCCTCATCGAGAACATGCGTCGCGAGGGCTTCGAGCTGACGGTGTCGCGTCCCAAGGTCGTCTACAAGCTGGACGAGGACGGAGCCAAGCTGGAGCCGATCGAGGAAGTCATCATAGACGTCGATGAAGGCTTCACGGGCGTCGTCGTGCAGAAGCTTTCCGAGCGCAAGGGCGAACTCCTGGAGATGCGCCCGTCGGGTGGCGGTCGTCAGCGGATGGTGTTCCATGTTCCGACGCGCGGCCTGCTCGGCTATCAGAGCGAGTTGCTGTCCGACACGCGCGGCACGGCGGTTATGAACAAGTTGTTTCACGACTACGCACCCTTCAAGGGCGAGATTGCTGCCCGCCGCACTGGCGTGCTGATCTCCAACTCAGGGGGAGAGGCGGCTGCCTATGCGATCTTCAATCTGCAAGATCGCGGGCCCTTCATGATCGGCGCTCAGGCGCGCGTCTACGAAGGCATGATTGTTGGCGAGCATACGCGCGACAACGACCTTGAAGTGAATGTCGTCAAAGGCAAAAAGCTGACGAACGTCCGCGCTTCAGGCAAGGACGAAAACGTTCTTTTGACGCCGCCGATGAAACTCACCCTCGAAAAGGCGATGAGCTACATCACCGATGACGAGCTTGTCGAGGTGACGCCGCAGACGATTCGCCTCCGTAAGCGCTGGCTCGATCCGAACGAGCGCAAGCGGATGGAGCGCGCGCGCGATCGTGACGTTGCGTGATTAATTAAACTTTTTGCGTCGCAAAAGTGCGTGTTAAAGCGTTGCAAGTATATGCGTGGACCACTAACGAGGAGGATAATCCATGAACAAGCTTGCATATGTGGCAATCGCTCTGGCTCTCTGCAGTGCGCCGGCATTTGCCGACTCCAAGCCTGCCGAGGACGAAGCCGGCAAGATCACGCAGACGCTTTCTGACTGGGGCTGCACGGGCGGCACCTTCGAGAAGGAGACTGAGGCTACGAGCATTTTCGAAGCCGATGACGTCAAGTGCAAGGACGGCAACCAGTACGACGTCAAGCTTGACGGCAGCTTCAAGGTCATCTCGATCACGCGTGACTGAGGTCCGCTGAGAAAGCGCAGATAATTCGAGCGCCGGCCGGTAGTCCATCGGCCGGCGCAATTGTTTCTCAACTCGCTCACGTGCGATAGCAAGAGCCGCACCTATTCAGCGACGGGGCGAGGCGATGCGAGCAACAGGTTGTCCGGTTTGATTGACAGGAGCGAGGGCAACGCGATTGCCTGGCCCGCCGGGGTGACGCCACCGCCGGAATTCGAACGCGCCGTCGATTTCGTACAGTCCGACGAAGGCCACTTGTTCGTCACCGGACGCGCGGGCACTGGCAAGTCGACGCTGCTGCGCGCCATGCGTGACCACATCACCGACGAATCCGTCGTGCTTGCGCCGACCGGCCTCGCCGCCGTCAACGTTGGCGGACAGACGATTCATTCCTTTTTCGGCTTCCCGCCACGGCTCATCGGCAGCAACGACATCCGCCGCAGCCGCAACGGCCGCGTGATGCGCAAGCTGAAGCTGATCATCATCGATGAAGTGTCGATGGTGCGCTCCGATCTCATGTGGGCCATCGACCAGTCATTGCGAGTGAACCGCGGACGGCCGCGTGAGGCGTTCGGCGGCGTGCGCCTCGTGCTGTTCGGCGACCTGCACCAGCTGCCGCCCGTCATCCAAGGAGAGGTCGGTCTACACCTGGAGACCGAGTTTGGTGGCCCCTTCTTCTTCCAGGTGCCATCCCTATCGGAAGGCGCCGGCATGTCGCTGCTGGAGCTTGACCGCGTGTTCCGACAGAGCGACGAGACCTTTCTGCACGTGCTCAATCGTATTCGCGACGGCGATGTTTCGGAGGAGGACCTGGAGGTCCTCAATGAGCGCACGCACCCGATCCGCACACTCAGTGAGGGTGACCCTTACGTCATCCTGACGCCGACCAACGCCGCTGCACAGCGCATCAACATGGCGTTCCTCGACGCATTATCGACCACCGAGCGCACATATGAGGCCGGGATTACCGGCGAATACTCGAATGCCGCGCATCCCACCGATGCCAGCCTTCTCTTGAAAGAAGGGGCGAAGGTCATTCTGCTGCGTAACGACCCCGACCGCCGCTGGGTGAACGGCACCATCGCGCGCGTTTCGCGCCTCGATGAGAAGCGCGTGTGGATCGAGCTCGACGGCAAGACGCACGAGATCGAGCCGGTCTCCTGGGAGGCGCGTCGATATGCTTATGACCAGACGGCCGAGAAGATCGTCGAGAACGTCACCGGCACGTTCAGGCAATTCCCCTTGCGTCTCGCCTGGGCGCTGACGATCCACAAATCCCAGGGGCTGACCCTCGACAAGGTCTACATAGACCTTGGTCGGGGTACGTTCGCTCATGGACAGGCGTATGTAGCGCTATCGCGCTGCCGCTCCCTCGAGGGGTTGGCATTGGCGCGGCCGCTGCGGCCGTCGGACATCCTCTTCGACCGCTCGGCCATGGGGTACCGGGACCGTTTCTCCCCGCTGGCGCTTCCTTAGGATCGCCATGCCCGCGCGTAGGCCAGCCCGATAATTAGTCATATGGCTGACCTTGACGCAGCGCAGCGGATTTATGTTGCAGCGCACAAAAAAGCACCTATATTAAGCATCGGCAGGGCATTTCAGCCCACGCCCCCAAGTTCATGAGCCGCCTGAACCGGCGGCCGCAAAAGCATAATGGAGAGAAAAATGAACGACTTCGCCCGCCAGGCCCAAGACATGCTCGCTGCCGCCAAAGAAGCGCGCATCCCCGAGAACGTGCAGGCCTTCGCGGAGGAAAGCGTCGCCAAGTCCCGCGATGCATATGCCAAGATCAACGCTGCGACTCAGGACAACGTGAAGGCTGTCGAGGAGATCGTCCTCGCCGCCCAGGCCGGTGCCAAGTCGTTCGGCGAGAAATTCCTGCATACCGCCACCGTCAACGCCGAAGCCGTCTTTGAAGCCGCCGAAGCCATGGCCCGCGCCAAGACGCTACCGGAAGTTGCCCGCCTGCAGGCCGACTTCCTTAAGCAGCAGATGGCCGCCGCAAGCTCGCAGACGAAGGAATTCTTCGAGCTGTCGAGCAAGATCAGCCGCCAGACCCTCGAGAGCCTTAATTCAGCTGCCAGCAAGACCTTCGAGCAGATGAAGAAGGTCGGTTGATCGCTCTTCCTTCAGAAGCCTGAATTCGGCCAAGGGCCGCGGAGACTTCCGCGGCCCTTGCTGTTTCGCACCGGCCAAACTTTCAGCATACTGGCAGGCAAGCATGGCGACGCATGGTCGAGTGACTTGTTCTGACGTAGAGTTCCAAAATGCTGGGTGAGAGTTCACATTGTACGATCCGTCCGGGGACACCTGCCGATGCCCCGACTCTGAGCGAAGTGTTTCGTTTGAGCTGGAGTAGCGCCTATCTGGGGATCATTCCCCAGCTGCATCTGGACAGCATGATCCGTCACCGGACGCAGGAATGGTGGGACGCAACGATCCGGTCCGCCAGCGAAGTACTTGTTCTGCAGGTTAATGGGACCGTCGCCGGCTATGCGACCCTTGGCCCGGCGCGCGGGCGAGGAAAGTACGAGGGCGAGATCTACGAGATCTATGTCCTGCCCACTCATCAGGGATTGGGCTTCGGTGAGCACCTGTTCGAAGCTTGCCGGCATCGTCTCGATCGGCGGCAGCTCAGAGGACTGATCGTCTGGGCACTCGCCGACAACATCATTGCGGGCGAGTTCTACCTGCACCGCGGCGGGTTGCCGGTCGGCACGACTTTTGAGCGCTTCGGGCGATCGCGTCTGAAGAAGGTGGCCTTCGCCTGGGAGTGACCGAAGAAGGCCAATGGTGAGACAAACCCACAGCTTGACGGCAGCGCCCGGCTCTTAAAGAAGAGGTCCCACGCGCGCCTGGGATTCTAGCCGCCTTGGCCGGGACTTCGCGGGTGCAATACACTTTCGGAGCCCACTCGGCTTCCCTCATCGTTGCGTCAGCTGCTATATCGCGACGCATTCCTTCGATCGACCTCGAGGTTGCTGAATGAAAGTCGCCGTGATGGGCGTTGCGGGGCGCATGGGCCAGGAGCTTCTGCGCACGGCGCATGCCGCTGGGTGTACCATCGTCGGGGCTGTCGAGCGGGAAGGCTCGCCCGTGATTGGCGCCGACGCTGGCGAGGTGGCCGGGCTGAAGCCGCTGGGCGTCGCGGTCAGCTCTGACGCTCTGGACGTCATCTCTCGTTGCGAGGGCATCCTCGACTTCACCTCTCCCAAGGCAACCGTTGAATTTGCCGGTCTCGCTGCCAACGCCCGGGCCGTGCATGTTATCGGCACCACAGGGCTCAGCGCCGAGGACGAGGTGCACATCGCCGCCGCCGCGCGCCATGCCCCCATCATCAAGGCCGGCAACATGAGCCTGGGCGTCAACCTGCTGGTCGCCCTCACGCGCCGTGTCGCCGAGGCGCTGGACGAGGACTTCGACATCGAAATCATTGAGATGCACCACCGTGACAAGGTCGATGCACCATCCGGCACCGCACTCATGCTGGGCAACGCGGCCGCAGAGGGCCGGGGTATCGATCTCAAGCAGCATTCCGTCATGGCTCGTGAGGGCGTAACCGGTGCCCGTCCACGCGGCGACATCGGCTTTGCCACGCTGCGCGGCGGCAGCGTCGTCGGCGATCACAGGGTGATTTTCGCCGGCCCTGGCGAGCGCATCGAGCTGGCCCACATCGCCGGCGACCGTTCGGTGTTCGCCCGGGGCGCCGTGAAGGCAATGTTATGGGGGCGCGGCAAGGCTCCCGGCCTTTATTCGATGTCCGATGTGCTGGGGCTGTGAACGTGGAAGCCCGCCCGATAGCCCCTGCCGATCAACGCGAACACACGCTGGTGCTTGTCCGCCACGGCGAGAGCGAGTGGAACCGCCGCAACCTCTTCACCGGTTGGTGTAACCCAGATCTGACCGAGAAAGGCCTCATCGAAGCCCTTGTGGCGGCGCGCATGTTGCGTGCCGATGGCATCAGCTTCGACGTTGCCTACACGAGCCATCTCAAGCGCGCCCAGCGAACCTTGGACATCATCTTGTCCGAGCTCGGCGAGACAAAGATTCCGATCGCCTTCGATGAAGCCCTCAACGAGCGCCACTACGGTGACTTGTGCGGCCTCAACAAAGACGAGGCCAAGGAGCGCTGGGGCGAGGAGCAGGTGCGCATTTGGCGGCGCAGCTACGACATCCCTCCACCCGGCGGAGAAAGCCTCAAAGACACCGAGGACCGGGTGATGCCGTATTATCGCGCGCACATCCTGCCCGACTTGCAGGCCGGCAAAACGGTGCTTGTCGTCGCGCACGGCAATTCGTTGCGCGCGCTGATCATGAACCTCGAAAACCTCAGCGGCGAGGAGATCCTCAGCCGCGAGCTGGCAACCGGAGCACCGATCGTCTACCGAATAGGAGACGATGGAGTGCCATTGAACCGTCGAGACCTTCTGCCTTCACGCAGCATAGATGCTCCCCCCGAGGACATAGTCTGAGTAGGACGCCATGGCGCTTCAAGATATCGCCGATGCAGTTGAGGACGGCGGCAAGCGGCGCCGAGACCGGATCATAGCCGTATATATCGGCGTGCTTGCTGTCATCCTCGCCATCTCGTCTGTCGGCGGCGGCAACGCCACCAAGGATGCGACGGCACGCAACATCGAAGCGTCAAATACGTGGGCCTTCTTTCAGGCCAAGAATATCCGCCGTCACGGCGTACGGCTGCAGATCTCCGAGTTCGAGATCATGCTCGCCTCCGAGCCCTCGCTGACCGAGACCGCGCGCGCCACGATTGAGAAAAAGCTCGACGAGCTCCGCAAGGAAGAGACCCGCTACACCTCTGAGCCGGAAACTCGCGAAGGAACGAAGGAGCTGATGGCCAAGGCTCGAGACATTGAGCGACAGCGCGACTTGGCCATGGCCAAAGATCCTTACTTCGACTACGGCCAAGCCCTCCTGCAGATCGCCATCGTGCTTGCCTCGGTCAGCATCATAACCGGTGGGTCGGCGCTCCTCGCGCTCAGCGGTCTTTTGGCCGTGGTTGGCACGGCAGCCACGCTCAACGGCTTCTTTCTCTTCGCCAATGTGCCGCTGATTGGCTGAACGTGTCGCCGGAAGCCGGCCGGGTCTTGCCGGAAAGCGACTGAGCCGCTAGCAGTACGGCGCTTTTTCACCCACCTCTGGCTTTTGGGCTCATCAGCGCATGACGACTTACAATCTGCTCCTTCTCCCCGGTGACGGTATCGGCGTGGAGACCATCGCCGAGGTCGAGCGCGTCATCGACTTCTTCAACGAGTCCGGGAAGGTGAAGTTCGCAACCGACACCGACCTCGTTGGCGGGGCAGCCTATGACCAGCACGGCGTCGCCATAACCGATGCCGCCATGGACAAGGCGCAGAAGGCCGATGCGGTGATTTTCGGTGCGGTAGGCGGACCGAAGTGGGATGGTGTTCCCTATGCGGCGCGCCCGGAGGCGGGTCTATTACGCTTGCGCAAGGATCTCGGCCTGTTCGCCAACCTGCGCCCGGCCATCTGCTACCCGGCCCTCGCCGACGCGTCGTCGCTGAAGCGCGAACTGGTCGAGGGCCTCGACATCATGATCGTGCGCGAGCTGACCGGCGGCGTCTACTTCGGCGAGCCGAAGGAAATCGTGACCCTGGAGAACGGCGAGAAGCGCGCCGTCGACACGCAGATCTACACGACGTCGGAGATCGAGCGCATCGCCAAGGTTGCCTTCGACCTGGCACGCAAGCGCGGCAACAAGGTCCATTCGGCCGAGAAGCGCAACGTCATGCGCACCGGCGTTCTCTGGAACGAGGTCGTCACGGCGGTTCACAAGAGCTACGCCCCCGACGTGAAGCTCGAGCATATCCTCGCCGACAACTGCGCCATGCAGCTGGTCCGCAACCCCAAACAGTTCGACGTCATCGTGACCGACAACCTGTTCGGCGACGTCCTGTCGGACGAAGCCGCAATGGCCACCGGCTCGCTCGGAATGCTCCCTTCCGCTTCGCTGGGCGCCGCAGATGCAAAGACCGGCAAGCGTAAGGCGCTGTACGAGCCGGTGCATGGCTCGGCACCGGACATCGCTGGCAAAGGCCTCGCCAATCCGATTGCCACCATTGCCTCGTTCGGCATGGCGCTGCGCTATTCCTTCGATATGGGGAACGAAGCCGATTTGCTCGACAAGGCGATCGCAGGAGCACTGGCGGCTGGCCTGCGCACCGGCGACATCATGCAGCCCGGCATGACCAAGGTCGGAACCGCTGAGATGGGCAGCGCCATCCTCGTCGAGCTAAAAAAGCTCGCCGCCTGAACCTGCGCTTTTCACTCCCGGCGGCCGGTCGTCACAGCGGAGCCGCCGGGCGCAAATGGACGTCTCGCCCCTTGCGCGGGGCGGTGGGCGCGCGTAAGTGAGCCCGCAGATGCAGTAATCGAGCTGCACTCTCGAAAAATCGGGTCGGATAATGGGTTACAAGGTCGCCGTTGTCGGCGCCACGGGCAACGTGGGCCGCGAAATGCTGAAAGTGCTCGCTGAGCGCGAGTTCCCCGCGGACGAGGTGTTCGCCATCGCTTCCCGGCGCTCTCTCGGCCTTGAGGTTTCATTCGGCGACCGGACCCTCAAATGCCGGGACATCGAGCAGTTCGACTTCTCGAAGGTGGACTTCTGCCTGATGTCGGCCGGCTCGGCGGTGGCCAAGGAGTGGGCACCGAAGATCGGTGCCACAGGCTGCATCGTCATCGATAACTCGTCGTGCTGGCGCTATGACCGGGACGTACCCTTGGTCGTCCCCGAGGTGAACGCCGACGCCATTGCGGGCTACACCAAGAAGCACATCATCGCCAATCCGAACTGCTCCACGGCCCAGCTCGTCGTCGTGCTGAAGCCGCTGCACGATGCCGCGACAATCAAGCGTGTCGTCGTCTCGACCTATCAGTCCGTCTCCGGCGCCGGCAAGGATGCCATGGACGAGCTCTGGTCGCAGACCAAGGGAAAGTATGTTCCCGGCACGGAGGTCGAGCCGAAGAGGTTTCCCAAGCAGATCGCCTTCAACTGCATTCCTCAGATCGACGTCTTCATGGAAGACGGTTACACGAAAGAGGAATGGAAGATGATGGCCGAGACCAAGAAGATTCTCGACCCAAAGATCAAGCTCACGGCGACCTGTGTCCGCGTGCCCGTTTTCGTCGGGCATTCAGAGGCCGTAACGATCGAGTTCGAGAATCCGATATCGCCTGAAGAGGCACGTGCAATCCTGCGAGAAGCGCCCGGCGTGATGGTCGTCGATAAGCGCGAGCCAGGCGGTTACATCACGCCCGTCGAGGCCGCCGGCGAGTTCGCCACCTACGTTTCGCGCATCCGCGAGGACGCGACGGTCGAGAACGGTCTCTCGCTGTGGGTGGTCGCCGACAATCTCTTGAAGGGCGCTGCGCTCAATACGGTGCAGATTGCTGAGACGATCATCAGCCGCCGTTTGATCCCTAACGCCGCTTAATCACGGGGCACATGGAGGCGCCGAGCAAGCAGTCTTGCTCGGCGCCTTTTTTATTCTGTGTCCAGTCCGTTGCCCTGCTGCCCGAGTGCTTTGACGATCAGGTTGAGATCCTGCAGGAAGCGCTCTCGCTGCGGCCCCGGCAGGGCGCCGAGGATCTTGTCGTCGACGCGCTTGGCAAGCGGATCGGCGGCCTTGAGAACTCTCCAGCCTTCGTCGGTCAGCTTAACCGCGTAGGCACGAGCATCCTCCTTCGTCCGACGGCGCTGGAGCAGCCCCTTCTTCAGCATGCGACGGACGATATCGGCAAGCGTCGACCGGTCTACGCCGGTCTTTTGCACGAGCAGCGTTTGGCTGACGCCTTCATTCTGCGAGACGGCAACCAGCACCGCGTATTGACGCGGCGTGAGATCGCCATCCAGCATCTCCCCCTGAAAGATGTCGCTGGCGCATTGGCCGGCTCGATGCAGCAAGTGAATGGGAGAGCGCTCAAGTCTTCCCCCAGCCATTTCGCGTGGTGCCCTGTGTCGTTTCATGATCCCAATGAGCAAAGCCAAGCATGACTCGAAGCATTACCTTGACGGCATACTTCGACCCCCCATGCTCCTTATGCCTGTATAGAGTAGGTTGCGGTACGGACTGGAGAAAATACCAGTTTTCCATGTTCGTCCAGAGCAAAACCACCCAGCCCGCGAACAAACCGCAAGAATATTTATATGCTTAGATTGAGCGCAGAAGATCAGCACAAAGACCTTCTGCAGGGGATAGTCTTAGTCTGCCGGGATTTCATGTGCTTTAAGCAGCCCGATTTGCGCCAGGGCGAAGGCCATCGTCAGTGGCATGATGGCAAATACTTTAAAGCTCACCCAGGTATCGGTGGTGACGGTCCGCCACACGACCTCGTTCAGCACGGCCAGGAACGTGAAGAACAGGGCCCAGCGTAGCGTGAGCTTGCGCCAGCCGTCCTCGTTGAGGCGGAACACCTCGCCGAAGACGACTTTCAGCAGGGAATGACCGGCGAACAGCCCACCGAATAGCGCCGCCGCAAACAGTGCGTTCACGATGGTCGGCTTGATCTTGATGAATTGGTCGTCTTGCAGCCACAGCGTCAGACCGCCGAACACCACAACACAGGCGCCCGATATGAGCGGCATTACCGGCACGCGGCCGAACATGAACTTCGAGGCGATGAGCGAGACGATGGTGGCGCCCATGAATATGCCGGTGCCCCAGAAGATGCCGGCACGTGCGTTGACAATGAAAAAGACGACCAGCGGCCCGACTTCCACGGCCAGCTTCAGAAGCTGCAAACGCGTTGCCGACGAAGTGTCTTCCGGCTTGGGTGCTGCCTCGTCGGTCATTGCTCTCGTCTCCCCGTTGCGTAGGCCGTCAAGCCTAACCCAAGTTGGCTTCTCGTTCGCTGGTCTTGTGGGCAGGACTAGGCCGTTCCCCGCCGGTGAGCGGCTGGCGCTGCGGCGCTGCTGATTCAGCGGCACCGTTGGAAGAATGCAACGCGAGCGTTGCCGCCTCGGTTTCGGCCCTCGCCTCGGCCGCCGCCTGCGCCTCCGAGATGCGGTAGCGCTGCATCAGCCGCGTCAAGTACCACGCATAAAGACCCGAGAGCGGCATGATCAGCGCGACTTTGAACGCGATCCAGATACCCACCCCGTCCATTTGCATTCCGAGTACGTCGTAGACCCGCTCGTCCTTGAAGGTCAGGCGCACGAACTCATTGGCGAATGCCGTGAAGACGAAAAACCAGGCGAAGTTCCAGGTGAACTTGTCCCACCCGATCTTCGTGTAGTGGAAGGTCTTCTCGAACACGTACTTGAAGAAGTTGCGTTCGAACCAGAGGCCGCCAAACAGGAACAGCGCGAACATCGCGTTGAAGATCGTGACCTTGATCTGCACCCACATCGGATCGTGGGTGATGATGGTTAGGGCGCCGAATACCATCGTGACCGTTGACGCGATGAGAGGAAAGACCGGCGGTCGATGCAGCACCACGTACATCGCCACGATGGCGACGACGGTCGAGATGATCAGCGCCCAGGTGCCAGCGGCGATCCCGTACATGGCATTGACGATGAACATCAACACCAGCGGCCCGAACTCGCTGAGGATGTTCACGGCCTGCTCGGCGTTGAATGGCATCAATCGCTTCAGCGCGTTCATCTGCCGGAGATCATCCTTATTGGCTTAAGATTTCTTGTTGCCGGGTATTTAAGTCGCCTATACGGGCGAGGCTAGCTCCCTGCGATCGCTTGGGCGAACTCACCCGCGTCAAAGGGCTGCAGGTCGTCGACGCCTTCGCCAATGCCAATGGCATGGACCGGGATGCCGTGCTTGGCCGAGATAGCGACGAGAATGCCACCCCGCGCGGTACCGTCTAGTTTGGTCATCACAAGGCCTGTCACACCGGCACGATCGCGAAACACTTCCACCTGTGACATGGCATTCTGACCCGTGGTCGCATCGAGGACGAGCAGGGCGTCGTGCGGCGCGCTCGGGTCGATCTTGCGCAGGACCCGGACAACCTTCGACAGCTCTTCCATGAGGCCCTCTTTGTTCTGCAGTCGGCCCGCAGTGTCGACGAGTAGCACATCGGCCCCCTCCTCGCGTGCCCGCATGTAGGCGTCGTAAACGAGGCCGGCCGCATCGGCGCCTGTCGCGCCGGAGACAACGCTGGCCCCGGTGCGCTCGCCCCAGATGCGCAGTTGCTCGACAGCAGCGGCGCGGAACGTATCACCTGCCGCGAGCATGACCTTCTTGCCTTCGGCGCGGAAATGGGAGGCAAGCTTCCCGATGGTTGTCGTCTTGCCGGTGCCGTTGACGCCAACCATCAAGATGACGTGCGGCTTGTGGGTGCCGTCGACGACAAGCGGCTTGGCGACAGGAGCCAGCACGCGTTCGACCTCGGTCTTTAGAACGGCCCGCACATCGTCGGCGCTGATGTCCTTTTCGAAGCGACCCTTGCGCAGCGCGGCGATGATGTTCTCCGCCGTGCCGATCCCGAGATCGGATTCGATCAGCAGATCCTCAAGGTCGTCGAGGGTCGCCGCCTCGAGCTTTTTCTTGGTGAAGAGGCCGGTGATGCCATCGGTCAGCTTGGTGGAGGTCTTGCCCAGGCCCTGCTTGAGTCGATTGAACCAGCTTGCCTTGGCCGGCGGCTCGGCCTCGGGCGCCGCCGTGGTCACTGCGGCATGCGCTTCGACTGCCGGCTCGCTTGCGCGGGCAGGTTCTTCGGAGTGCTTGCCACCCCAGAGACGCCCGAATCTGCTTTGTACTTTGCCGCTCACGCTACGACCTCACCGCAGAGTCTCTGCCCGTCGTGACCGCTGACGCGCGCACGCACCATGGCTCCAGCCGTGATGCGCACCGGAAGACTTACCTCGGCGAACTGCCGCGTGCGTCCGTTACCGCTCTGCTCGATGAGGATTTCCACTTCCGCCCCCGCCTGCTTATCGAGGAAACGCGACAGCGCGGCGGAGCCTTTCGCGCGCAGTTGAGCAGCGCGCGCCTTCACGA
>JBAZYB010000113.1:0-11766 GCA_041659545.1 Hyphomicrobium sp.
GCGATGGACCGCTGCTGCCGGAGCAGGATAGTTAAAAATGCATTCTGTACTGCGTGCTTGACGTCGGCGGCGTCGCGGAATGAAACGCCAGTGCAGGCGTTGATCATTGGTCGCCTCTGCCGTCACGCGAAAAGCTCCTGCGCAAATGCACCTCCGCCGGCGCGCTGGCGCCGCTTCGAACACGCCCCCGAAGAGCCTCTGCTTCTGCTCGCCCATCGTCTCATTTGCCATCGCCGCGGCCGCAAGCTCGAGACAATCTATTGTGCGCTAGACGCAGCATGGCCTAACAATGTTGCCAACAGAATGGGCGCCTCAGGGCAAGCCCGTCCGTCGGGGGGAATGCCGTGTGGTCTCAAGTCTATGATCCCTTTGGGAACATGCTTCTCTCTGCGGGAGCCGCGGCAATACCGGTAGTCGTCTTGCTGGGCGCTATCGCGTTCTTCGAGGTGAAGGCGCACATAGCCGCCCTTCTAGGACTGGCAGCCGCGCTCTTGGTGGCGACCCTGGGCTATGGAATGCCACCCGACATGGCGGCGCGCGCCGCCGCGTTCGGCGCCGCGTTCGGATTGCTGCCCATAGGCTGGATCATTCTCAACGTGATCTTCCTCTATCAGCTCACCAAAGAGAACGGCGAGTTCACGCTGCTCCAGCAAAGCATTCGCAACATATCGGATGACCGGCGCCTGCAGCTGCTCTTCATTGCCTTTTCGCTCGGCGCATTTTTCGAGGGCGCCGCCGGGTTCGGGACTCCCGTGGCGGTGACCGCCGCCATGCTCATCGGTCTCGGCTTCTCGCCGCTTTCCGCCTCCGGCCTGTCGCTGATTGCAAATACGGCTCCGGTCGCTTTTGGCGCGCTAGGCTCCCCGGTTATTGCGCTCGCCGGCGTAACCGGCCTCGACCTGCACGAGCTGAGCGGCATGATCGGCAGGCAGCTGCCGTTATTCTCACTGATCGTGCCCTTCTGGTTGATCTGGGCGTTCGCCGGATTCCGCCGCATGCTTGAAGTTTGGCCGCCAGTACTCGTTGCCGGCGCTTCGTTTGCCGTGCCCCAGTTCCTGGTCTCGAATTATCACGGCCCCTGGCTCGTCGACATCGTCGCCGCCATCGTATCAATGCTATCCCTTGCCCTGTTCCTGCGTTTCTGGCGCCCGAAGACCGTCATGAAGGAGGCAGGCGACGAGACCCAAGCGGTGGAGACTGTCGAGCCGGGCACACCGGCGCCGTCGCGACGCGCGGTACTGCGGGCCTGGATGCCATGGCTTCTGCTCAGCGTGTTCGTCTTTGCCTGGGGAACCCCGCAGGGCAGGGCCTACCTCGATGGCCTTTGGATTTACAAGCTGCCCATCGCCGGCCTGCACGAACTCGTACAGAAAATGCCGCCCGTCGTCGCAACGCCGCATGCCGAGAGCGCTATCTATACGTTCAACGCGCTATCGGCGACTGGCACCGGCATCCTTCTTGCCGGACTGCTATCCGGATTGCTGCTGGGCTTCGGGCCGATCAGTCTGATGCGCATATATTTGCGCAGTCTTTATCAGGTTCGCTACTCTCTCATGACGATCGCCGGCATGTTGGCGATCGGCTTCGTCACACGGTACGCGGGCACCGACGCGACGCTCGGCTTGGCTCTGGCGAACACCGGTTGGTTCTATCCGTTCTTCGGCACCCTGATCGGCTGGCTTGGCGTCGCATTGACCGGGTCGGATACCGCTTCGAACGTCCTCTTTGGCGGATTGCAGAAGGTCAGCGCCGAGCAGCTCGGCATTAATGCGACGCTCATGGCGGCTGCCAACAGCTCTGGCGGCGTCATGGGCAAGATGATCGACGCGCAAAGCATCGTCGTTGCGTCGACGGCTACGCGCTGGTACGGGCACGAAGGAACGATATTACGCTTCGTCTTCTTCCATAGTGTCGCCCTGGCCGTACTCGTCGGACTGCTCGTGATGGCGCAAGCCTACTACTGGCCCTTCAATCTCCTTGTTCACTAGCGCAGTGTTTCGAGGTCGATGAATTTCATGACCCTAACCGGCAGCACACGTGGCGGAGAAACTGCACGGCCGCGGGTTGCCCTCTTCGTCACCTGTCTCGTCGACCTCTTTCGCCCCAGCATCGGCTTTGCTGCCGTGAAGCTGCTCGAGGACGCCGGCTGCATCGTCGAGGTCCCCCAGATGCAAGTCTGCTGCGGCCAGCCGGCCTACAACAGTGGTGACACCGAAGCCGCACGGCGCATCGCCAGACAGGTCATCGCGACGTTCTCCGGATTTGACTACGTGGTCGGCCCCTCCGGCTCGTGCATGGCCACCATCCGTAACGACTATCCCGAGATGCTGAGCGGAGAGGCCGAATGGCGCGACCGGGCAAAGGCGCTGGCAGAGCAAAGCTACGAGCTGATGTCCTTCCTCACCGATGTGCTTGGCGTCCACCTCGATGGCGTCACCTATCCCGGCAAGGTGACCTATCACGACAGCTGCGCGGGACTGCGCACGCTCGCCATCAAGGCGCAGCCGCGCCAGCTGCTAGCCGACGTCGACGGCCTGGAGCTTTGCGAACTGCAAGACGCCGAGACCTGTTGCGGCTTCGGCGGCACCTTCTGTGTCAAATATCCTGACATCTCCATCAAGATGGTCTCTGACAAGGTCGGCAACATCGAGATGACCGGCGCCGACACGCTCCTTGGCGGGGATATCGGATGCCTTCTGAACATCGCCGGCCGGTTACGGCGGCTGGGCAAGCCGACGCGCGTGTTCCACGCTGCTGAGGTTCTCGCAGGAATGGCCAGCGGCCCAGGAATAGGCGACCCGAAGGCGGAGAAGGCCTAATGGGCGCTCGAGCACACGGCTTCCGGGACCGCGCTTCCGAGGCACTGGCGGACGCCAACCTGCAGCGCTCCATCGCCAGCCTCAAGGATGGCTTCGTCGCCGCCCGTGCACGCGCGGTTGCAGAGCTGCCTGAGTTCGAAGCGATGCGCGAGGCAGGAGCCGCCATCAAAGACCACACGCTGGCGAATCTCGACCACTACCTGCTCCGCTATGAGGCCGAAGTCGTAAAGCGCGGCGGGCATGTCCATTGGGCAAACGATGCCGAAGAAGCTTGCCGCATCGTGCGCGACATCTGTCACCGCGTCGGCGCCAAGACCGTCACCAAGGGAAAATCCATGGTGTCCGAGGAGATCGGTCTCAACGCCGCACTCGAGGCAGACGGACTCGAGGTGCTGGAAACCGACGCCGGCGAGTACATCGTCCAGCTCGCCAAAGAAGCACCCAGCCACATCGTCATGCCGACGATCCACAAAACCACGCGCCAGATCGCCGACCTGTTTCACGAGCACCATCAGCGGTACGGATTCACCGAACGCGTCGAGGACGCCGCCGAACTGATTGGCCAGGTCCGTTCAGTGTTGCGCAGCAAGTTCTTCGCCGCAGACGTCGGCGTCACCGGCGCCAACTTTCTGGTGGCCGAGACAGGATCGAACGTCATCGTCACCAACGAGGGCAACGGCGATCTCACGTCGACTTTGGCGCGCGTGCACATTGTCACTGCCGGCATTGAAAAGGTCGTGCCGACCCTCAACGACACGGCGGTCCTTCTGCGCCTGCTGGCGCGCAGCGCGCTCGGCATGGATGTGACCAGCTACGTCACCTACGCAACCGGTCCTCGCCGCCCCGACGACCTCGACGGCCCCGAGGAGTACCATGTCGTCCTCATCGACAACGGCCGTACCAAGATGCTGGCCGGTGCAATTCGGCCCATGCTTCGCTGCATCCGCTGCGGAGCCTGCATGAACCATTGCCCGGTTTATCTGTCGGTGGGCGGACACGCCTACGGCGGGGTGTATCCCGGGCCAATGGGCGCCGTGCTGATGCCAATGATCTCCGGACACGATAAGGCGCAAGAACTGCCCCACGCATGCACGCTCAACGGGCGCTGTCAGCAGGTCTGTCCGGTAAAAATACCGCTGCCGGATTTGCTCCGGCGGCTGCGGCACGAGCAGTGGGAAGAAGGCTTCATCCGCGGCAAGTCTCGCTGGGGCATCACGGCCTGGGCGTGGCTGGCGACGCGGCCCGTTCTTTATCATCGGCTGACAAAACTCATCGTCGCCCTCGCCGGCCTGGCCGGACGATCCCGCGGGCGCTTCCATCGTCTGCCGCTGGCTTCCGGGTGGACCGACGACCGCGACATGCCCGCTCCGCAAGCAACCACTTTCCACGCCGCCTGGGCCAAAGCCAAGAGACAGAGGTAAGTGTTGGGACGCGAAGAGATCCTGGCTCGGATTCGTTCGGCGCTCAGCGACCGCCCCCACGCGCAAGCTGACAACGCAGCCCTCGATGAACGAATGGCCATGCGCCCCGCCGGGCCAGCTGTGCACTTCGACGGCGATCTCCTGCCCCGGTTCATCGCCAAGTCGTTGGCCAATCATTTTACCCTCGAGCGCATCGCCTCGATGCAACTCCTCGTCCCCGCTATTCGCGCACTTCTACCCGCCGACGAAACACCCGACATCAGCGTGGCGCAGGCGCTTGACCATGTCGGTTGGCCACCGGAATGGACAATCAACCGCGGCGCCGGGCGACCGGTCGAACGCTTGAGCGTGACTTTGGCTTATGCGGGAATCGCGGAGACGGGCAGCATCGTCATGCGGTCGGGCGCAGACAGCCCGACGACGCTGAACTTCCTGCCCGACCTTCACGTGGTGGTGCTGCACGCCTCGGACGTCGTCAGGTATCCCGAGGATGTCTGGCGCCGGATGGATGTCAGCGCCGCAGCATGGCCCCGCAGCGTGAATGTGATTTCGGGCCCCTCACGCACCGCCGATGTGGGCGGCACGATCGTCCGGCCGGCACACGGGCCCAAGAGCGTGCAACTCATCATCATCGATGACTGATCGACACTGTTCGTGGCCCATTGGCCGCACCTCTGGAAGGCGGCACGTCAAGGGCATTGAAAAATCGTCCAGCGGACCGACATTCGTTAGCCAATGCACAGGACCAACCCAGGGCCGTATCCGCCCTTCGTTGGGGCGACCGGCCCAAAACACTATGCTAGAATAGGTGGACACCGATAGGCGCTGCTTTGATCTGCTACGCGCCACCTACAGCAACGGCGAGAGACCGGCAGAAGAGCCCGCCGCCGGACTGACCGGGCACGCCGATGGCGGCTAACCGATCTCGCTTCCCGTAGGGGAGACACCATTTGAACACAACGACGAGCGGCGACGGCAAGCCCATCGCAAGCGAGAATGCATAGAGGACAGCCATGCTCACCATCAGCGTCAATGGAAAAGACTATCAGTTCGATGGCGACCCAAATACGCCGCTCCTCTGGTTCGTCCGCGATGACTTGGGCCTCACGGGCACAAAATATGGCTGCGGCGCCGGCCTTTGCGGAGCCTGCACGGTCCACCTGGATGGCGAGGCCGTCCGTGGCTGCCTGACGGCGGTTAGCGAAGCATCGGGCAAAAAGGTGACCACGATCGAGGGACTGAGCCCCGACGGCAACCATCCGGTGCAAAAGGCCTGGCGGGAGTTGAACGTGCCCCAGTGTGGGTTCTGCCAGGCCGGACAAATCATGCAGGCGGCTTCGCTACTCGCCAAAAATCGCGCACCGACCGATACGGAGATCGTCGACGATATGACGGGCAATATCTGTCGGTGCGGTTGCTACGAGCGCATCCACGCGGCGGTACGCAGCGCGGCGGGAGGAGTCTGATATGTTGCACTATTTCGACGAACAATCTCGGCCGTCGGCCAAGCTAGCCACCCGCGCCATCATCGAAAATGTCAGCCGCCGTTCGTTCCTCGGCGGCGCACTCAAGACATCGGGACTGGTGCTGGCACTCCAGGTCGTACCCGGCGCTGCCAACGCCTTCGATGCCTATCCGACCGGCGCCGCCGGTATGCCGCATGGGGTTGTCAACGACCCGCACGTCTTCGTGGCGATCGATGCAGATGGCCGCGTCACCATCGTCGCCCATCGCTCCGAGATGGGCACTGGCGCCAGGACCAGCCTGCCGATGGTCGTCGCTGACGAGATGGAGGCCGACTGGTCGCGCGTACACGTCATCCAGGCACCCGGTGACGAGCCGCGTTACGGCAACCAGGACACCGATGGCTCGCGCAGCATCAGGCATTTCATCCAGCCGATGCGCGAATGCGGCGCAGCGATGCGCTTCATGCTCGAAGCCGCCGCCGCTGCGCACTGGAACGTCGACCGCTCACTGTGCAAAGCAATCAATCACGAGGTGGTCCTGCTCTCCAAGAGCGCCGACGGATCGCTCGCCGAGACGAATAAGAAGCTCGGCTTCGGCGAACTTGCCGCCATGGCCATGGCCATGCCCGCCCCCGGTCGCGATCTGCTCGTCTTCAAGAAGCCGAGCGAATTTCGCTACATGGGCAAGGGAACGACGCAGATCGTCGACCTGCACGACATCACCGTCGGCAAAGCTATCTACGGCGCAGATGTGCGCCTGCCTGGAATGAAGTACGCGGTCATTGCTCGCCCACCCGTTGTCGGCGGCAAGGTCAAGAAGTTTGACGCCGCCGACGCCTTGAAGGTGCCAGGCGTCGAGGCCGTGCATCAAATGGATGGGGAATGGAAGGCGCCTGCAAAGTTCGCCCCGCTGGGCGGAATCGCCATCATTGCCGCCTCCACATATTCGGCCCTGCAGGGGCGCGACAAGCTGGTGGTCGAGTGGGATGATGGACCGCACGCGGTCTACAATTCGCCCGCGTATCGCGAGGAGATGCTTGCCGCCGCACGCAAGCCCGGAAAAGCGATCCGCACGCAAGGTGACGCCGACGCTGCCTTTGCCGCTGCCTCGGAGGTGTTTGCGGCCGAGTATGTCCAAGACCACGTCGCCCAGGCGTCGATGGAGCCTCCCGTCGCACTGGCGCGTATCGTCGACGGCAAAGTCGAGGTGTGGGCCCCCGTGCAGAGTCCCTACGGGACCCGCGAGGACATTGCCAAAGCGATGAACGTACCGATCGAAAACGTGACCGTGCATGTCACGTTGCTCGGCGGTGGCTTCGGCAGAAAATCCAAGTGCGACTTCGCAATCGAGGCGGTCAAGCTCTCTGAAAAGATGGGTGGCGCGCCGGTTCGCGTCCAATGGACTCGCGAAGACGACCTGCAGCACGCCTTCTATCACACCACATCCGTCGAGCGGATCGAGGCGGCGCTCGACAAGGCCGGCAAAGTGACCGCCTGGCGGCACCGTTCCGTGGCACCGTCCATCGTCTCCACGTTCGCCGAGGACACCGGCTATCAGTTCAAGATCGAGCACGGCATGGGCTTCGTCGACATGCCGTTCGACATCCCCAACATCAGCTGCGAGAACGGGCCGGCCTTCGCCCATACCCGCATCGGCTGGTTCCGCTCCGTATCGAACATCCCGCGCGCTTTCGCGGTTCAATCGTTTGTGTCGGAGCTGGCCCACAAGCTCGGGCGAGATCCCAAGGAGCTGCTCATCGAGTTGATCGGTCCTGACCGGATCATCGACGTCAAGGGCGCCGGTATGCCGGAGGACTTCTGGAACTACGGCGAACCGTATCCTGAATTCCCCATCGACACCGCGCGCCTGAAGAACGTGCTCAACGTGGCAGCGGAGAAGGCCGGCTGGGGCAAAAAGCTGCCCGAGCGTCAGGGCCTCGGCATCGCCGTGCACCGCTCGTTCGTCACCTACGTTGCAACGGTGGTACACGTTGCGATCGACGACGATGGCACCATCCGCGTGCCCGAGGTGACGACGGCAATCGACTGCGGCTTCCATATCAATCCCGAGCGCATCCGCTCGCAGATCGAAGGCGCCGCCGTCATGGGCATGTCGACGGCCATGTATAGCGGCATTACCTTCAAGGATGGGCGCGTCGAACAGTCGAACTTCGGTGATTTCGCGGTAGCGCGGATGGCCAACTTCCCGCAGAAGGTGAATGTTGCCATTATCGAGCAGAACGTGCCGCACCACGCCTCAGGCGTGGGCGAGCCTGGCGTGCCGCCGTTCGCCCCGGCCCTGTGCAACGCCGTCTTTGCCGCCACCGGCAAGCGACTGCGGAGCCTTCCCACGGGAGAGAAGATCGAGGCTTAGCCAACATCTTCCCATGCACGCATGGGGATGCCGCTGCGGCGGCATCCCCATGAGGCGCAGGCAGCGCCACGCGTCAGATAGACCATGCTATTGCTTGCCCACCGGGCCGATGGCCACTCTCATGGGCTGATCAACGCATGATCGACGAACGACTTGCCAAGCGCTCGCTCCTCGCCATCGCATTGCTCGGCCTTGCGTCGGGAGTGATCGCGGTCCTGGCCGGGCACCACGCTGTTGCCGGCTGGATTTGGACCGCAGCGACGATCCCCGTTGTCATCGCACTTTCCGTCTCGATCGTGCGCGATTTGCGCGCCGGGCGCATGGGCGTCGACGCTATTGCCCTGCTGGCGATGAGCGCGGCTCTCGCGCTTGATCAATCGCTGGCTGCCATCGTCGTTGCCATCATGTACGCGGGCGGCAACGTTCTCGAGGACTACGCCGTCGCCCGCGCGGAGCACAATCTGAAATCGCTGGTCGACCGCGCCCCTCGCCTGGCGCACCTGCGTAAGAACGATTCAGTCTCGGATGTCGACGTCCGCAAAGTGAAGATCGGCGACGTTATGCTTGTCAGGGCCGGCGAGATCGTGCCGGTCGACGGACTAATCGCCTCGCGACAAGCGGTGCTCGATGAATCTGCCCTCACCGGGGAGCCGATCCCGGTGACCCGCAAGTCGGGGGAGAGCGCCCGTAGCGGCACGCTCAACGCCGGCGACACCTTCGAGATCGTTGCCACGGCCACGGCCGAAGAAAGCACCTATGCCGGCATCGTCCGGCTCGTCACAGCAGCCCAAACCGCCAAAGCGCCCTTTGTCAGGCTGGCAGATCGCTACGCTCTATTGCTGCTCCCAGTAACGATGATCGTTGCCGGGCTTGCCTGGGCCCTATCGGGAGATCCCGTGCGCGGCCTCGCCGTGCTTGTCGTCGCCACGCCATGTCCGCTGATACTCGCCGCCCCCGTCGCCTTCATCGCCGGAGTATCTCAGGCCGCGCGCAGGGGCATCATCATCAAAGGCGGAGCGCCTCTTGATGCGTTGGCGCGTGCTCATACCGTTCTGTTCGACAAGACAGGCACTCTCACCGTCGGCGGCGCGCGTCTGATCGCCGTCGAAACCGCCCCCAACGAGGACGCCGACGAAGTCCTGCGGCTCGCCGCGTCGTTGGAACAAGCCTCGCAGCACGTTGTGGCTGCGGCGATCGTCTCCGCCGCGGGTGCGAGGGACCTCGTCCTGCAGATGCCCCAGCAGGTGCATGAGGTGATGGGTTCGGGGCTCGAGGGCGTCGTCGGCGGGCGCAAGATTCGCGTCGGGTCGCACCAGCTCGTCTACGGAACGCATCGCCAGGAAGAGTGGGCCGCGCGCGCTCTGCGCCGTGCGTCCTGGAGATCCGCTCTCAGCGTGTTCGTTGCCGTAGATGAGCGCGTCGTGGGCGCGCTGCTCCTCGCCGACGAGCTGCGCAAAGAGACCCCACGCGCGGTGCAGTCACTTCGGTCGGCCGGAGTCGCCCGTATCGTGATGGTGACCGGCGATCACGCCGACGCTGCCGAGACGATCGCCGCCGCCCTGAACATAGATGCGGTGCTGTCGGACCGCGTTCCCTCTGACAAGGTGGATGCCGTCGTCACGGAGAGGCGTCAGCACCCGACCATAATGGTGGGCGACGGCATCAACGACGCCCCAGCGCTCGCCGCAGCAGACGTCGGTGTCGCCCTTGGCGCCCGCGGTGCGAGCGCCTCGTCCGAGGCAGCCGACGTGGTGATCATCGTCGACAGGCTCGATCGCGTGTCCGAAGCGGTCGTCATTGCGCGGCGGGCGCGGAAAATCGCCGTTCAAAGCATCGTCGCCGGCATGAGCCTATCGGGCGTCGCCATGGGCTTTGCCGCCTTTGGCTGGCTCACGCCGGTGGTTGGCGCGCTGACCCAGGAGGCAATCGACGTGGCCGTCATCCTCAATGCCCTGCGAGCCCTGAAGCCGGGCTGGCGACCACGCTACCAAGGCTTGTCGAGCCAAATGGCCCGCTTACTGGGCGAGGAGCACCGTGTTCTCGAGCGGCAGCTCGACAAGTTGCGCTCCATGTCGGACGCGCTCGATGATGCGCTCGGTCAACACGCGGTGGACCTCATCCTCAGCGCGCACACAATAGTCGAACAGAACGTTGTTGCGCACGAACGCGAGGACGAGACGGTTCTTTACCCGCAGCTGACAAAGTTGATAACCGCTACTCCCGGCCTCTCTGCGATGAGCCGCGCGCACCGCGAGATCCTCCATCAGGCGAGGCTGCTGGCGCGACTCGCACAAGGCTTGCGCGCTGAAGATGCCGACAAATACCTCGTACGCGACGCCCAAAGGGTCATCGGCTCGATCGAAGCCCTGGTTCGGATCCACAACGCCCAGGAGGAAGACATCTACGAGGGTGCGCCGGCAACGTAGACGCCCCGCCCCGCCGCTCGTCCGCTTCCCGGTTCAGCAGTGTGTTATCAAGCAGGATCGGGCACAGCCTGATTCTCGTCGTCGCGCTCATCGTCAGAGTCGCCGTTGGCATCGGCCGTCGGAAGGTCATTGGAGTCCGTTTGAACGGGCTCGGCAGGCCGCGTACCGAGATCTTCCTCGCCGTCGACGTCGGGCAATTCTACGTCGGGCATTTCCTCGTCGGGCTTCGGCTTCGGCATCGGTTGCTCCCTTTTGCGGCTTAAACGCCTGCGGGCTGTTGTTGTTTCGTGCTAACAGGTTGGCACGCTCGGAATTGGCGTTTTTGCAGCCTCTGCCAGCAACGTCCGCATCTGCCGCCTCAGCGACGGACCTGATAGTTGGCCGGACGAATATCCTTCGTCGCGAAGACGGCGCTCCAACATGGCGAGATCAGCGAACTCTCCCGACTTCGCAAGCTCGAACGCTCTTTCGAGGCAGGTTTTGTTCTGGTCCATATGAGCACGGTAGGCGCTAATGAGTAGCAAAGCCACTGCCGGCGCACCTTGCGCGCGCGACCACGCGCGTGACTTAGGTATCCGCTTAGCCTATTGGCCGTCAGACACACTCAACGATTTTGGACGAGGAACGCACCGTGGCAGACACTGACACGCCGCATGAGATCGAAAAGATCATAGCCGAGCGAAACGCGGCGGACGCTGCAAGGGCGACCGCCGATGCCGCGGCTAAAAGGCAGATCCACGAGCTGGAGATCAAGGTGAAGGGCGCTTTCACCATCGCCGAGGAGATGCTCCAGGAAGAGATCAAAAGCGCAAACGCGGCGATCCAAAGGGGCGGGCGCACCGAGGAGTTTCGATTGCAACCGAACCCTCAGCCGGGCGCCGGAAAGCTGCTGGCAGCCAATCTGACGTTGAGCGATGGCGTGGGTCAACTCCGCGAATATGTGATCACCGTTGACGCCACAGATGGGAAGATCGTCGTAAAAGGCCACGGCGTGACGATGCAGCAATCGCTGACCAATGTCCTTCATGTGAAGGCCGAGGATTGGTCCAAGTTCCTGAGCGGTGTCTATGCAGGCAACATGCGGTAGTTGGCTGGGAGCGCACGGTTCTCTTGCCACAGGCTTCTCTTAGCCGCATCTGCATCTGGTGCTCATTAACACCGCGGAAGGCGAGATACGTGCTAAGATCGCCGATGGATACTTTGAAAAGCCCTCCTAGACCTGTGGCACTGGACTACATCGTCATTCCGCTGAACGAGCGA
>JBAZYB010000113.1:11776-13154 GCA_041659545.1 Hyphomicrobium sp.
TCTTGCCCAACCACTGTCGTTGGCCGACCGGTGACCCCCAGCTTCCCGACTTCCACTACTGCGGCAAGCCGAAGCTCGCCGGCCATTCGTATTGCGAATTCCATGTGCGGCGCGCCGCCAATCCTGGCCGGGTTCGCCCCGTAAACTACCGGATCACCTGAATTCCTTCGCACCTAGCCGCGCGTGCTCGACGGTGGGGACCGCCTAACAGGGCGTAGTCGCAGCATGGTGCCGGAAGGCTTGCCGTTTACCGCAAGGACGACGTCGCGTCCGCACCGCGTGCGGCCTGCACGCTGTTGACGCGTGTGCGCTACGCAGAAACATCGCATCAAATGATCTGAACTTATGCGCTGGCCCAGCGTTGAACCTTCAACGGGCGCCCAAATCAAAGACCCTTTGACCTTTATTCCCGGAGAGATCATGAGCAAAAACATCGCAACGATGGCGCTTGCCGCCGCTCTAGCCACAACCACGATAGTTTCGACGGCTTCGGCAGACCCCGGGCGCGGACGCCACTATGGAAATCATCACGCCCATAACCACGGACACCGTGGTCGCGGTCATTATCGCAACGGCAAGTGGATTGCACTTGGCATCCTTGGTGCGGCCGCCGCCGCGGCCATTGCCAACTCCGACAACGACGACTGCTACTATCGTCGGGGTCGTCGCTACTGCCGTTAAGCGCACGACAGTATGGATAAGGGGCTTCGCCACGTCGAAGCTCCTTATCTGTTCTGCTGACGTCGCGCCATTTCCGCTGTCGCGTGGAGCCCTGCCGGCGTTAGATCGACGGGCGCACGCAGCCACTCCCCCGAAGGCGAGGTCGGTGGTCACGACGAACGATGTCCGTAGAGGCGGCTGACCAGTTGAATGTTGAATAGAGGGGCCGGAGTGCGAAATTGGCGGGTCGCCCAGCCGTTCGCATGTCAGCGCGCCGACGCCGCGCGAGCATCGGTTTTGTCGACGAGCATGGTGCCATTGAAGACGCGCGCCTTCGCCTAACTCGGGATCATGCTCTGGCGACGTAGATCTTATCGTGCCGTGCCGCCGATAGGGCGGCGCCGTACTGGCGTCGAGGAAGGCAGCACGCTCAGGGGCAGCGCATGTGCGAGTCGGCGAACGAGATCGCCGCCAACACCGGCCACGCCAGCCTTGAGGAGGTCGCGCGCTATGCACGCGCTGCCAGGCAGAGGAAACTGGCGCGTTCTGCCATCGACCGACTGGCACGTGAGCGGTTGGTCATTCCGTTCCCAGGTCGTTCGGAAGGGTTGGGAATCGGTGGGCTACGGGTTGGGACAAGTGGCCCCAACTCAACCAAAGAAATCAATAGCTTAGAAAAAGGATGGCGCCCCGTAGGGGACTCGAACCCCTGTTCCCA
>JBAZYB010000114.1:0-13027 GCA_041659545.1 Hyphomicrobium sp.
CAACGATCTCGGCGCAGTGCAGTATCTCGGCATAGACACGCTATCGGCGAGCATCTACGCGACCTGGGTGCAGCGCTCTAACATTGGCGGCGCAGCGCAGATCGCGACGGTCATGCTGCTGCTCCTCGTCGGCCTCTTTGCCGCCGAACGCGCCGCGCGCAAGGGAGCGCGTACCCACAATACGACCGGGCGCTATCGGGCTATCCCCTTCCAGGAACTTTCAGGTTGGCAGGCCGCCACCGCCACAACGCTCGCCGCGCTGCCGTTCGTCTTTGGCTTCCTCGTCCCCCTGGCGGTCATCATCCCCGACGCCGCGACCCATCTCGATGGCGCCATGTCGAGCGGCTTCCTGCCGGCAGCGCGCAACACCCTCGCGCTGGCCTTCGTCGGTGCCGCCGTCACCGTGTGTGTAGCCCTCACACTGGGATATGCGCGCCGCATTGCCGGCAACGGCTTTGTGCGTACTGCCACGCGCCTGACCTCGCTCGGCTATGCAGTTCCCGGAACGGTGCTCGCCATCGGCCTGCTCATTCCGCTCGCTGGCATCGACAACCGCGTCGACGCTTTCATGCGCGCGACGTTCGGCGTCTCGACGGGACTTGTCCTTTCCGGATCGCTGTTCGCCATTACGCTCGCCTACCTGATCCGCTTCCTCGTTGTCGCTCTCGCGCCCATCGAAGCGGGCCTGGAGCGCGTATCGACAAACCTTGATGCAGCCGCACGCACGCTCGGCGAGACAGCGTTCTCATCGCTCTGGCGTGTGCACTTGCCGCTGCTCGTGGCCCCACTCGGCGCCGCGGCGTTGCTGGTGTTCGTCGACTGCATGAAGGAGCTGCCCGCCACGCTCCTGTTGCGTCCCTTCAACTTCGAGACGCTGGCGACGAGCGTTTACTCCTTCGCTGCCATTGAGCAGCTTGAGCAGGCCTCGCTCGCCGCGCTGACGATCGTGCTCGTCGGGCTCGTACCCGTCCTGCTGCTGCACGAGGCGATCGCCGGCGGCAGACCCGGCGGCACCGAACGCGGCTAGAGCATTATCCGACGAAGTGTGCATGCCGGATCGTCGCGCGAAACGCGCGTTCCCAACCTGGTCCGAAACGACTTCAATCGTTGATGTCGATCTCTTCGGCCGGCTCGTCGTAGAATTCACGCTCCGGCGAGGCGCGGTCGGACAGCTCCTCCGACCAGCCGATATTCAGCAGCGCATCGCCCATATTGACGATCGGCAGCGTCGTTCGCCCGATGATGATGCCGCGACGGGGAGACCGCACTTCCACCGCCACATCCTCATATGGATTGGCCACGTAGCCAACAACCTCTTCCTCGCTGACACCGTCGCCGATGCGCTTCGTGGTGCGAAACACGCCGCCCTCCGGCGAGCGCAGCCAGCTCGAGGCATTGATCAGCACCGGCGCACCGCGCTCGATCGGCGGCTCCACCCCGTCGGCCATCTCCAGCATGCCCATCTTCAGCATCACCGCCGTGATGCCGTCGACGCCGGCGCGAATGGCAAACTCATCGAACCGAAGCCCTTCGCCGCCCTCGTAGCTGAGAACGTCGACGCCAGCCGCGCGTGCCGCCGCCCGCAGCGATCCCGGACGCTCCGGGCTCTCCAGCATCACTTCGGCCCCGAAAGCCCGGCCCAGCTCCTGCACCCTTGGCCGCTTGCGGAATACGCAGCGGATCTGCGGCAGGTTGATCCGGTGAATGGCTGCCGTGTGGAGATCGATGCCGACCTGCGAGCGCTTGACGATCTCAGTCAGGAACAGATGCGCCAAGCGTGCTGCCAGCGAGCCGTTCGCAGAGCCGGGAAAAGATCGATTGAGATCGCGGCGATCGGGCAGATAGCGCGAGCGGCTAATGAAGCCGAAGACGTTCACCACCGGCACGCATAAGAACGTGCCGTTGATGCTCTCCGGCGCCAGCGTCCGCAGCAGCCGCCGGATGATTTCCACGCCGTTGAGCTCATCGCCATGAATGGCCGCTGAGACGAACATCGTCGGGCCGGGCTGTGCCCCGTGCAGAACATGCACGGGCAGTGTGACGGGCGCGTGATTAGAAAGCTTCGAGATTGGCAGATCGACAAGCCGTCTTTCGCCAGGCTTGACCGCCAACCCGCCGATAATGAAAGGCTGCCTCACCGTGATGCTCTTTTCCCCGGCTGCGCCCAATCCTTCGGCAAAGTGCACGACGAGGCGCGGAGGTGCAAGCCGAGCCGCTCCACCGCTATGCCAGGATTTGGCCACACCAGATTGGATAGCATCACGTTGAAGCGCATGCGCTCTCCACACGTATTTGCGTCTGCAGCCATCGAAACCCGTGAGCAGCGCCACGCCTCGTCTCGCCATATCGCGACACACACGATATGAATGAGGCCATTAAGAAAATTCGTCACTCTTGGCTCGCGATGCAGGCTCGCTGCTTGCACCGCAGCAGAGCCGCCCTTAAGACTAGTGCATCCGAGTAGGGGCGGGGTCTCGCATCGGCAAGCCAGCGGGTGGCACTTGCGCGATTACACTGGGTGGCGTGTGCTGAGGTGGCAGAGATCCATGAAACGCCCGAAGCAAAAGATGCGACGCGCCACTTGGACGCTCGCCATCTCGTGCTTCCTCGTCATTCTTCTTGCCGCACCCATCGTAATCTCTGATCGTTATCATCGATTGGTGCTGCAGACCGGAGCCGTGCTCGCCGCCGCCAGCAACAGCTATAGCCTCAGCGCGCCGATCCGCCTGATGAGCGGCCCAACGATCGAACTCGAAAGTGGTACGCTGTCCGTGCCTCCTAGCCGCACCGGCCTTGCCCGCGGCGGCCAGATGATCGCCATGCTGATCACCGGCAGCGGTCCGCAGATGACGCTGGAGAACGCCACCTTCACAGCAGATTTCTCCACCCGCGAACCAACCTTCTCGCAAGAGAAAAACTCCGGTGAAGTGGCCCCTCTGCTCAAGGCCATGCAGACAATGCAATTCGACGGCCTTGCCGTGCGTGACAGCACTGTCCGCATCAAGATGTCGGACGACTCCCTTGTCGAACTCGAGAATGTGATTGCTTCCATCTCGACGCAGCCGAATGGCGCGATCCGCGCCGTCGGGTCGTTCGACTTCCACGGCGAGACGATAAACTTTGACACCACGCTCGGGGTCAGCCTCGACACGCAGGGGATGTCCAGGCCGCTTTCGGCCTCGTTCTCCGGCAAACCCATCACGGCCACATTGGATGGTCGACTAATGATGGGTGATAGCCCGCAATTGCTTTCACCGCTGGCCGAGATCAGTTCACCCGATCTCCGATCCACGGCGCGTTGGCTGGGCGTCAACTGGCCCAGCGGCTCCAGCTTCGGAGCCTTTCGCACGAAGGGGCAGCTCGAATGGGTCAACCGCACGGTGGCATTTCAAAATGCAGCCATTACCCTTGACGACAACGAAGCGTCCGGCACTTTGTCGGTCAACTTCTCCGGAGCAAGACCAGCTGTCGAAGGCACGCTCGGCCTCAAGGCACTGGATCTGACCCGCTATCTCAAGCAGGACGATCCCCAGTCTGGCCCAGACAGCATTCTCTCCGCCGTGCGCAACGCCAGCGGACTGGAGTTCCCTCTCATACAGGCCGTCGACGCCGACCTGCGCATTTCCTCAGATACCGTCACCCTGCCGGCCACCACCATTGGGCGCAGCGCCGCGACGGTGTCGCTCCGCAACGGCAAGATGCTCGCCGACATCGCCGAACTGGAATTCAGCGACGGCACGCGCGGTGGCGGGCAGATGCGCATCGACATGAGCGGCGCCAATCCCAACTACGCAATGCAGGTCAAGTTCGAGGCCCCCGATATCGGACGCACGTTGCAGTGGGTGTTTGGACATCCGACCGTGCAGGGCCATGGCATCGTCACCATCGATCTGGCGGCGACCGGCAATACGGGTGACAGCCTTCTGAAGTCCCTTAACGGGAAGCTGTGCGCCACATTGCCCGACGGCGGCCGCGTCGGCCTTGACATCAATACACTCGCCGCCCCTGTCTCAACGTCTGAAGTGCCGCTCAACTGGCAGGAGATTTCCGGCCGCGCCATCTCCGTCGACAGGCTGGATACGCGGTTCATCGTCGCCAACGGCGTTGCAAGCGCGCAGACGGCCGAGGCTGCGTCGGGCGAACGCGCCCTGAAGGCGGAAGGCACCATCAATTTGCTCGATCAGCGCCTGGACATGCATCTGACCCTGGGCGATCTCGCCACGCCCGCCAGTCAGGGCGACGGTGATCCGGCGGCGACCGCCGCTATCCAACTGCTGCCGCGCCAGACAATCGACATGCATGGCCCCTGGTCGGCACCGGACATCATCATGAAGCCGGCCCCAGAGTCTCAGGCCTACGGGCCACCCAGCCCCGGTTGACGAGCCCCGGCTGACGAGATCAGGCTCACGAAGTCTCGAAGTCCAAACTGACATCCATCAGAGTATCCGCGTGAGCGCTTCGTGCGCGGCGATCTTCTGCGCCGTATCCATGTGCAGCGCGCATTTCGTTCGCCGCCAGAGAACATCATCCGGCTCGCGCGCCCATTCGTGCTCGCGCTGATATAGAGCCTCGCGCTCCCACAATCCGCCGCCTAGAGCCGCGCCCAGATCTCCGACGCTCTCCGCATCGCCAAGCACGTCCTCCGTCAGCGTGCCGTAGCGACGCGCCAGCCGTCCCAGGTACGCAGCTTCAAATCCGCGCCGCCGGCGACAAAGATCGCGGATGTATCCCGCAAGACCGCCGTCACCGAGATCCCCGCCCGGCAGCGGGCTCGACGCAGTCCACGGCCGCCCCATCGTCGGAAAGCGCGGCGCCAGCTTGGCAAGCGCCGCCTCGGCAAGCCGCCGGTAGGTGGTCAGCTTGCCGCCGAGCACAGTGAGCAGAGGTGCGCCGCCGACCTCACTCAATTCGACGCGATAGTCCCGCGTGACAGTCGAAGCATCGTCCGAGCTATTCTCGTCATACAGCGGGCGCACCCCGGAAAAGCTCCATACGACCTCCTCGCGCGAGGGTGGATTGACGAAGAACTGCCGCGTCAGCGCCAGAAGATAGTCTACCTCCTCGCCGCTGATGGCGACCTCGGCGGGATTGCCTTCATAGCCCACCTCGGTCGTGCCGATGAGCGTGAAGCGCTCCTCGTAGGGGATGGCGAAGACAACCCGTCCGTCGGCGTTCTGGCAGAGATACGCATCGTTCGCGCCGGCAATACGCGGCACGACGATATGACTGCCCTTGATCAAGCGCAGCGGAGCAGAGGCGTGCGGGGCGTCGACAGCCATGCCGACACCGCGCACCCATGGCCCTGCCGCATTGACCAAAACTCGCGCGGACACATCGCGGCGCGTGCCACCCCGATCCAGTGCGATCCGCCATAGATCATTCTCGGGATGAGCCGCGACGGCCTCGGTTCTCGTCTCCACGACCGCGCCGCGGTTTGCCGCCGCGCGTGCGTTGAGGACCACCAGGCGCGCGTCATCGACCCGGCAGTCCCAGTAGGTGAACCCGTGCGTCAGCTCGGGGCGCAACGTCAGACCGGCCGGATCCCGCCGCAGTTCGAGTGAGGAGGAGGCCGGAATCTGCCGCCGCCGCCCGAGGTTGTCGTAAAGCAGCAGACCTGCGCGCAGCATGAGCGATGAACGTCCGCCGGCAACTTGCGGCAGCACGAACCGCTGCGGCCAGATGATATGCCCGGCGTTGGCCAGCAGCACCTCGCGCTCCTCGAGCGCCTCCCGGACGAGGCGGAACTCGAAGTGCTCCAGATAGCGCAGGCCACCATGAATGAGCTTCGAGCTCGCCGAGGATGTCGCCCCGCCGAGGTCGGCCTTCTCGATCAACAAAACGGAAAGGCCGCGCCCCGCCGCGTCGGCCGCAATGCCTGCTCCGTTGATGCCACCGCCGACGACGGCGAGATCATAGGTCATGCCGACACGCTATCACGCGAGGCCTTACGGCGTCGTTTCCGCACGGCGCGGCGCCGGGGTCACCAGCGAAACGCCAACCAGCGCCAGAAATCCAATCGGTATCGCCAGGAGCGCCGACGCCGGGCCCTCGATGCCCCACCAGTTGGCAAGCGACCGCGCCTGTTCGCTCAGGTCCAGCCAGGCGGCATCCTTCGCCGCGCCCGGCTCAGCCGACATCCACGCGTCCCTGAGTTCGCCGAATGCCTCCAGCCCGATCCGCCCACCGCTCGATAGCGTCGATGTCAGCTCATAGAACGGCACGGGGAAATAATGGCGAACGACGAGATAGGCGATCATCGACCCCACACCCGCGACCATGCCTGCCGCCGCTCCCCATGCGTTGGCCCGCGGCCACCAGAGCGCGCTAACCACGGCCGGGAACAGTCCCACGGCCGACAACACCACGGCCCAAGTGGCAATGTCGATGATACCGGCAGGGCGCAGAATGGCGAGAGCGGTCGCAGCGATGATCACCGCGCCCGAGACAGCGTAAGAGGCAAGCCGCACTGTGCGGGCGTGTTCGTCGAACACGTCGTTTGCATCAAAGCCCAGAGCGCTGCCGATGATACTCAACGGAGCATGCGCGGTGATCAGAGCCGCAACAATCACCGCCACCGCCATCAACCCCATCAGCACCCCGTCGAGCCCGGCGATTTCCGGTAGCGCGAGAGCGACGATGTCCTGATCGACGATGATATCCTGCAAGCGCAAGACTGGGCTCGCGTCGGGCAGGCCCGCACAGGCCTGCATGACCGTCGCCACGTCGGTGGCCGCCTGTCCGCAGACATGCACGAGACCGAGCTTACCGTAGGTGAATATCCAGCCCGGCAGTTCGGCGACCGGCGTGCGATCGGCGATCAACGTCGCCATCGTCTGTCGGGCGTAAGTCGCCAGCGCCGGGGCGAGCGTCAGCAGCAGCGCGACACAGCCGAGGCCCCACAGCGCCGTATGGCGACCGACGCGCTGCGAGGTCCCGCTGAGCGGCGATGACAGCACGTTCGGCAATGCTGCGATCCCCGCCGCCATCCCAAGGACGATGCCGACAAAATTGATCGGCGACAGCGTAAGGAATGCCGTCAGCATCGGCTTCATGAATGCTGGGTCGGCGAGGTCCTGCTCCAGCAGGTTCTCCTCGATGCCCTGCAGTTGCCAAAGCGAATTGGCGAAAGCGAGCTGCGGTATGGGCAGCCCGTACCACTCCGCCGACAGCATCACCAGCGGCACCGCTACGGCAACGAGCATCAGCGGATAGAGGACACTGTTGGGCGCCTCGCTGCCGCCGACGCCGCGGACGATAAAGCACGCGAGCATTGCGCCGCTAGCGGCTACCGTGGCAGTCGTGAAATCAACGCCCAAGAGACGCATGCCCGCCAATCCGGCCGCGATCAGCCCGGCAGAAAGCATCGCCACCATCGACGCCGAGACGATGAATATCGATAGCCAAGCAACCGCCGCCCCTGGGAAACGCGCCGTGAGCAAGCCGGGCAACGACACGGCCCCACTGCTGGCAAAGCGCGGCGCCACGATAAGTTGCAGCAGCAGGAAGCCGGCACCCAGCCCCAGCGCATAGGCAAGCCCGTCGTGCCCGGAAGCATAGATGGCGCCGGGGATCGCCAGGAAAAATGCGGCTCCGACCGTGTTGGCGGCCAGTGCCATGCCGCCGATCGCTGGCGCGGATATCCGGGGATGCATAAGCCCCGCCGCAAGCGCGACGGCCCCGGCCGCAGCAATGCCGATGGCCCAATAGCCGCCGTCGCCCCATGTGGCGAACGCGGCACCCCTGGCGATGAGGAGAAGGGCCGCCAGCCCAATCCCAAAGAAAAGCGCGAACGTGCCGAGCGCCCAGGCGGCACGTGATCTGTTCGGCGCAGCATTGAGCCCGTCGAGAGGCATATCAGCCGCCCGCCGAGCGGCGCGCGTCGCGGCGGTCCTGCCGATGCGCCGAAACAAAGCCGATGATCAAAAATCCAATCACCGATCCCTGGGCTATCATGAAATAGCCGAGCGGGAAGGCGAACACGTCGACGAGGTTCAATGCCTGCGCGAAAATCGGCACGACGACAGCAAGCAACCCCCACAGCAGCAACGCCACCACGGGCAACCGCGAGGCAGCGCTAGAGTCCCTCTGCGCAGGTAGCTGTTCGTCGTGCGCCAAGCTTCATCCCCGTCCGCTGAAGCGGCTTGCGGAACGCCGCGGCGCCGACCATCGCCGTCGTTTGCGACGCCCTCGTGGCATGCCCTCGCGCTTGGCGCGTCGTGCACAGCCCAGCTTGGATGCTAGTAGGCGGGGCGATACGATCCCGCATCCCCCCGCCCCGGGATTCTTCCCTAGACTTGGACCTTTTGTTTTTCATAGCCGACAGAGTGGTCCTCGACTCGCCGGACGCGCACCATGGGAGAGCAATTCCCCTGCGTCAAGATGCGCCAAAGCGAATAATATCTTATGCAATGCAGCAATTTGCAGCCGTCGAACTCGTCCCGCCTTGAGCCAGGTCAGGAGACTTCAGGCCGGCAATCCGAGTCCGACGGAAGTGGCTCGCAATGGCGATTTCCAACGCACGTCCGCATCGCCTGCTGCAGGGCCGGTGAATAGCTCCCGTCGACGGCGCCGAAATACAATCCCTGTGAGCGCAGACCGCACTGGTACATCCGCACAATCCGTTCGCCTCCGCTGCGCATGGCCAGATCGTAGTCGCGGAAAGCGGCTTCGGTGTCGCCCATGGCTTGGCGGATGTGGGCTCGGGTATCGAGGGCGTACGGACTGCCCGGAGCCAACGCCAACGCCCGCTCGACATCCTCGATGCCATCGCTCGCGCGGCCAAGCTTGAAACGTGCCCAGGCCCGGTTATTGAGCGCCAGCGGGAAATCCGGCTTCATGTCAATCGCCACGTCGTAATCGGAAATGGCCTTTTCGAACATCCCCAGCAGCGAGTAGGCCAGTGCCCGCATGCTAAAGGCGAGGCTACGCTCAGCATCAGGAAGCCCGGGTGTATCGATCAAGGCAGAGCAGCCGCTGATCCGCCGCTCGTTGCTGTCGCTCAGGCAATCGACCATCGGATCTTCCACGCCAGCGAATGCAGCAGCCGCTCCGATGACGATAGCCGCCGCAGCAGCCAGAAATCTCACGTTGGCCATTCCACCCGCCCCGCGCTGAGTTGTCCCTTTGAAAGCACATGAAACAGGGCTTTATAGGGGCAACCCCCGGCTGGCGAAGCGCCGCATGGGCGCCAGTCCAGGTGCGGCTCCGGTCGAAGGCGCCACTTAACCATTCCGGCCCGGTCCTATGCTAGTTTCGCTGGACCAGAAGACGCGAGCGTCGCACGTGAAACAAAAGCGAGTTCTGCTCATCATCGGAGGCGGCATCGCTGCCTACAAATGCCTCGACCTCATCCGCCGACTGCGGGAGGCGGGCGGGTCGGTGCGCGCCGTGATGACCAAGGCCGCTTGCGAGTTCGTCACCCCACTGTCCGTCGGCGCCCTCACGTCCGAGCGCGTATTCACCGAATTGTTCGATCTCAACGACGAACAGGAAATCGGCCACATCCGTTTGTCGCGCGAGGCTGATCTATTGATCGTTGCCCCGGCTACCGCTGACCTCATCGCCAAGATGGCGGGCGGTCACGCCAACGATCTGGCGTCAACCCTGCTGCTTGCAACCGACAAGCCGGTGCTCGTCGCCCCGGCCATGAACCCCCGCATGTGGCTGCATCCAGCGACCCAGCGGAACGTCACCCTGCTGCGCCGCGATGGCCTGCACTTCATCGGCCCCAACACCGGCGAGATGGCCGAGCGCGACGAATCGGGCCCCGGACGCCTCGCCGAAGTCCCTCAGATCATCGAGGCGGCGACCAAGATCCTCACCGAGAACGGCACCTCGCCCATCGTGACACGCCTGCATGGCCCCCCACTCCTCGGTCGCCATGTGCTTGTAACCAGCGGTCCGACCCACGAGCCGATCGATCCCGTGCGCTACATTGCCAACCGCTCCTCCGGTAAGCAGGGCCACGCCATCGCCCGTGCAGCCGCCGCCCTCGGTGCGCGCGTCACGCTGATCACCGGTCCGGTGACGATCGCCGATCCACCCGGCGCCGATGTTGTGCGCGTTGAGACGGCGCAACAGATGTTCGAGGCCGTCGAGAAGAGCTTGCCGGCTGACATCGCCGTCTTCGCCGCCGCCGTCGCCGATTGGCGCACAGCATCGAAGGCCGGCCACAAGATGAAGAAGTCCGCCAACAAACCGAACCTCGATCTCGTCGAGAACCCCGACATCCTCGCGACAGTCGGCAAGCTGCGCACCGGGCGGCCACAACTGGTCATCGGCTTTGCAGCTGAGACGCAGAAAGTCGCGACGGAAGCGGCACGCAAGCGCATGGCCAAGAGCGCGGACTGGATCGTCGCCAACGATGTCTCCCCCGCCCGCGCCGTCTTCGGTGGCGAGGGCAATACCGTGCACATCGTCACCGCCGATGGTGTCGAAGACTGGCCGACGCTCAGCAAAGATGAAGTCGCCACGCGTCTGATGCAGCGTGCCGCCGATCAGTTGGCGCGCGGCGTGGCTGCGGCCGAATGAAAGCCAAGCGACCAGCCATCGGCAAAGCGGCCGGGGTGGCAACGCCTGCCAAGGCATCCGTGCGCGGCAAGGCTCCCTCTCGCGGCCATAAGTCCACAGGACCCGTAACGTCGGCGGCCCCTGTCCGCGTCGGCGTCGTACGTCTGTCCCATTCGCAAGGGCTCCCCCTGCCGACCTATCAAAGCCCCGGCGCCGCCGGCCTCGACCTCGTCGCCGCACTCGACGCAAAGGGACCCATGATGCTGGCCCCCGGCGCGCGTGTACTCGTGCCCACCGGCTTGATCATCGAGTTGCCGCTGGGCTATGAGGCCCAGGTGCGCCCGCGGTCGGGTCTGGCGCTCAACCACGGCGTCACCGTCCTCAATAGCCCCGGCACGATCGACAGTGACTACCGGGGCGAGGTGCGGATCATCCTTGCCAACCTCGGGCAGGCCCCGTTCGAGATCCGCCGTGGCGAGCGCATCGCACAACTTGTGATCAGCCCCGTAACGCACGCGACGTTCGCTGAAGTGAACGAAGTGTCCAATACACTGCGCGGAAAGGGAGGATTCGGATCGACGGGGAAATCGAGCGCGAAAGAGAACGCCCCCACTCGCAAACCGCCCACCCAAAAGAAATCCATGCCCGCGACCGCGGCACCATCAAAAAAAACGCGTCAGACGAGGCCACCCGGCCGCAACCGCTGATCGGCGCTGCGTCTTGACAGAGCTGGGCTTTCGCCCAACGTGCCGCGTGCGACGCAGCGCTTCGAGACCCAGAAAAGAGCTGTCGAGCTCGCAATACATGACACGAGGCACTCCGCGATGAACGAGATCCCCCAGATCAAGACCCTTGCCGCCACGAAATCGTGGGGCCGCGGTCACGTCTACGACTCTATCGCCGAGACGATCGGCCATACGCCGATGGTTCGCCTTCCCAAGCTGTCCAAGGAGGCCGGCGCCAAGGCGGACGTCCTCCTCAAGCTGGAATTCTTCAATCCGCTCTCCTCGGTCAAGGACCGCATCGGCGTCGCCATGATCGACGCTCTGGAAGCCGCCGGAAAGATCACCCCCGGCAAGACGGTGCTCATCGAGCCGACCTCTGGCAACACCGGCATCGGTCTCGCCTTCGTTGCCGCCGCTCGCGGCTACAGGCTGATCCTCGTCATGCCCGAAACGATGTCGCTCGAGCGGCGCAAGATCCTTACCCACCTCGGCGCCGAGTTGGAGCTCACGCCCGGGCCCGGCGGAATGCCCGTCGCCGTCGAGCGCGCCAACGAGATGGCAAAGTCGATCCCGGACGCGGTTATCCCCGGGCAGTTCGACAATCCGGCCAATCCGATGGTGCACGAACAGACGACGGCAGAGGAAATCTGGAACGACACGCACGGCAACGTCGACGCCATTGTTGTCGGCGTGGGCACTGGTGGCACGCTGACCGGCGTCGCCCGCGCTCTGAAGCCGCGCAAACCCGGCCTCAAGATCATCGCTGTCGAGCCCTCGACCAGCCCGGTGCTTTCCGGCAAGCCGCGCGGCCCGCATAAAATTCAGGGCATCGGTGCCGGCTTCATACCCTCGATCCTGGACACAGGCCTTATCGACGAGGTCGTCACCGTGTCCAGCGAGCAGGCACTCGAAACCGCTCGTCGGCTCGCCAAGGTGGAAGGCGTCCCGGGAGGCATCTCTACGGGAGCCAACGTCGCCGCCGCTCTCGCGGTCGCCGCCCGGCCGGAGTATGCCGGCAAAACGATCGTCACCTTCGCGCCCTCGTCGGCCGAGCGCTACTACTCGAGCGACCTCTACCTCGATCCCACAAAGCCCGCCTGATCGCTCGGTGGCACCGAGCCTGGGTGCTGCCGCGTTCACGCTCTCGCAGATTTGGCGTTCCGTGCAGGACCATCCGCCTTAACGATGGGAGCCCTCCCCGCCTGCAAACGGGTCGGGCGGGGTATACGCTGAGCTGGGATGTACACATGGGTCGATCAGCGCCCCCTGACGTGTCCGTCCAGCTGCGATAGAGTAGACCCATGCAGGACGAACCTCCTCAGCGCCTCACCGGCCCCGAGATCGAGCGCTACAAGCGCCACCTCGTGCTCAAGGAGGTCGGTGGCCAGGGACAGCAGCGCCTCAAGGCCGCGCGAGTACTGATCGTCGGCGCCGGTGGCCTGGGCTCGCCCATCGCCCTTTACCTTGCCGCGGCGGGCGTCGGGACGATCGGCATCATCGACGACGACCGGGTGTCGCTCGACAACCTGCAGCGCCAGATCGCCCACGACACGCCAAGCGTCGGCACGCCGAAGGTTGAAAGCGCCCGCGAGGCGATCGGGCGATTGAACCCACACGTGAACGTCGAGACCATCGAGTCGCGCCTCGACGCCGACAACGCGGCTTCGATCATCTCCGGTTTCGACATCATAGCCGACGGCTCGGACAACGCCGAAACGCGCTACCTCGTCTCAGACGCCTGCTATCTGGCCAAGCGCACCCTCGTATTCGGGGCAGTCGGTCCGTTCGACGGC
>JBAZYB010000115.1:0-12830 GCA_041659545.1 Hyphomicrobium sp.
CGAGTCACTAATTGGGCAAGCCTAAGCGGGCGACGACGCGCGCGCCTGAGCCAATGCGTTCGACAGCGCCTGCGAAAAGTCGCGCCGCTCGTCGTCGGTCAGGAAGCGCGCAAAGGCGAACTCACGCCCGTGGGACGCCAATCGGAGGTCGTTGCCGCCCTGTGGTCTCTCGGCGAGTCGTACCCGCACCCAATAGGGATTGAAATCGAAGCTCTCCTCCACGCCCGTTGGATGCACCCGCGTAATCTTCAGAGCCTGCGGAGTGAGCTCGACGGTCTCGTAGAGACGCCCGGAGCGGTAATTGAGCTTGAACGCGACATAGATCAGCGCCACGTCGAGGCCGAAAAAGCCGAACACCGGCCAAGCCCCCTTCAGGAGGAACACCATGCCGGTGATAAAGCTGATCCCGCCGACCGCGGCCATGAGCACGAGAAAGCCCGTCGGGCTCAGCGAACGATGCGGGTAGAGCACCGCGCTGAAACCGCCGCGCCCATCGCCGGTCGCAATGGTTGTGGATGACGCCAAAGCGGCTTGTTTTGGGTCGGAGTTTTCACTCATGTGACAAGCATATCGTGGGGAGCGGCACGAATGAAGAGCCCGGATCAACGCGCCGCAAAGGCGAGCGCCGCTAGACCGGGGGCAGCCAGGCGCACCAAGCCCGTTGCTGCCGGCCGTCGAAAGCGGCTCAGCAAGTCGGCGATCGCCGAGATCTTCCGCCGGTTCGCCGAGGCTGATCCCGAGCCCAAAAGCGAGCTCGAGTACGTCAATCCGTTCACGCTTCTCGTCGCCGTGGTTCTCTCGGCCCAGGCGACCGATGCCGGTGTCAACAAGGCCACCCGCGCGTTGTTTAAAATCGCCGACACGCCCGAAAAGATGGTGCGACTGGGCGAGGACAGCGTCCGCGAGTTCATTAAGACGATCGGACTCTACCGCAACAAGGCGCGCAACGTCATCGAGCTGTCGCAACAACTCATTTCTACCCATGGTGGAAAAGTACCGCGCGACCGCGCCGCGCTCGAGGCCCTGCCCGGGGTCGGCAGGAAGACGGCGAACGTCGTTCTCAATGTCGCCTTTGGCGAGCCGACCATGGCCGTCGACACGCACGTCTTTCGAGTCGCCAACCGGATCGGCTTGTCGAACGGTCGCACACCACTGGAGGTGGAGGAGGATCTGCTGCGCGTTATTCCGCGCGAGTTTGCTATGCACGCGCACCATTGGTTGATCCTACACGGCCGCTACGTTTGCAAGGCGCGCAAGCCCGAATGCCCGACCTGCATCATCCGCGATCTCTGCCTTTTCGAGGCCAAAACGCCGTGCCCGGAGTGAGGTAAGTCAGCGGACATAAAATGTGATTGCTACAAACTATGCAGGATTCCCCTGCCGTTAAGAGTTGCGCCGCCGCGCGAAAGGCGAATGCCCATAGCTTGCGTGTTTTTTGAAGCAGGCCCCGCCACACTCGTTACTGCCATCTGCCGCATTTGCCTCCAACGCCGCCGGTCGGCTTAATTTACCGAATACGGATCGGACCGTATCGTCCGCCTCATTGGGCCACAGACCTTGCGATGTGGAGGGGCACTACAATCTATGGGTAACAAACCCGAATCCGATCGAGAGCGCGAAGTGGTGGCTCACGAGCCTCAAGGACTCGCCGACGCCATTCCGACGGAGTTGTTGCTGGAACAAAAGCGCTCCCTCGAGCAGCTCAATGCTTGGTTCGAGGTCGCGCTCAACAACATGGTTCGCGGTCTGTCGATGTTTGACGCCGAGCAACGCCTCATCGTTTGCAATCGCAGCTACCAGCAAATCTACTCCCTTCCCGAAGAGCTCACGCGGCCCGGCACGTCACTTTCCGATATCGTGAGTTTCCATTTGCGGCGCGAAACCGGCCGCAGTGCCTCGATGGACGACATCAATTTCTCTCGATGGCTGGGCGAACATCGCACCAGACTGGCGGAGGGCCACTCGTTCTCCAAGGTGCAGAACCTACGATCAGGGCGCACGCTCCTTGTCACTTATCAGCCCCTCAGCGACGGCGGATGGGTCGACATCCAAGAGGATATTACCGAGAAGCGCCGGGCCGAGGAGAAGATCCACTGGTTGGCCCACCACGATGCACTGACAGGCGTCGCAAACCGGTTCTTTTTTCGTGAAACATTCGAAAGCGCACTCAAGGGTCTCGGCAGCGGCCGCACGTTGGCCCTGCACTGGCTCGACCTCGATGAGTTTAAGGAGGTCAACGACACATACGGTCATCCAATCGGTGACGCACTGTTGAAGGCTGTCGCGCAGCGGCTCCGCGCCTGTATTCGCAGCACCGATTTCCTTGCGCGTCTGGGCGGTGACGAGTTTGCCATCATCCAGCCGGGCGCTGGGCGCACCGAGCAGTGCGAGCGGCTCGCAAAGCGCGTGCTGGCTGCTGTCGGCAAGCCCTACAACATCCTCGGCAACACCATCGCGATCAGCGCCAGCATGGGCGTCGTGCGCGCGCCGGTCCATGGCCGTACGCCCGACGAGCTCCTCAAGAACGCCGATGTAGCGCTCTACAACATAAAGTCGGCAGGACGCCGCGGGTACGAACTCTACAGCCGCGGCACTAATCGCCAGGTTACCGCGCAGCGCCGGCTCGAGACGGACATTCACCAGGCACTCGATCTCGGCCAGTTCGAGCTGCACTATCAGCCGATCTTGACCCTCAACACGCACAGCGTCGCCGGCTGCGAGGCCCTGCTGCGCTGGCGCCACCCCAGCAACGGACTTATCGCCCCCGCCGACTTCCTGCCCCTTGCGGAGAAGACAAGGGCGATCGTCGATATTGGCGGCTGGGTGCTGAAGCAGGCGTGCCGCGATGCCATGCGTTGGCCAGATGAGCTGACAGTTACTGTGAACCTCTCGCTGCTTCAGCTCGAGAACGGCGACTTGGCTATGGCCGTTCAAAACGCGCTAGCCGAGACGGGGCTGCCGGCCGAACGCCTTGAGCTGGAAATCGGCGAAGGCATCATCGCACGCGACAAGTGCAACGTGCGCCATGCGCTCGACGAGCTGCGCGAAATCGGCGTCGGCATCACTCTCGATGATTTCGGCAAATGCACCGGCTCGCTCAGTTTGCTGCGCTCGTTCCCGTTCGACAAGGTCAAGATCGATCGTGCACTGGTGCGCGAGAGCGGTTGCGGTGCGATCGTCAAAGCTGTTGCGATGCTCGCTGAAACGCTCGGCATGGGCACGGTCGCCGAAGGCGTCGAAACCGTCGATGAGTTTAACTCGGTCGCTCGGGCCGGGTGCAATCGCGCTCAAGGATTTTACATCAGCCATCCGGTGCCGGTGGCCGAACTCGGCACGGCCCTGAGCGAGTGCGCGCACCGGTGCGTCTGCGCGGCTTGAAGCAGCGATCAGCTCGCCGGCCGGATGGCGATGCCGGCTTCGGCCATGTGCTGCTTCGCCTCGGTGATCGAGTACGTACCAAAATGAAAGATCGAAGCTGCGAGCACCGCGCTCGCGTGTCCTTCGGTTATTCCCTCGATCAGGTGGTCGAGTGTGCCGACGCCGCCCGAAGCGATGACGGGTATGCTCACGGCATCGGAAACTGCGCGTGTCAGACCGATATCGAATCCCGCTTTGGTGCCGTCGCGATCCATTGACGTCAATAGGATCTCGCCTGCGCCCAGCTCCGTGACCTGCCTGGCGAAGGCAATCGCGTCGATGCCGGTCGGCGTGCGTCCCCCGTGCGTGAAGATCTCCCACCGCGGAGCCTCATCCGGCTGCGAAACGCGCTTGGCGTCGATGGCAACCACAATGCACTGTGCGCCAAACTTCTCCGCCGCCTCTTTGACGAATTGCGGGTTCGTCACCGCGGCGGTGTTGATCGAAACTTTGTCGGCGCCCGCTTTGAGTAGCCGCCCGATGTCCGCGATCGTGCGCACACCACCACCCACCGTAAGCGGCATGAAGCAGCGCTCCGCCGTCTGCTCGACGACATGAAAGATATTGTCGCGATCCTCGTGGCTCGCCGTGATATCGAGGAAGCAGAGTTCGTCGGCGCCGGCTGCGTCATAGGCGGCAGCAGCCTCCACCGGATCGCCGGCATCGATGAGATCGACGAAGTTGACGCCCTTGACGACGCGGCCGTCTTTCACGTCGAGGCACGGGATGATGCGCGTTTTCAGCATTTGGTCAGGCCCGGCTCGCCAGCAGAGCCAGCGCTTCCTTGGCATCGAGGCGGCCATCATAGAGCGCGCGGCCGCTGATCGCGCCCTCAAGCATAGCATACGCGGGGTTCATGAGGGCCTTCACGTCGTCGATGGAGGCAAGCCCGCCCGAGGCGATAACGGGAATGGCGGTCGCGCGCGCCAGCTGCGCGGTAGCCTCGAGGTTGAGGCCCTTCAACACACCGTCGCGTTCAATGTCGGTATAGATGATGGCCGATACGCCCGCGTCCTCGAAGCGCTTCGCCAGCTCCTCGGCAGTAAGCTCGGATGTCTCCGCCCAGCCCTCGACTGCCACCTTGCCGCCCTTGGCATCAATGCCGACGGCGATGCGGCCCGGATATTCGAGGCAGGCGCGCCGCACGAGTTCAGGATCGCGCACGGCGATGGTGCCGAGGATGACCCGATCGATGCCGCTGTCGATCCAGTTTCCGATCGTCTTCATGTCGCGAATGCCGCCGCCCAGCTGCGCCGGGATGCTGATCGCCTCTAGGATCGCATCGACCGCCGCCGAGTTCACTGGCTTGCCGGCAAAGGCGCCGTTCAGATCGACGATGTGCAGGTATTGGAACCCCTGCTCCTGGAAACTGAGTGCCTGCGCCGCAGGGTCGTCGTTGAAGACGGTGGCAGCATCCATCTCGCCGAGCTTCAATCTCACGCACTTTCCGTCTTTGAGGTCGATGGCGGGAAAGAGGATCACTGCAGCAGTTTCCTATCGGGTTGATTGCGTGACACCGGTGTTGGCGGCACGCATTGCGCCAGCCACGAGATCGCTACTATTGTGCGCGATAGAAGTTTTGCGGCCGCATAAGTCAAGGCCGCGTGACAACGACCCCCTTTCTGAATTGGTATTCCGCACGCTGAGTTCGTCCCGATGGCCACCGCGTTCCTCTCCACCGTCCCACCTGCCGTCGCTCGCCGCCCGCTGACCGAGGCCGACGCCGTCGATATCTGGATCGCCCGCTGGCTGCGCATCCGCCGCAAGGACCTCGTCCGCCGCTATGGCTGCGATCCACGCCGCCTCTATGAAATCTGGGAGGGTGTCCGGTTCTCCGGCGCGCGCGCCAGAGCGTTGGAATTGTTCGAGGCGCGCTACCCGGGTTTGCTCGACAGGGTCGACTTCGGCCCCCACCAGCGGCACCCGCGGGCGTCCCATCCTGGCCAGCTGCAACTGTTTGAATAGTTGCTGAGCCACCCGGAACACCGAAGAACAGCATGAGAACAAACACTGGACAGACCCAGTGAATCGTGTGATGTTCTCCCTACGTTCGCAGCCGCAAATGCAGCGCAATCCCGGGGCAGTATCGCGTCTCTCCCCCTCAGCTTCAGCCAGAGAGACATAGCCATGCGCACCCTCATCATCTCCTACGACCTGGCCCAGCCGCACCGTAACAAGCACATCCTGGCGCAGCAGATCATGGCTGTCGGCCATTCGTGGGCCCGCCCTCTGGAACAGACTTGGTACGTGAAGACGGACGCCCGCGAGGAAGAGATCGAGGCGCAGCTGCGTGGCCTCCTGGACCCCGATGACGGTCTCCTCATTCAGGCAACTCGGGACGACGCGGTGCTGACCAATACGGCGCTCCGCTGGTTCCGCCAACGGCGCGCGGGGGTCGACACGGGCGGCGACACCAACATCATTGCTTTTCCGATGCCCCAGCCCTTTGCCGACGATCAGCAGGAACTGCCCCTGCCGCTGGCCGAAGCTTGTTGAGTTCGCGTTCTCTAGTTTCGTAGCGTTTGCGTCTCTCTCAGTTCCTTTCACCCGGTAGCCGCTCCAGCTTGGGAGATGCCGGGTGGGGAAAGCCAGTCTCCCCTCCGGTAATGCGTGACAAGCAGGGCCCGTTCTTCGGATCGGGCCCTTTTTGCATTTGGCACCCGCGGCCGGCTGTCCGTAGGCAGCGGGGACGCCAAGAAAAAGCTCTCGTTCTCGCGAGCGTGTGCTCCGAGTCATCTGCGAGTGGGGAGACGGGGCGCGCACGCACCGCATGATTTGATTTTTTTCCGGCGCTTGCGCGCCCCGCCCGCGGCTCGTTCATCGACCAACCGGAGTCGGGGGCCTTATTCCCTACCTGCGGATCCAGGATCCCCAGAAGGTTCGCCTTCACCACGCCCTTCGGCCGTTACCCTCGTAACGTGGCTACTACTGCAACCGCATCCACCCCCGAAACTTGAGACGGTCTCGAGCTCGTCCCCGAGGGGCGGACGAGTGAAGTATGCGCGCGGGATTTCGGCCGGGGATTAGTCGCGGGGCGAGGAACGCATCCCGATCGCCCTGGTCCCGCATGGCGGTCAGGTCTGCGACTTCATCCGCCGTTTGCCTGGAGCGCGCCAGCGCTGCTCCGAGCTAAGGCTTCCAGGAGAGGAAGTTGGCGATCAGCTTCAGGCCGAGCGTCTGGCTCTTTTCGGGGTGGAACTGCGTGCCTGCCATGTTGTCGCGGGCGATCATGGCCGTGACGGGGCCGCCGTAGTCGGTCTCGGCGACCACCGACACGCGGTCCTTCGGCACGAAGTGATACGAGTGCACGAAATAGGCGTGCAGGCCCTGCGCACCCGTGGGGATGCCGGCGAGCAACGCGTGGTCTGTCACCAGCGATAATGTGTTCCAGCCCATGTGCGGGATCTTCAGCGTCGGATCGTTGGGCTCGATGTGGCGTACCTCACCGGCAATCCAGTCGAGGCCGTCCGTCACTTCGAACTCCAGCCCGCGCGTCGCCATGAGCTGCATGCCGACGCAGATGCCGAGAAACGGCCGACCCTTGGCGCGCACGGCGGTTTCAAGTGCCTCACGCATGCCGGGAACGGCTTGCAGACCGCGCTTGCAATCGGCATAGGCGCCGACGCCCGGCAGCACGATGCGGTCGGCTCCCGCGACAACCTTCGGATCGGCGGTCACGCTGATCTCAGCATCGCAGCCACTCTCCCGCGCAGCGCGCTCGAAGGCTTTGGCCGCGGAATGAAGGTTCCCCGATCCGTAATCGATAATGGCGACGCGCTGCATTCTCGTCAGGTTCCCGCGGGCGCGCGGCCACCGCGCATGATCAGTTCCCTCGCCTGCGTCATCGCCGTTTGGGCCCACGAAGCCGGCGGGGGTGCCCTGCCTTCAGACGCCACCGGCGGGATCTCTGTCCGCGTCGGTAGCCAGACCTCGAGATAGCGGCGCTCGCAATCTTCCAGGTTGCGGCCCGAGACCGTGCCGACCACACGCCATCCGCGTCGCGTCAGCGCCTCGCTATACAGAGCGCCGGCCTCGAAGCCGAAGACGATCTGGATGGCCAGCAGGATGGCATTGCCCAGTTGCGGCGCGCCGGCAGCGGTGAACGCCCAAACGATGATGCCCGCCAGCGCTGCGAAGGCTGCGCATTCCAGCCACATCTTTTTGGCCAGCAGCCAGATGACCGGCAACAGCGCCGCGAACCACGAATACCCGTCCTTGACGAACAGCAGCTGCTCGGCGCTCTCCAGCCGATTGGCCGATGCGTTCGGCGGCTCGTGCACAGTGTAGATGACCACGCCGGTCCTCGCTAACTGATCAGCAGCTGAGCGTGCCCTTGGTGGAAGGCACGCGGTCCGCTTGTCGCGGGTCGGTCTCGCTGGCGGCTCTCAGCGCGCGCGCCAAGCCCTTATAGCAGGTCTCGGCGATGTGGTGATTGTTCTCGCCGTAGAGGTTTTCCACGTGCAGCGTGATGCCGGCGTTCTGCGCGAACGCCTGGAACCACTCGCGGAATAGCTCTGTATCCATCTCGCCGATTTTCGGCTTGGTGAATTCGACCTTCCATACCAGGTACGGCCGCCCCGAAATGTCGATTGCCACCCGCGTCAGGGTCTCGTCCATCGGCAGGTGCACGTCGGCATACCGGGTGATGCCCGTCTTGTCGCCGAGCGCCTTGGCGACGGCCTGACCCAGCACGATGCCGCTGTCCTCGGCCGTGTGGTGGAAATCGATGTGCAGATCGCCCTTCGCCTTGAGGGTGATGTCGATCATTGAATGCCGCGCCAGCTGCTCCAACATGTGATCCAGGAAGCCGATGCCGGTCGACACGTCGCACGCGCCGGTGCCGTCCAGATCGACCGTGGCGGTGATCTGGGTTTCCTTGGTCTTGCGGGAAATTGTCGCCTGCCGCTTCAAGTTAGGGCCCCTTGGCTAATGGCTTGCCTCGCCGGAACCGAGCGTTTATCAGCTTGAGCCCTGCCGTTCCAGAGCCGCGGCGAGCGGCGCGCGGGCCTAAAAACCCGCTGTCCGGATGCAAATGCAATGCAAACGTCTAGCGCTCCCGCGGATTCTCCGCGCTCCTGGCACGCCACTACCATACTGACTATTCGTAAAGATGGTCGTGTGGTCATCGCCGGCGACGGCCAGGTCAGCCTCGGTGCCACGATCATCAAGGGCAACGCCCGCAAGGTGCGCACCCTCGGCAAAGGGGGCGTCATCGGCGGCTTCGCCGGAGCGACCGCCGACGCCTTCACCCTCTTCGAGCGCCTCGAGGCCAAGCTCGAGCAGTATCCTGGGCAGCTGACCCGCGCCTGCGTCGAACTGGCCAAGGACTGGCGCACCGACCGTTTTCTCCGCCGTCTCGAAGCGATGATGCTCGTCGCTGACGCGGAGACGACCCTGGTGCTCACCGGAACGGGCGACGTCTTGGAGCCGGAGCGGCATGTCATGGGCATTGGCTCGGGCGGCAACTATGCGCTTTCGGCGGCCCGCGCCCTGCTCGACCAGCCGCTCGACGCGGAGGCGATTGCACGCAAGGCGATGGCGATCGCTGCTGAGATCTGTGTTTACACCAACGATAATCTGGTCATCGAGAGCCTGCCGTCCACGCGGCGGGAAGCGTAAGACCGGCACCGCTGCAGGGAGAGTTGAAGTTATGGCGTGGATCTACCTACTCACCGCCGGTGCACTCGAAGTGGCGGCGACGACGGCGTTTCGTTTTTCCGGCGGCCTCAGCCCAAGCCGTCTCGGTTTCACGGCGACGTTCTTCTTCCTGGCCGGCGCCAGCCTCTACTGCCTTAACCGCTCGCTGGAAGGCGTGCCGCTGGGCACTGCCTATGCCGTATGGACCGGCATCGGCGCCGCCGGAACGGCCGTTCTCGGCGTCTGGGCGTTCGGCGAAGCCGCAAATCCGCAACGTCTCATGCTGCTTTTCGCTCTGGTCGCCTGCATCGTCGGCCTCAAGTTCGTCTCCGCTTAAGGAAACCGCCTGAGTCCATGACATCCGCGTCCATGATCCGCGACGAGCACATCGACCTGGGCGTCTCGCAAGGCATCATCTCAGCCGCTCAGGCGGCGCAATTGCGCGCGCTCGTCACCGGCGCCCCGACGACGTCTGCGATATCCGCTGAACTTGATGCCGGTGATCCGGACGACGAACGCTTCCGTCTGATTGGCGGCTTCAACGACATCTTCGTTTCGATCGGCGTCCTGCTTCTGGTCTCGGCGCTATTCGGCCTGACGAGCACGCTCGGATTTGGCGCCGGCTTCGCCCTCATCGCCATGGTCGCCGCGTGGGCGCTGTCGGAGGTCTTCGCGCGCCGGCTCCGACTGGCACTGCCCGCCATAGCCTTGTCGCTGATGTTCGCCGTGGCCGGCGGCATCGCCGCCTATATGCTCGTCACCGGAGCGCTCCAGGCCGCCGGCCTGTCAGACCCCGAAGCCGCGACCTCGCCGAGTTGGACCCTCTTCGGACTTGGCGCCGCTTTCGCAGCAGTCCTCCACCGCTGGCGGTTCCGCGTGCCCATCGATACGGCCATCGTCGCAGCCGGTTTGGTGTGCGCCGTCATGGGCGGCTTTGAAATCGCCGATGCGCAATGGACATCCGACCACAGATCCCTGCTCCTGGCTGTGCTCGGAGGACTGGTATTCGCCACGGCCGTTTACATCGACGCAACTGACACGCATCGCCTGACACGCCGGTCTGATGTCGCCTTCTGGCTGCATCTCCTCGCCGCCCCGATGCTCGTGCAGGCGGTGAGTTCGCTGCTTTTCGGTCCGACCAGCGAGCTTGGCGTCAGCCAGGCCATCGGCATCCTGGGCCTCTTCGCCGTCTTCGGGCTGGTGGCACTCATCTTGGATCGGCGTGCGCTTCTCGTTTCTGGAATGTCCTATGCCGGTCTCGCCATCGGCTATTTGCTCTCCGAGAGCTTGGCAAAGGACATCTCGCTGTCCCTGACCTTGCTGGGCCTTGCCACGCTGGTGCTGCTACTCTCGGCGCAATGGCGCAGCCTGCGCCGCGCCGTTTTGCGTGTTCTGCCGCTCGGCCATCTTCGGCAATTTGTTCCACCAGCTTCCTGATGTGGCTGGCGATCCCCAGATACCGACGGCCCCCATTCGTCACTGACCGGACTTTGCAATGACCAGCTTCTCGCCCCGTGAAATCGTCTCCGAGCTTGACCGCTATATCGTCGGTCAGGCCGACGCCAAGCGCGCCGTCGCCATAGCGTTGCGTAATCGCTGGCGGCGCCAGCAGCTCAGCGGTGATCTGCGCGAGGAAGTTCAGCCCAAGAACATTCTCATGATCGGCCCGACTGGCGTCGGTAAGACGGAGATCTCCCGCCGCCTCGCCAAGCTCGCCGGTGCGCCTTTCATCAAGATCGAGGCGACGAAGTTCACCGAGGTGGGATACGTCGGCCGCGACGTTGACAGCATCATCCGCGATCTCATCGAGGTGGCACTCGCCCTCGTCAAGGACGTCAAGCGCAAGGATGTGCGCGCTCGCGCCGAGAAAAATGCCGAGGAACGCGTGCTCGACGCGCTCGTTGGGCCCGGCGCCTCCCCGGCGACCAGAGATGCCTTCCGCAAGAAGTTGCGTACGGGCGAGATGAACGACAAGGAGATCGAGATACAAGTCGCCGAGGCCCCCGGCGCCGGCTTGCCGATGTTCGACATTCCCGGCGCGCCTGGCGCTTCCATCGGTGCCGTTAATCTCGGCGACATGTTCGGCAAGGCATTCGGTCAGCGCATGAAGCCGCGCCGCGTTACGGTGTCTGACAGCTACGACGTCCTCATCGCCGAAGAAAGCGACAAGCTGATCGACAATGACGCGCTCGTCGGCGAGGCGATCGCGGCGGTGCAGAACAACGGCATCGTCTTTCTCGATGAAATCGACAAGATCTGCTCGCGCGCCGACGCGGGCCGCGCCACCGGTGACGTATCCCGCGAGGGTGTTCAGCGCGATCTGCTGCCGCTCATCGAGGGCACTACCATTTCCACCAAGTACGGGCCCGTGAAGACTGACCACGTGCTGTTCATCGCGTCCGGTGCATTCCACGTCGCCAAACCCTCGGACCTGTTGCCGGAACTGCAGGGCCGCTTGCCGATCCGCGTCGAGCTCAGCGCACTGACGCGTGAGGACATGCGCCGCATCCTCACCGAACCGGAGGCCAGCCTCATCAAGCAGTACGTGGCGCTGATGGCAACGGAAGGCCTGACGATCACGTTCACCGACGATGCCATCGACGCGCTAGCCGACGCGGCCGTGCAGGTGAATTCAACCGTCGAGAACATCGGCGCCCGCCGTCTGCAGACGGTGATGGAGCGAGTGCTCGACGAAATCTCGTTCGAGGCCTCCGACCGTCCCGGCCAGTCGACGACGATCGATGCCGCCTATGTGCAGGTCCGTATCGGCGATCTCGCCAAGAACGCCGACCTTTCCAAGTTCATCCTCTGACTTGCATCAGCGTGCCGGCCGTGATCTGTGCCCCGGGTGTCACATCAGCCCACGGCGCAATGAGTGGCTAGGGGTTAGTACGCTTGTGCAATGCCCGGGCTCCTTACTAGGCTGCGCCCATGAGTTGGGGTGGTAAGCGTACGCGTAGACGGTTGGCCGGAGCCTTGGCGCTCCTCGGCGTAGCCTTCTATGCGCTTCTGCTGCCCGGACATCTCACCTCTCAGTTCAATGGCCAGCTCTTCGCTGCCGAGTTCGGCACTGACGGCGCAATGTGCGCCAGCGAGGGAACGGCTGGCGCGCCTTCCGGACCCGCCGCACCCGCATCCAGTTGCCCGATCTGCAAGGGCCTTGCGGCCTTCCAGCTGGCCCATTTGCCTGCACCGCAAATCCTAGCGCCGCCGCAGGCGACCGGCACACCCGCGTTGATAGCACTGCGCGAGGACGTCGCCGGCGCTGCCGACCTGCCTCCGCGCAGCCGAGGACCACCTTCCCAAGTCTGATGTGCCGGATTGCGTCAACGAACTTCCCTATTGGGAAGTCCGCCGCCAATCCGCGTTTGGACTGCGTAACGCGTCGCCGGCCTCAGAATGCGGGCGTGCGCTGAGTAGCGTATTGGGGAGTTGAGTTCATGTATCGGAGAGTTGGTGCGCCGCTGTTTTGCGCGGGCGCGATCGTAGTCATCGCAGTCACAGCGGCTGGAAGCGCATCCGCGCAGGAAGGTTCGCAGACGCAGTTGCCGCCTGTTGTGGTCGAGCAGGCGGCGGTGCCGAAAAAGAAGGTCGCAAAGGCCGCCCAAAAGAAATCAGGCCCACAGCAGCCCTCAAGCAGCGTCGCGGAGGGCGACGACGTTGACCATGCCGCCATGGGGCATGGTCCCACCGACATTGGTGTCGGCACCAAGGGCTTGGCGCTTCCGCTCAATACGACGCGGATGAACCAGTCGACGATCCAGTCGCAGCTGCCA
>JBAZYB010000116.1:0-12741 GCA_041659545.1 Hyphomicrobium sp.
GGTTGATTTTGTCCATGCTGTGCTCCTTGCCAGCGCGCCTCATGCAACAGCGAGCATGACGCGGTCAAGCCGCCGCCGCACAACAGCTGGGAGTAGCGCCGCGCAGAACGCGGTAGCGCCTGCAATTATGGGCGTGCGCGGGCGATTCGCGAAATTTGCTTGGGCTTTTGCCCGGTGCTCGTGATGGGCCGTTGCGAAATGGTTGCGCCTGCCTGATACAGCCTGGATGAAGTTTGCTTCGCCGCTTCCCATCGATGCCGTGCTGGACGAGGTGCGCGCAGCTCTGGCGACGCGCCCATCGGCCGTCCTCGTCGCACCACCGGGCGCCGGCAAGACGACGCGCGTTCCACTCGCGCTGATGGACGAAGACTGGCTGCGGGGGCGAAAGATCCTGGTGCTGGAGCCGCGCCGCATCGCCGCGCGAGCCGCCGCCGAGCGCATGGCACACTCACTATCGGAGGCCGTTGGCGAGCGTATCGGATTGCGGGCGCGCATGGTTTCCAAGTCCGGGCCCAAGACGCGTATTGAGGTGGTCACCGAGGGCGTCTTCACCCGCATGATCCTCGACGATCCCGAGCTGACGGGGATCGGCGCGGTTCTGTTCGATGAATTCCACGAGCGCTCGCTCGATGCGGACCTGGGCCTTGCCCTGGCGCTCGACTGCCAGCGGGGGCTGCGCGATGACCTGCGCATCCTGCCGATGTCGGCGACGCTGGACGGCGCACGTGTGGCGCAACTGCTCGGCGATGCGCCCGTGATTGCCAGCGAAGGACGCGCCTTCCCGGTGGAGACGCACTATCTCGGCCGCGTCGCCAATGCTCGCATCGAAGACCAGATGGCCGATGCGGTCATGCGGGCGGTTCGCGCCGAGCGCGGCTCGATCCTGGCATTCCTGCCTGGGCAAGGCGAGATACGGCGCGTCGAGGAGCGATTGAGAGAGCGCCTCAGCGATCCGGCGGTCGTTCTCGCGCCACTCTACGGCGCGATGGACATGAAAGCACAGGATCTGGCACTGGCGCCGGCGACCGGCGGCCAGCGCAAAGTGGTGCTAGCGACCTCGATCGCCGAGACATCGATCACCATCGAGGGTGTGCGCGTCGTCATCGATTGTGGCCTGGCACGCGTGCCGCGCTTCGAATCGGACGTCGGCGTGACACGCCTGGAAACGGTGCGGGTGTCGCGCGCCGCCGCCGATCAGCGTCGCGGTCGTGCGGGGCGCACCGAGCCCGGGGTCTGCTACCGACTGTGGGACGAGGCGCAAACGCAAAGTCTGCCCGCTTATGCTGAAGCGGAAATCCGCTCGGCTGACCTCGCCCCTCTGCTGCTCGACTGCGCAGAATGGGGAACGACCGATCCGCGCTCGCTATCGTGGATCGATGCACCGTCGACAGCGGCGATCGATGCGGCGCGGGAGGAGTTGACGGAGCTTGGCGCCCTCGACGCCGACGGCCGCATTACCGCCATCGGCAAGCGGCTGCGCGCGCTGCCATTGCCGCCGCGCCTGGCGCGGATGGTGATTGCGGCTAGCGAATACGGTTGCGCGCAAGAGGCATCCGAGATTGCCGCGGTCATCGTGGAGCGCGGCCTCGGCGGCACGGATGCCGACCTCGCACAGCGACTGGACGGTTTTCGCCGCGACCGCTCGCGCCGCGCCACAGACATGCGCCGGCTGGCCAGCGGTTGGGCTCAAGCGGCGAACACACGTGGTCCCACGCGCACGCCGCGGGAGGATGTTTCGACCGCACGTCTGTTGGCGCTCGCATTCCCGGAGCGCATCGGCAAGGGGCGCGGCGCACCCGGCCAATTTCTCCTCGCCAACGGGCGCGGCGCCAACGTCGATGCGGTGCACCCGCTGGCGCGTTCGCCTTTTCTCGTCGTGGCCGAACTCTCGGGATCGGCAGCGTCGACGCGCATTTTGCTTGCCGCTGCCGCCGACGAAGCGGACGTCATCGCGGCGGCCGGAAAACGCATTCGCGAAGGCGACGAGATCGAATTCGATGCGAGCGCGGGCGGCTTGAGATCGCGCCGCGTCCGGCGTCTCGACGCCATCGTGCTTGCGAGCGAACCGCGGGCTGTTGTGGCCAGCGATGAGACGGCGCTCCTGCTCGCGGACGGCATTGCCAAGATCGGTGTCAATCGCCTGCCGTGGAGCAAGGCGCAATTGCAGCTCCGCGAGCGCGTTGGCTTTTTACGCGCCGCAGGCGAAGACGAATGGCCCGACCTCGGCGATACGGCGCTCGCCAATAGCGTGAGGTCGTGGCTGTCGCCGTTTCTCAGCGGAAAGACAAAGCTGGCCGAAATCGGCGCCGACGATCTTGGTGCGGCGCTCGATGTGCAGCTGCCGTGGAGCTTGAAGCGGCGCCTGGACGAAGCGGCACCGACGCACTTCGAGGCACCGACCGGCAATCGTCACGCGATCGATTACGAGACGAGTGGCGCCCCTGCCCTGCACATTCGCGTCCAAGAGTTGTTCGGGTTGACGCAACATCCCTCAATTGCGCAAGGCAAGCTGCCGCTGACCCTGCACTTGCTATCTCCCGCTCACCGACCAATTCAGATCACCCGCGATCTGCCCGGCTTCTGGAGCGGTTCTTGGGCAGCGGTGAAGGCGGAGATGAAGGGTCGCTATCCGCGGCACCCGTGGCCCGACGATCCGGCAACAGCTGCGCCGACCGCACGCGCCAAGCCGCGCGGGACGTGATCGCGCGCCCAGAGTCTGCGAGCAAACTTAGGAGCGCACTTTCTTCTTGCGCGGAACGAGCGCCGCTGCCGATAGCATCTCGCCTGCCAACCAGGCTTGCAGATAGCCGGCGGCGCGAACGGGCGCAGAAGCTGGGTCGTCGAACGTCGCCAGCATCTCGCACAAGACGCCGAAGCGCGCGCCGCGGTGCGCCTCCTGCCACATCATCGCCTCCTCGGCCGACATGACGCGAACCTTCGGCGACGTTGCTTGCCGCCAGACGACGACATGCTGCTGATCGGGGGGATGTCGTACGGCCGGGGGCGGCGCGTCGTCCTTCAGCGCCTTCCAAATGTCGAAAGCGTTGGTGGCGCATTGCAGGAGCGTCACCGACGGCTGAGGCGCGAACGTCAGTTGCGACCAATCCTCGGGCGGATAAGCGGCAAGGCCGGCAAATCCCAGGACCGGCGCGTCTTGGCTGTCGAAGGCATTGGCTACCGCCCTTTCGATGACGGCGATTTCGAAGAGCTCGGGATACTTTGCGGCTTCTTCCTGCTGTTGGAGGAAGTCCGGCAGAGCCGTTCCGAACCAGCGCGCGTTCTGGGAGTGGGATGGATGCGCGGCGATGAAGGCGCTGGCCAGCTTGCGGAAGTGAGCGTCCCCCACATAGCCGCGCAGGAAGGGGTAATCGCCCATGAGAATGTCGATCAGCCGGGAGGCATAGGCGTTGCGGTAGACGCCGAACAGCGTGTCGCGCGTGGCGAGCGGGCCATCCATGAGGTCGCCGAGGATGGCATCGTCACCCGTCAATATGGCCTCCTGCAGCAGCGACTGGATATCGCGCAGCGTCGGCGCCTTGGCGCTGTCTGACTTAGGCGCCTGCTTCATTTGCGGCGTTGCATCCTCAGCTCCGGCAGCATCTGCTCGGCGATGGTTCTGGCGGTGCCGAGCTCCGTGACCAGATCGGCGAGCGGGGGAATATTGTCATCGCGCTCGATGATCGTCGAGACAGGCCCGAAGCGCTTCACTGCTGCGCGGTAAAGATCCCAGACTTCTTCCGGCACAAGAGCGTCGTGCGTATCGATGATGTGGCTCGTGTTGTGCTCGTGACCGGCGAGGTGGAACTGCACGACACGGTCGGCGGGGGTGCCGTCGATGAAAGCGTGTGGATCGTACCCATGATTGAAGGCGCTCACGAACACATTATTCACGTCGAACACCAGCCAGCAGCCGGTGCGCTTCGTCATCTCGGCGATGAACTCCCACTCGGGCATTTCGGAATGGGCAAATTGCACGTAGGTCGAGACGTTCTCGATGGCGATCGGGCGCTTGAGATAGTCCTGCACGTAGCTCACGCGCTCGACCACATGATCGAGCGCCTCGCGGGTGTAGGGAATGGGCAGAAGGTCATGCAGATTTATGCCGTGCACGCCTGTCCAGCACAGATGATCGGAGACGAATTTCGGCTCCACGCGCTCGGCGAGGGATTTGAGCTCGGCGAGGTAGTCGGCGTCGAATGGGGTCGTCGATGCAATCGACAGAGAAACGCCGTGCATGACGATGGGATAGCGCGCGCGGATCTTGTCGAGCATGCGCAGCGGCTGGCCGCCGGGGACCATGTAATTCTCAGAGATCACCTCGAACCAGTCGACGTCGGGCGATCCTTCGAGGATGTCGGTGTAATGCTGAGGTCGCAGGCCAAGTCCGAAGCCGAGGTAGGGAGGTTTGGCTTCGTGTGCCGGAGGGTGCGGGGCGAGACTGGCCATCGGCGGCTCCCATCATGAAGGCGGCATGAAAAGGCGGCCTCCCGAAATCGCAGGAGACCGCCATCGTGTCAACGAGGACTACTTCTTCGGCATTTCGAACGTGGCGCCCTCGATCTTGGCGCAATCGGCTGCGGTCGACTCCGTGAATCCCTGACCCTTGCAGGCATTCTGTCCCTTGCAGGCATTCGATGCCGACTTGCAGGCGCCGTGGCCCTTGCAGGCGTTGGCGCCCATGCAATGGCCCATGGCGTCCTCAGCGGCGCCGATGGACGGTGCTGCGATCGCTCCGGCAAGGATCATCGCGGCGGCGACAGCGGCGAGCGAAGCGCCCGACTTGGCAGCAATGTTCATGAGTAGGTTCCTCTGAATTGTCCCAACGAAATTCGGGCATGAAAACGGACGCCACGCGTGCCCGACTACCGGCGCGTCCAGCACCAACTATGCCGAATTCAAATACGGCGGGTGGCGAGGGATCGTTTCACGCACAGTTGAACTTTTTCGGATGTCTCAGAGATTGCGGCAGTCGGTGCAGGAATGAACGCAGGCCACGAGAACCGACGCCGAACATGTAACGCTTGCACCGTTGACAACGATAGAGATGGGAAGCGCGACTTAGCGAAGATGCTCGCTCAATTGCCGCTGACGCAATTAACCGAGGAGAGAACCAGGTGACGTCCACAGCCCCATCCCCGCGCGCCGTTGCTTCAACCGGCGCCCTGCACTGGATCGTCAGCTGGTTGATCGATATGCCCGAGCGGTACTCGGCGATATTCGCGTGGCTGCCGCCTCTGTTCGCGCGCATCGTCGTTGGATGGGTGTTCATGTGGTCGGGCTGGACGAAGCTCAACAATCTTTATCCGAGCGGAGATTTTCCCGGAATGATCGCGCGCTTCGGCGAATGGGGCATTCCGTTTCCGCACGTGATGGCGCCATTCGTATCGGGCGTCGAATTCTTCGGTGGCATGCTGTTGCTGCTGGGGCTGTTCACACGCCTTGCAGCGACGCCACTCGTGATCGTGATGATCGTCGCCATCGTCAGCGCCAAGTGGGACCAGGTCGACAGCCTGGAAACGCTGCTCGGCTTCGAGGAGGTGGCGTATATGGCGCTGTTCGGCTGGCTCGCCGTTGCCGGTCCCGGAGCGATTTCGGTGGACCACCTCCTGCAAAGGCGGTCTGGCCGCTAAGCGGGAAGCAGAACCCGGCGACGTCCCCTCGCGGGCAGAATGGGGGGCGCCGTATTCGTCGGTGACGATTTTTCTCCGGCCGGGATGCTCCCGCGCCACGCCAATGCCCTCCTCGCGCGGCTGGACGCCGTTCTCTCCTGTGCGCGGCCTGACTCTAAGTGACTAAGCCACATACGCAATTTCCCCGAAGGGAAGCGCCGAGCGGCCGTAAAGGATAGCGGCCAGTCGTTGCGATAGACCTTTGGGCGGTCTATCGCAGTCGTGCTATCGTGCACGGGTCGCTGCGATCGCGCCAGGTGGGCATTGCGCGGCCCCGCAGGAGCCCCCGGGCCAAACGCAAGGATCGCAATTGATCGACGAACTCTCTTCCGGTGTCACCCGGAGCGCGCGCGAGTGGGCCTCACTGCTCAATCGCTATCGCGAACCGAATGCAACGCGCAGCACTGCCGAGCTGGCGATTACCATTACCGCCTTCGTATTGGTGTGGGCCTTGATGTGGGCCACGCTTCCCATCGGCTATGCGATTACGCTGCTACTGGCATTGCCTGCTGCCGGCTTGCTGGTGCGGCTGTTCGTCGTGCAGCACGACTGCGGTCACGGCTCTTTCTTCCGCACGCGCAATACCAACGATTGGGTCGGTCGGGTCATCGGCGCGCTGACGCTGACGCCCTACGATGCGTGGCGGCGTAGCCATAACTCGCACCATGCCAACTCGGGCAACCTCGACGAGCGCGGCATCGGCGACATCGATACGCTCACCGTGCGCGAATATCTCGCGCTGCCGTGGTGGGGACAGCTTCGCTATCGCGCTTATCGTCATCCGATCGTCATGTTCGGCATCGGGCCGGCGTATCTATTTCTTGTCCGCCACCGGCTGCCATTCGGATACATGAAAAAGGGCTGGGGGCCGTGGGTCAGCACGATTGCGACCAATTTGGCCACCGCAACTCTGTTCGCTGCAATGATCTGGCTGGTCGGCCTGTGGCCGTTCCTTCTTGTTCATCTGCCGATAACGCTGCTCGCCGCTTCGATGGGCGTGTGGCTGTTCTACGTGCAGCATCAGTTCGAGGAGACAACCTGGTCCGACGATCCGAGCTGGAACCTGCATGAAGCGGCGCTACACGGCAGCTCGCACTACGACCTGCCGCCCGCCCTGCGCTGGCTGAGCGGCAACATCGGCATTCATCACGTGCATCATCTGTGCAGCCGCATTCCATTCTATCGGCTGCCGGAGGTTCTGCGCGATCATCCCGAGCTCAACAACATGAGCCGGCTGACGATCGCGGAGAGCGTGAAAACCGTGCGTCTCGTCCTATGGGACGAAGACCAGAGACGGCTCATCTCGTTCGGTGATCTGCGGCAGCGCTCGTACCCGACTGCGAGCCACGCCTAAGGCTTGGGGATTGCGACCGCCGGTGGTGGTCTTGCTCCTATCTGCCGTGGCGCGCTCGCGGTACCGTCGTCGCCGTAGACCTATCGGTCGGCCGAGGTAAAGGCATGACGCTCGAGGCATTCGGCTGGAGTCCATCGTGGCAAGCGGCGTTCGCCGCGCGCGGCGCGAGTGGGCTGATGCCCGGACGCGTCGTCGGCGAGCATCGCACCCACCTGCAAGTTGCGACCGAAGCGGGCGAAGTCGCAGCGGAGATTCCCGGCCGGCTGCGGAACGCTGCCCAGCAAAGATCCGATCTGCCGGGGGTCGGCGATTTCGTCAGCTTGCGCCTAGCGGCCGGCGATGGACCGGCGACGATCGAAGACGTCTTACCGCGCACGAGCGCGTTGGTGCGCAAGGCTTCGGGCGAAAACCGCCCGCAACTCCTGGCGGCAAACGTCGATTTCGTTTTTATCGTTACGGCGCCGGACGGAGACTTCAATCTGCCGCGCATCGAGCGCTTCGTGGCGCTCGTGCTCGAGAGCGGGGCCGCGCCGGTGATCGTCCTCAACAAAACCGATCTCACCGACGATGTCAGCAAAGTCATGCAGGAGATCAGCACCGTTGCATCCGGCGCCCCTGTGCATGGCGTCAGTGCGCACGCCCACACCACCTCCGCACTGGAGTTGTATTTCGCCGGCAACCGGACTATCGGGCTGATCGGTTCCTCGGGCGTCGGCAAGTCGACGTTGACGAACACGCTGCTCGGGCGCGCGGCACAGGCGACGCAGGCGGTTCGCGCGCATGACAGTCGCGGCCGGCATACGACAACTCACCGGCAACTGTTCCTGCGCCCAGCGGGTGGCTCCATCATGGACACGCCGGGCATGCGCGGTATTGAGACGTGGAACCCGGACCAAGAACCGGCGAACAAGTTCGAGGACATCGAGACGGTGGCCCTCGGCTGCAAGTTCAGCAACTGCCGTCATGAGTCGGAGCCCAAATGCGCGGTGCGCGCGGCAGTCGCCCGCGGCGATCTCGATGCCGAGCGCGTTGCAAAGTACGTGGCGCTTGCGCGCGCATAGGCATCAGACCGAAGCAGCAATCAGTTCAAGCGGGCTGCACCGTCGGCGACCTCGTCGGTCCACACTTTGAAACCCTCAAGGGTGTTGGGACCGAACGTTGTCGTCATGGCGACGTCGGCGGCGTCGCGGCCGCGCGCAATCAACACTCGACCAATTCGAGGGACGTTGTTGCGGGGATCGAACGTGTACCAGCGGCCGCCGATATAGGCTTCGAACCAGGCGGCGAAATCACCAGGGGGATATGGTGGCGGCATGCCAACATCGCCCAGATACCCGGTGCAATAGCGTGCGGGAATGTTCAAGGCGCGGCAGAAGGCGATGGCGAGATGTGCGTAGTCGCGACATACGCCGCGCTTGTCTGCATAAGCCTCAGAAGCCGTGCGCGTGACACTGGCGTGCTCGTAGCCAAAGGCGATGTGCCGATGCACCCAATCACAGATGGCCTGAACGCGGCCCCAGCCGGGCCTCGCGTGTCCGAATAGCTTCCAAGAGAGATCCAACAACCGATCGCTGTCACAGAACCTGCTGGCGAGCAGGAATACGATCGCCTCCTCAGGCAAATCCTCGACGGGGATCTGTGCTGCGTCGGGGACGACAGGGTCGGGTATTCCGCTGTCGGTGATCACGGCGTCAGCGGTTATTTTCACCTTGCCCGCGGGAGCGACGATCCTGCAGCACCAATTGCCGAACGTGTCGCGGTAACCGGAAATCGGCACGACGGGCTTGATGATGATGTGGTCCGGCGCTGCCAGACACGCGACGCGCGTGAAGTGAACGTTGAGGATGAGAATGGCGGGAGTCGGTTGAGGGAATGAGTACTGCAGCTCGTAGCCGATACGCAGTTTCATGGCTTTACTACCCGCACTGCCGCTCTTTGCGAAGAGCTTCCCCTAAGCACTTGTGCGGAGGCGCCTGAAGGCAGCCCCGCGCGCCGACAACCGACGCTAAACAGGCGGTGATGCCGGGTAGAGCACCATGATGATGGCGAGAATGACCAAAGCGGTCACGAGTGGCACGACCCACAGTGGCCGAGCCTTCTGCGGGGAAATGGTCGCGACAGTTGGTTTTGTCATACCGATCAGTAACACCCCAACCTGCCGCGGTCCATCTTTCCATCGCGCTGGTGTGCAACTGGCAACGGCTTGAAGGAGGCGGCTCGCGTCGGAGCCGCCTCCCATGGCGTCTAGGCGGGCGGAAGCTGGAAGTAGTAATTCGAGGCGATGACGACAGCTGCTGCGGCGAGCAACGTCAGGTACGGCAGCATGCCAGCGCGTCGGACGCCAAGGTCCTGGCTCTTGAGATTGAGATCGATCAGCATGTGATCTGGAAACCTGCCGCGATCCTGCACGTAGTGGCGGAACAGGAAGACCGGAATGATCAGCGCCGCAAATCCGAGCCCGTACCAGAGCGCGTTTGGATTTCCCCAGACTTTGGCGCCGGCGCCCATGAGGACAAGATTGAAGAAGCCGAGCAGGGCGTTGAACGCGACGAGCCAGTTTGGTGCACGGTAGGGGCGCGGAATGTCAGGACTGTCGATCCTGTGGATCCAAGTTGCCTGTAGATTGAGGAAGATGAAGATCATGTAGCCGACGTTCGAGATCGACAGGATAAGGTAGTAGGCGGATGCATCCGAGGCGGCGAAGGTCAGCAGTCCCAAATTAAAGACGAGATCGGTCCACATCGCGCGTGTCGGCGCACCGTGCTCGTTTACGTGGCCGAGGTACTTGGGTAGCCAGCCGTCGACACCGCCCTGGTAAAGGGTGCGCGATGAACCGGCCATCGCCATCATGATGGCGAGGACGAGCGCCAGGATCATCATCATTTCCAGCAGGTGGACGATGATGACATTCCCGCCGCCGACCATATCGCCCATGGCTGCAGCGACGCCCGTTCCATCGACGATGCCCGGTTGCGTCATGCCCTCGAGGCCGAGGTGGCCCTGAAAGGCGGCGGCGACGAGAGAATAGAGGACGACACAAAGTGCGCCGGCCGCGATGATGGCCTTCTTCGTATCGGTGCCGGGATTGCGGAATTCGCGCGTGTAGCAGACCGCCGTCTCGAACGCGTACGTCGACCATCCGGCGATGAACAGCGCGCCGAGGAAGTAGGTCCAGCCGTAGTTGTTCCATTCGCCGTTGGGGGGCACCAGCGGCGTGAAGTTCGCGTAGTCCACGCCGCCATTAAAGAACGGCACCACACCGACGATGAGCATCGGGATGACGACAAGCAGGCCGATCCACATCTGGATGCGCGCCGTGCCGAGAATGCCGCGATGCTGGATGGCGAAGGCGGCGAGCATGAGAATGGCGCCGATGAAGAACGTTGCGCCAACCTCGATTTTCGCAAGTCCGAACAGACTAAACTCGACGAGCTTGAAGGATCGAAGTGCCGGCGTTCCAGCCTCGGTGACAGACGCCAAAGCGATCCTCAACGCCTCTTCGGTCGACTTTCCGGCGATGGATGCAACGTTGCTCGCGTCATGCAGCCAAGCGACGACCTGAGGCGAGTCGGCGGTGAATACCGGCATCGGGGCCAAGGCGTTGAGGACGTACCCGGCGGCGATGGCGCAACCTAGAGACAGCACCGGAGTCCAGGCGAACCAGTTGCACCACACTGAAAGCGGGGCGACGATCTTGCTGTAGCGAAGCCATGCGGCGGCTCCGTATACGGCCGCGCCACCCGACTTGTTGGAAAACAGGCCGGCGATCTCCGCGTAGCTATAGGCCTGGAAGAAGCCCATGACGACGGAGATGGTCCATACCAGGAAGGCAAGCTTGCCTGCCGTCGCGCCCATTCCGCCGATAGAAATGAGCACCAGGGCGGGAACGCCGCTGGCGATCCAAAAGGCGCCCTTCCAGCTGATGGCTCGATGCAGGCCACCCGGGTCACCGGATGAAACCTCGCTCACAACACCTCTATGGTCAGAAATTGCCGTCATGCCGGTCTCCCATACCCACAGGCGCGCGTGGCGGCGCCCATCCACGGGAAGGCATGATTAGGAAGCGTTGCACATAAGGCAAGTAGTTTGCATGGTGTGTATGTCAAAAATATTGTGCGTGATGCAAACTCCTTAGACCTTTGGATGAGAAATATGATGAATAGCGGTCGAGCTGCCTAGCGCGCGACGACGATGATGCGATGATGCGGGCAATCCGAGCAGCAGAGGGGCAATGCGATGACCAAGTCGGCGAAAGCGCCCGGTGCGCGCAGCAAGTCCGCCAAGGGGCAGCGGGCGGCCGCGGGCGCAAATCCTGGCCCCACGACGGAACAGGCCAATCTTCCTCTCGAAAGGCGCATCGGTGGGGTGATCAAGCGGCGCCGGCTGGAGGCGAACCTGACGCTGTCCGATCTGAGCGCCGGCGCCGGACTGTCGAGTGCCATGCTGAGCCGCATCGAGAACGGGATGGCGACGGCCAGCCTGGACGCCCTGGAGCGCATCAGCGCCGCTGTCGGCGTGAACCTGTCGGACATCTTCCGGGAATCAGAGTCGAGCCAGGGCAGCGCTCAACTACTGAAGAAGGCCGAGCAGATGGAGGTGGTTCGCGTCGGCACGAAGTACGGCCATACCTATCGGCTGCTCTCATACGACAGGGGGCCGCGCAAGCTGTTCGAGCCCTTCTTCATCGAGATGGACAAGAAGAGCGAGTCCTACCCACGCTTCGCCCACCCCGGCACCGAGTTCATCTACATGCTGCAGGGGCGCATGGAGTACCGCTTCGGTGAGGAGACCTATCTTGTGGAGCCGGGCGACGCCTTCACCTTTTCGGGCAATGTCGTGCATGGCCCGGAACGGCTGCTCGATGAAAGAATCCGCTTTTTGACGATCATCATCTACGCCAAGTGAGCCGGGGAAAAGCGCCGGAGGCACTGCCTCCGGCCAGTCAGGGTAGAAGTGCACCGGTGATGTCGTGCTTGCATAGCATGCATTAAGTTTGTACTACGTGCAATAAGCAGCTGACCGAAGAAGGCCGCAGGGACGAGATGGAACCGATCACGGCGGGAGCGCTTGCCGCCGGAACATATCCGCGCGATGCAGCCTTGCAGTTCAAACCGTACTGGTGGGAGGCAGCGCCACGTTCTCGCAGCGACGATAGCGCCGTTCCCAAGACGTGTGACGTGCTCATCGTAGGGTCCGGTTTTACCGGGCTGTCGGCTGCGCTCACCCTCTTGAACAATGGGCGTGGCGCGGTTGTGCTCGATCGCGACTGCATCGGCTTCGGCGCCAGTACGCGCAACGGCGGGCAGATCGGCAGCGGCAATCAGAAGTTTCGCGTGCAAAAGCTCATCGCGCTACGCGGGCGCGAGAAGGCGGCGGCCATGCTGCGTCAAGGAACGCAGATGCTCGACTATATCGAGGAGCTCATCACCACTGAGAACATCGCCTGCGCGTTCCGTCGCTGCGGGCGTTTCAGGGCCGCCATAACGCCTGCGCACTATGAGGCGATGGCGCGCGATATGGACGATCTGAGGGAGATCGCCGGGGTCGAGAGCTTCATGGTGCCGCGGGCGGAGCAGCGCGCTGAAATCGGCACGGACGTCTTCTTTGGCGGGTCGGTTCTGCCGGGCGATGCTTCCCTGCACCCCGGCCTCTATCACGCCGGGCTCGTGCAGCGCGTCGTCTCCAAGGGGGGACACGTCATCGGGAATGCCGGCGTGC
>JBAZYB010000117.1:0-12672 GCA_041659545.1 Hyphomicrobium sp.
GGTGGTATCTGACAAGATCGTGCCGCAGATTCCCGCCAAGGCGGCAAAGGTCGTGCTGGATGTTTCAGGTGACGGACGCGACAACTGCAACAGCGTGGAGCCTGTCGAACAGGTTCGCGATGAGTTAGTGCGCTATGGCGTGACGGTGAACGGTTTGCCGATCCTGCCGACCGAGGGACCGGAGGTGGTGACACCCGGTGCGCCGTCGGCGCAGTCCTATTTGCCGGGCAAGCAGTCGATGGATCCGCTGGAGGAGTGGTTCCGCGACAGCGTCAAAGGCGGGCCCGGCTCGTTTGTGCTGGCGGCGAATGGCTATGCCGATTTCGGCCGCGCGATAAGGCAGAAATTCGTGCTCGAGGTCAGCGAAGCAGGCAGTCGCCCGCGGGTGGAGTTCGCGGCGCAGTGGCCGCGTTTCTTTCAGCCGTAGGCTCGCCGAGACCTATTCGACGTAGGCGCGATCAATATTCTTCACGGCATCGAGATTTAGCGCCTTGTCCTTGCCGCGCAGGGCGATAAGGCGGGTGGAGTTGACATCCGCCTGATTGAAGTTCGCCCCGGCGACATTGGCGCCGGTCAAATTCGCGCCGGCAAGCTCGCTGCCCATCAGGTTCGCGCCGCTAAGGTCGGCATCGCGCAAAGACGCGTACTCCATCAGGGCGCGTGCGAGGTTGGCGTCCTTGAACGAGGCGCCGTCGAGCTTGCTGGAGCTGAAGACGCCGCGCATCAGGCCCATCGACTGGTTCTTCATGTCGGCGGAGAGGTTGGCGCCGGCAAAGTTGGCGCCCGTCAGGTCGGCGCGGGAGAAATCAGCGGCGATGCGCGCGCCGGCGAAATCGGCGCCGGGCATTTTGGCGTCCATGAGCTGGGTCGCGAACAAGCTCGCGCCCTTGAGGTTGGCCTTGCTGAAGTCGGACTTCAGGCCCCAGGCTTGGTCGAGCACCACGCCTTCGAGGTTGGCGCCGGAGAAGTTGGCGCCGTTGATGCGCGCGGCCTGCAGCTTGAGCCGTCGCAGGTCGAGGCCGGAGAGATCAAGCCCGTTGAGGCGCCGGCCAGAAAAGTCGGCGGTGCCATCCGTGCCCGCTGCGGCGATGGCGGCCAATACATCATCACGGCTTACATCTGCCTTGGTGAACTCGTCGGACTTGAGATCGAGATGCTCAACCATGTCGGCGAGTGCCAAGTTTGGCGCGGCCAGCAGCAGCGCTGAAATCGCGGCCAACAAAAGAACCAAGGCACGCATGTCGGTCATCCTGGTTAGAGGTCCTGAACGTCGCCCGAGACGCAGCGCCATTTCTTGATCTGCCATTTCGGGTGTTGTTCGGCCCAACGCGGCAGGTGCGGCTGGGCCCTGAACATGCAGCCGTTGGGGTCGACGTTGTATGCCAATGGGACGCGATAGTCCTGGCACACGCTGGGGTTGTTGAGGAGGCAGGCGGAAATGACGATTGCGATCATGGGCAGCTCCGTTGGTCGGGCGGCCGTGCACGGCCTTCCGAGCCTCTTTGCGGCGTGGGTGAGCTGAGTCACCCGCACCACGTGGGAGGTATACGGACTGCGAAGGCGTTTGGTTACAAGATAGCAATTCTGCCTGGATCGGCCGCGGGTGTTACGCGGTGATGAGCAGCTCGCCCTTGCCGATGGTGGCCAAGTCCCCGGCGTACTTGCGCACCGTGAGCGGGAGCGGCTTGGGTGCCTTTGCGCCCAGCTTCTCGCGCATGTAGCGCGACAGGACGCGCAAGATGACAAGGTCGTGCCGGCCAGCGTCGGCGAAGGTCGGCAGCATCTGCTCGACCGATGGGCCTACGAGCGTGCCGCGGCGCAGCAGCATCCCCGGATCGGCGCCAAAACCGAGCTCCGTCCAGATGGTGCCGCCTACCATGCGCGAGCCGGCAAAGTTTCCGCATTTGCCGCGGATAAAGATGGTGCCGCGGCGCATACGGTCGCCGGCGCGGTCGCCCGCATGGCCATCGACAACGATGAGGCCGCCGGTCATGCCGAATTTGTCGCCGGCCGTGAGACCGCCGACGAGCGCGCCCGCCGAACCCTTGACGAAGATCTCGCCGCCGCTCATGCCCGAGCCAAGGAGGAGGCCGGTATCTCCGCGGATGTCGAGCCGGCCACCGCGCATGCTGCGTCCGGCGCTGACGCCGACGTCACCGTCGACGATGATCGTGCCTTCATCGAGCTCGGCACCGACGAAATCGAGCTTGTCCATCGACCCCTCGATGCGGAGGGTGTCACCGGGTTTGCCGGAGACGGCGAAGATATCGCCAACCCGCATGCCGGCTTTGGTCGAGCCGATTTCCAGCTTCAGCACGTCGGCGAGCGGTATGGACGACAGCCGCTTTGGCGTCAGGTGCGAAAGATTGAGACGCTCGCTGGGGGCCGAGGTCAGGCGGAACGTGAGACCGCTCATGGCAGAAGCTCCCGGAGCTTATAGTGGTGTTGACCAAGCTTGCCGCCGTAGTTGCCGGCGGTCACGCGGGTGACGCCTTTGGCGGCGCCGGTATCGATGATGGTCTTGAGGCCGGCGCGCATCGCATCGGCGACAGACTTGGAGGTCAGGCCGTCGATGACGATCTCGAGCACCGCGATCGTGTCTGGTCCGAGCTCGGAATGCACACGGCCGCGCAGCGTCGGGCAGAAGGCATCGTTGGTCGAGGCGATGGCGCCTTTGTACTTGGAGCCGACCTTGGAGCCGGAACGCACGATGCCGCCTGGGAAGGGCGTAATGACATCAGATACGGCGGCGATGGCGTCGACTGCGGCCTCCGCCGTGGTCAGCAGTCCAGCGCGATCGTTGCCGAGGATGATCAGGTTGCCACCGCCAACGGCGTCGGTGACGATGCCGGTCGTCTCTTCGATGACGAACTCACCGTCCATGACCGGTACGCGCCAGTAGCGCGTCTTATCGAGGCGCTTGGCGGTCTGGAAGCCGTCGCCAAAGAAGCGAGGACCCTGGCCGAGGCCGATGCGTTTATCGGATTTGACGCCGGCGTAGCAGGCCGAGCCGGGGCTGGTCAGCACGCACTGACCGACGCGTGACTTGAGCTGGCTGGCGGCAGATTCGGGCGAAAAACCGAACAGGAGGACCCGTACGCCGGGGCGTCCGTCGGGCGTTTCGTCAGGAGTGAGTTCGCGGTCGATGCCGACTTCTGCACCGGCGCCGATGACGGAGGTGCCGAAGCCGCTCATCGTCACGGCCGCGATGCGCGCCCATTTCATGGTGTCTGCGGTGATGATGACGCCCGTGCCAGCCATGCCGAAGGCTTCGGCGAAGGTGTCGTCGATGGCAATTCCGTTGAGATTCATGACGACGTCCTGGCCCTCGTCGGTTGCACGATGATCTCTCCGCGGCCGCCGTCGATAATCTCATCGTCGCTCAAGCGGAAATTCTCCATCCGCACCGTGTGGTAGCGGTCGAAGTATTCCTTCAACGGCTTTTCGATGGAGCGGTCGTATTCAGGACGGACAACATGAGTCGCGCCGTTGACGACTTTGATCACCTTGCCGTCGCGGACGACGAGCTCGCCGTTCTTGAAGACCAGCTCGGGCGTCGTGAACATGCGCTCGCGGTTGGCGTCGTCCTTATAGACGGTGATGTCGGCACGAGCGCTCGGACCTATGTGGCCAAGGTCCTTGAGGCCAAGGCTGCGCGCCGGTCCGGCACGGGTGAGGATAGCGATCTCGTACAATGAGTATTCGCGTTCCAGCATCGGCAGTGTCGAATATTTGAGGGCGTCCTGGTTGACGCGATGCAGGGTCTCGCGGCGGAAGTCGCGGTCCATGAGCAGACGGATCAGGTGCGGATAGGTGTAGAACGGCGCGCCGTTGGGATGGTCCGTCGTCAGGAAGATACGCCAGGGATCCTCGCAAAGGAGGAAGGTTTCCAGGCCGATGGCCCACTGCAGCGCGTGGACGTAGCTCTTATCGCGATAGCGGAACGGCACGACACCGCAGCCGGCGTCGCACTCGATGTCCATGATGACCGACCGCTTCGGGTCGGCATTCTTGGCGCCGTTGAACTGGCGCATGCTGTCGCCCGATGCGGTGCAGGTCTGTCCGAACATCACCTGACCGACATCGATGGAGATGTGCGGGTATTTCTTGAGGAGGTCGGCAATCTGCACGGCGCCAGAGGAGAAGTGGCGGTCACCCTCGGTCGCGTAGCTGTGGAACTGGATATGCGTAAGGTGCAGTGGCAGACCATCGGTGGCGCGGATCGTGGCCAGCGTCGTCTCGACGTTGCCGGGAATGCCGAGGTTGCAGCCGTGCACGTGCAGCGGATGGGTGACGCCGAGTTCCAGCAGGCCGCGCGCCAGCGTCAGGATGATGTCGCGAGGCGTCATGCCGTAGTAGACGTGCTTTTCGTCGAGATCGAGCTTGCGCTGGTTGAACTTGAAGGCGCTGATGCCGCCGGGGTTCACCACCTTCATGGCGATGGCCTGGGAGGCGTGCATCGTCCAGGCGATGTAGTCCTTGATCTGCTCGAAGTTTGCCTTGCTGGCGATGAGGCGCAGCAGGAAGTCGTCGCTGCCGAGCATGACAAAGGCGCCTTTGTCGAGCAGCGGCGTGTCGCCCAGCTCCATGTGCGCCTGGCGCGCGTTGGCCGGCAGCATGGCCGGCTCGAAAGCGGCGGTGTAGCCCATCTCGGCGTAACGGTAGCCGGTGACCATCGTGGACGGCAGCGCGTGGCCGGTGCCTGCGCGGGTCAGCTCGGTATGAGCCACCTCGTCCTTTTCGTGGTCCTCGGGCATCAGCGTGCGGGCGATCGTGACCTTGCCGCCGCCGATGTGGGTGTGCGGGTCGATGGCACCTGCCATGACGACTCGCCCGCGGGCATCGTACTCCTTGTCGACGCGCGCATCGGCGGGCGGCGAGACGATGCGGCCATCGGCGAAGTAGATGTCACGCACCTCGCCGTTGATGTTGTTGGCGGGGTCGTAGACCTTGCCACCGGTCAGCTTGATCAACATTGGGCGGTGCTCACTTCAAAGTGCAGCTTGAATGGACGCGAGTATATCGGCGGTGCGCGGGAGTGGTGCGCGGCCGAGATTCTGCATCGGCAGGGATACGACGTTGTCGCAGCGCACCATCTGCCCGGCAGTGTCGACGCCCGGTGTGCCGACGGGTATGAAGACGCTTGGTGGTTGCGCGAGCCGCAGACCGGGTGTTCCCAGAACAATAGTTGGGATCTTCGTCTGCGGCAGGCCGATATCAGTCCCGATGGAAGCCACCCACAAGAGCAGGTCGCCTTCCTCGTCGGCGATCATGCGGCCGATATTGAAGCGATGAGAGTCGTATTCGGGCTTGCCGTTAGCGTAGCTGACACGAAGCGGATAACCCGTCTGCCAGGTGCAGGTCGAAGCGGCACTGGGCGCGCCTTCGTTGCCGCCGAGTGACAATCCGGCAAAGCGGGTGGTCACATTCAACTCGCGCACGATCTCGGTCATCATGTGCACGGTGAGGTCGGCTTGCGGCATGCTCAGTGCCGGCGGAGACCAGACCACGACGCCGTAATTTGCCCGCTTGCACTTCTCGGCGACGGCTTCGATGTCGGCGAACGGGACGCCAGCAATTTCGTGAGCCGGCGCGGCGGGAGCATTTTTGCTAGCGGAGATGAGAGAGGAGAAAAGTCCCCCCTTCTTCGCCGCAGCCGCGGGTGCTGCTTCAGGTGGGGCGACCGGGAGGCCGCGCACTCGCGCTGAAATGGCCGCAAGGACTTCCGGAATGCGGTCCTTGGCAACCGAGAGCGTGATCAAGTCATTGATCCGCGGGCCGACAGCGGCCGAGGTGTCGAGACCTTCGCCGATGAACACGACAGTGCGCTTCTGGCCGACACCCTCGAACATGGTGTGTTCGGGAGTGACGATGCGATCGAAGAAGCGGCCGTGCAGCTTGTGGACGTCCGAGCCGACGATGATGAAAAGGTCGGCGCGATTGCGTGCTTCGGTCAGCGTGGTCATGATCCAGCCGCTCGTCTGCACGACGCGTAAGTTGCGGTATTGTCCTTCGCTGAGCGCGTGGTCGACGACACCGCAGGAGCGGTCGGCGATCGACATGATGGCGCGGGCGCCGGCGACGTCGGTGGCCATGCCGCCGTAAAGGGGTAGTTTTGCCTCGCGAATGAGCGTGGCGGCCGCCTTGATCGCTTCATCGAGCGGGACCTCGACACCCTGAACCATCGGCTTGGCCGGGGGGAGGGGGCGCTGGAAGCCCGCCGTGGCGCGCGGACAGCCGTTGCTGACCTTCAGCGTCGAGCCTGTGCGCGTTACCTGCAGATCATCACACAGCAGCCCGCAGAACGGACAGGTGACGTTATCGTATGTGTGGGAAGCCTCACCCGGACGATCACCCTCGGCGTGTGCTGTCATGTACTGCAGTCTCCTTCGCGCGGGCCGCAAATAAGCACGGACGCCCCAGCAAAACAACCGCAGTGCTAATGCGGCGGTTTGCCGGGGGAAGGCCGATTGCAGAGGTGGCGAGGCGCCACTATGGTCGCCCCAGAGGCGAGTTCAAAAAACGGTACCTGGAGGAAAACTTCCAATGGCGAGAGTTATCGCGCTCGGGCTGGCTACACTGGCCTTCTGTTCAACCATTGCGCTCGCGCACGGCCCGACGCGGCAGAAGGTGGTCGAGACCGTCGAGATCAATGCGCCGGCAGACAAGGTCTGGGCGACGATCGGTAATTTTCAGGACATGAGCTGGCACCCGGCGGTAGCCAAGCTTGAGGGCAGCGGCGGCAACGACGCCAATGCAACCCGCACGCTGACACTGACCTCGGGCGGTACGATCGAGGAGAAGCTGCTGTCCAGCGATCCGGCCAAGATGGTCTACAAATACGAGATCACCAATGTCGACCCCAAGGTCCTGCCGGTAAACAACTACTCGTCCAGCATCAGCGTGAAGGGTGAGGGCGACAAATCGAAGGTCGAGTGGAAGGGCGCGTTCTACCGCGGTTTCATGAATAATGATCCGCCGCCCGAGCTCAACGATGAGGCCTCCAAAAAGGCCGTGCAGGGTGTCTACCGGGCCGGGCTCGACGCGCTGAAGACAAAACTCGAAGCTGGCGGCTGACGAGATGGCGAGATGCGCCCGCGCTCTCAGTTCCCTGCATCCATTCTAGCGGCGGCGCTGAGCGCCGCCGCGTTGATGACTTCGGCAATCGGTGCGCCCGCCACGGTCAGTGAGGCGCTGGTCACCAACCAAACGGGCGACTCGCTGACGGTCGTGTCCCTCGCGGATATGAAGCCGGTGGCTGAGGTGGCAATCGGCGGCAAGCCTGCGGGAATCGCTGTCTCGCCCGACGGTGCGATCGCCTACATCACAGCGCCCGAAAGCAAAGAGCTGGTGGTTTTCGACGCGCGGGGGCACCGGGTCGTGCGTCGGTTCAAGGTGGGCGAGGCGCCGCTCGGCGTTGCGGCGCATCCCACGAACGGGCGCGTCTACGTCGCCGACTGGTACACACACAAGATTTCGGTTGTCGATCCGCAGGCTGCAAAGGTGACGGCAGAGATTGCTGTCGGCCAATCTCCGTCAGGCTTGGCCGTGACCGCGGATGGCCGGCTGTTGCTGAGCGCCGACCGTGACAGCGATGCGGTATCGATCATCGATACGCAGACCAACACACGACTGGGAAGCGTGCCGGTCGGCAAGCGCCCTTTCGGCATAACCATCGATGCTGACGGGAGGCGGGCCTACACCGCCAACGTCGCCAGCGACGACGTGACGATCATCGATATAGCCGCCCGGAAAGTGGTGGCCACCGTCCCTGTCGGGCATCGGCCGTACGCGGTCGCCCTGGCGCGAGGGCGGGCCTTCGTCACCAATCAGTATGCGAGCAGTGTCAGCGTCATCGACCTTGACGAGCAGAAGGTCATTAAGACCATTGACGTCGGCGATCACCCGGAAGGGATCGAGACGGCACCCGACGGAGCCCAGATTTACGTCGCCTGCTGGTTCGACAATGTGCTGATGCGCATCGATACCGAGGCGCTTTCCGTCACCGGGGAAGCTGCCGTGGGGGATGGCCCCCGGGCTTTCGGCCTGTTCCTCCGCTGAAGCGAAAAGCTGCCATCTTGCACTGCAGCGTTCACGCGCACGTCAACCGAATGACCAAACGTTAAGGTCCCGGCTGTTTACGGCCGCGTGCTACCGTTGCTAGAACACCCCGGAAAACGTGGCAACTCAAGCCGCGGCATCGTGGCAGTGCCCTTGGAAGGAAACGTAGGTATGCAGTTCTATCGTTGGTGCGGCGCCGTCCTCGCCGTCGCCTTGGCAGTTGGTGCTCAGGCCGCAGCGGCAGCCGATGCGCCGAAAGCGACGGACTTGATCTTCGAGCAGAAGCATCTCGCCAATCTCGAGCCAGGCAAGACGATCAAGTACAACTTCGCCCGTACCGTCAGTGACGCCAAGGTACTCGGTGTAGCATTTACCGATGCAATCACGCTCAAAGTCGTCGCCAACAAGGAGGACGGCAACAAGGATCTGGAACTGCAGATCTACACTGGGGAGCGCGCGCGAGATCTGCAGAAGCTGCAGAAATTCAGCATCAACCCCGTTTTCGCGGTGTTCTTTTCGCAGGCGGTCAGCACCTTCAACCAGCTGGCCGGCGGCCAGGTGAACTACCTGCAGAACAGCTTTTCCAACGGATGGCTGAAGGCCAAGGTCGAGCCCATCAAGGTGACGTACGATGGCAAGCAGATCGACGCCTACCACATCTCCATGGCGCCTTTCGTCGGCGACAAGTACGAATCGAAGATGCAGGGCTGGGAGAGCGCCAAGTATGACGTGATCGTCAGCAAGGATGTGCCGGGCGAGATCATCGATCTGCAGGCCCGCTATCACAACCGCTATCCGCCGGCAAAACTGCAGCTCTCCGAGCGCATTACGCTGGACGGCGTCACTGGATTGGAGAATGCGGAATGAGAAAGCATCTTCTGGTTGTCGCTGGTTCCGCACTGCTCGCCGCTGGCTTGACGGCGCGTGCAGTCAGTGCGGTGGAGTTGCCTGAGAACGATTACCCAACCTCGGCCCGCGCCGACTACGTCTTCGCCTGCATGCAGACAAATGGGCAAAATCGCATCGTTCTGGAAAAGTGCTCCTGCTCGATCGACACCATTGCGACGTTGCTTCCGTACGCCGAGTACGAGGCTGCTGAAACAATCATGTCGGTGCGCCAGAAGGGCGGCGAGAGCGTTGCAATGTTCAACAGCTTCGCCCCGTATCTGGAGAAGGTGAAGAACCTGAAACGTGCTCAGGTGGAAGCGGAGCTACGCTGCTTCTGATCGGTCGTTCACGGCTGGAATTGAGAAAAGGGCGCTGCTGGGCGCCCTTTTTTTGTTGGTTGGGGCAGAAGGATCAGGACGCCTTGCCGGCCGAAGTGGCGGTGAAAACCTTGCCTTCGGTATCCTTGGCCGTCACCTCGATGAGGTTGTCGCTGCCCGGAACGTAAGTGAAGCGGAAGTTGGGGTTCTCGGAGATCGAGATGCCGCCTTCCATCTTGAAGATGCGGGCTCCGTCGCGGCGAACGTCCATTTCACTGACGATGCGCATTGGCGTAAATTGGCGCGTCACCTGATCCATCTGCATGCCGGTCGCATTCGGATGACGGATCATGACCTGCGCTTCGCGCATGTTGGGTGTGTGATCCTTGGCATCGGCGCTGTCGAAGGTACGCACTTGCATTTTGCCGAGATTGGCCAACGTCTCGTCGGCGTCCTTGGCCGCGGCCGCCGAGCAACCGCCCGAGGCTTTGACGAATTTGGTGGCCATGTGCAGCGTGCCGTCGGCCGTCTCGGCGATGGCACGGACATTCGAGTAGCTATCAATGCGGACCCGAGTCGAGAGCATCCGATCGCCCTTGCCTGCGGCTTCGCCAAACTCGAATGTTGCCGCTACCGGAGATGGGTTCTTGTCGATGATGAGCGTGAGGCTCTTTACGGCGCCGGCGCTGGCCGGAATGTGCATCGTGAGGGGCACAACGGCTGCGTCTTCGGCGCGATAGGGCGCATCGAGGGTGACGAGACCGTCCTCGCTTACCTGGCGGTTGTCGAAGACGTCACGGCGGATATCCTGCCAGATATCATCGCCGGCGCTGACCGGGGCGCTCGCGCCTGCCGCCACTAACGCCGCAAGTGCCAGACCGAGCACGCTTTTCCACGTTCTACCCGTTTGCATCTGTTATTTCCTCCGAAGCCTGTTCTGCCAATTACTCCCATTCTAGTTCGGCAAAGGCGGCAGAAACGTTGCGTGCATTATACTCTTTGAAGAGAAGCCATGCATCTTTCTCCGACATTCCGGCGGTTTCGGCCGCGTCGGACATGGTTTTTCCCTGCTTGATCATCGTGCGGACTTCGTTGGCGATGGTGTTGAGGTAGCGCTTCTCTGCCTCGACCGCCTGTGGCCAGGGCATGCTCGCGGGACCGTGGCCGGGGACGACGCGTTGGATGTCCTGACGGGCCGCCAGTTTGTCGATGAGCGCCAGCCAGCCGCGGATCGACCCATCAAGTGCCGGCGTGTGCTTGGAAAAAAGCAGATCACCAAGGAACATCGTGCCGGTCTTTTCGTCGAACACCGTGACGTCGTTATCGGTGTGCGCCGTCGGCTGGGCCTCGATCAGGATTTTGCGGTCGCCGAGATTGAGTTCGAGGCGGTCGTCGACGAGCTTGGTCGGCATGATGATGCGCGTGTCGCCGAACGCATCGCCGAGCAGTTCCTTGTTGATGGCCATGTAGCGATCGCCGCGTGCGGCCAGCGCCCGCGGGAGCTTGGCATGGCCCACAAATTCAGGCTTCTCGCCGGCAAACGCCGCGTTCCCAAACAGATGGTCGGGATGCATGTGGGTGTTGATCACGTATTTGATCGGCAGGCTCGTACGGGCGCGAATGGCGGCCAGAAGCCTTTCCCCAACGCCTTCGCTGCCGCCCGTATCGATGACGGCTACGGCGTCTTTGCCGATGATGAAGCCGGAGTTGGAGGTGTCGCCCGAATTGCGCGGCGTGAAAATCTCATAGAGGCCGTGGTGGGCGAAAACTCCGGGGGCAATCTCCTCAACCGGTAGGGGCTCGACCGCCCGCGCAAGAGAGGTGAAGGCGAGCAAAAGCGCGACGGCAAGCAACGCTGTAACATTCGGGAAAACTTCCCGAATTTGACGTCCGATCGACGGATGTTGAGGCATGTTCATAGCCTTCTTTCTTATCACAAAATGGTGGTTCGGGCGATCACGCGCGCGCGAGCGCGTCGTGAGAATGCAGGCTGACGTGTCGAGTCTCGCACTGGTCTGTGGTCGTGCACAGGATCGCGTCTCTCGATCGCCCTTTTGAACGCTTTTCGAGAGGCGACACGCGAGTTATGCAGCCAAATCAGGCCGGCATTCACAGGTTGTCGTGCGCCGCACCATTTCTTGATGCAGCGCACCAAACCGCGATGATACGAGGCTGAAATTACGTCAACCATCATGTCCTATTCACGGACGCGTGAATTTTCGTTACCTGCTCGGCTTGCGGCCGGGAAAAAAAAGTGCGTAGATGTGCCGCGGTGTGACACGGCATCCAGGGTTCCCTGGCATCAGCCACGGACCCCGTCGATCGCCAAATAAGGGACAAGAAGGGGAAAACCCCGATCCCAAAAAACTTAGGGTGTGAGGCGCTGCTGTTCACCACCGCTTGCGTGGCAAGAACCTTAAAATGGAGGAAGCGCAATGCGCAAAAGCGTATTCGCAGGTGCTTTGGTTGCGACGGCTGCCCTCGCGGCACCGGCGTTGGCCAATGACAGCGTTGTAAAGTGCATCGCTGACGACAATAACTGGTGCATGCAGCAGGGTAACTACGATGCTACCCGTTATTCCAAGCTGGACCAGATCAACACCAAGAACGTCGGCAGCCTGAAGGTTGCTTGGACGTTCTCTACCGGCGTGCTGCGCGGTCACGAGGGTTCGCCTCTCGTTATCGGCAACATGATGTACCTCCACACCCCGTTCCCGAACATCGTGTACGCTCTCAACCTCGATGACGAGAACAAGATCGTTTGGAAGTACGAGCCCAAGCAGGATCCGTCCGTTATCCCCGTTATGTGCTGCGATACCGTCAACCGCGGTCTGCAGTATGCTGACGGCAAGCTCTTCCTGCATCAGGCCGATACGGCTCTCGTAGCTCTCGATGCCAAGTCGGGCAAAGAGATCTGGAAGACCGTCAACGGCGATCCGAAGCGCGGTGAAACCGGTACGGGCGCTGCGCTCGTCGTCGGTGACGTCGTGATGATCGGTGTGTCTGGCGCCGAGTTCGGCGTTCGCTGCTTCATGACCGGCTACGATATCAATTCCGGCAAGATGCTGTGGCGCGGCTACTCGATGGGTCCGGATTCGGACATCCTGTTCAACCCCGAGAAGACCATGTCTCTCGGCAAGCCGGTTGGCGCGGATTCGTCCCTCAAGACCTGGACTGGCGACCAGTGGAAGCTGGGCGGCGGCTCGATCTGGGGTTGGTATGCTTGGGATCCCAAGCTGAACCTCATCTATTACGGCACGGGCAACCCGTCGACCTGGAACCCTGCACAGCGCGCAGGACCGGACGGCAAGCAGATCGACCAGAAGTGGTCGATGTCCATCATCGCTCGTAACCCGCAGACCGGCGAGGCCGCCTGGGCATACCAGATGACCCCGTTCGACGAGTG
>JBAZYB010000118.1:0-12616 GCA_041659545.1 Hyphomicrobium sp.
TGCTCTCGTGGCACATATTGGAGCTGTCGGGGAGGTTGTTGCAGCCGTACATGCGCGCCATAAGCTGATACATGTACGTGGCTTCGAGTGACGCGCGGCCGGAGGCATAGAACACCACCGACTTAGGATCGAGTGTCTTGAGCTCGGCTCCGATAGCCGCGAACGCCTCGGCCCACGAGACCGGAACGTACTTGTCGGAATCTGCGTCCCAGCGCATCGGATGCGTCAGGCGGCCGACCTCCTCGAGAGCGTAATCGGACCAGCTTTCGAGCTCGGAGACCGTATGCTCGGTGAAGAACTCCGGCGGGCATCGCCTGTCAGTGATCTCCCATGCTGTCGCCTTGGCGCCGTTCTCGCAGAACTCGAACGGCCCTCCGTGACCGGGCCGGCCATAGGAGCAGCTCACGCAAGCGAAGCCGCGCGGCTTGTTCTGCCACCACAATGCAAGCGAGCCCTTGAGGGGGACGGCTTCGCGCAAGAGGATCTCGGCGACACTCTTTGCCGAGCCCCACCCTCCGACAGCAGCATTATATGGCTCGATGCTGACGTGTCTTGCGTCGGACTTCGGCATTCGGCGCTCCCGGTCAAAGCGGCTGTGGCAATCGCCCTAATCGATTCAATGTACACGGAGCGTGCGCCTAAAACGTGAAGGCGCACGCTATAAATGCATCAGGCTGCCTTGCTCGCTTTGGCTCCCTTGCCGGCGATAAAAGCCAAGAGGTCGGCGTTGACCTGATCCTTTAGCGTCGTGCACAGGCCGTGCGGCGCGCCCTTGTACACTTTATATTCGGCGCCTTTGATGAGCTTGGCTTGCTGCGCACTGGCAGCAGCGATGGGCACGATCTGGTCGTCATCCCCCTGAATGAGCAGCGTCGGGATGTCGAACTTCTTGAGATCGGCCGTCTGATCAGTTTCCGAAAACGCCTTGATGCAGAAATAGGCAGCCGGAAAGCCTGCTGTCATGCTCTGCAGCCAAAACGAGTTGCGTACACCCTCAGAAACCTTTGCGCCGGGCCGGTTGTAGCCGAAAAACGGCAAGCTGAGATCCTTGAAAAACTGCGAGCGGTCCGCCTCGACGCCGGCACGGAGCTGGTCGAAGACCTCGATCGGCGCACCGAGTGGATTGGCGACGGTTTTGAGCATCAGCGGCGGTACAGACGAAATGAGCACTGCCTTGGCGACCCGCTTCGTTCCGTGGCGACCGATGTACCGCGCAACCTCGCCACCGCCCGTCGAATGTCCGACATGAATGGCGTCCGTCAGGTCGAGCCGTTCGACCAGCTGAGCGAGATCGTCGGCGTAAGTGTCCATGTCATTGCCCGACCACGGCTGGCCGGAGCGCCCGTGCCCGCGGCGGTCGTGGGCGATGCAGCGATAGCCGCGCGAGGCAAGAAAGAACATTTGGTCTTCGAATGCGTCCGATGACAGCGGCCAACCATGGCTGAATACCACTGGCTGCCCGCGGCCCCAGTCCTTGTAGAAAATCTCGGTTCCATCGTTGGTGGTAAATGTCGGCATGGCGGATGCTCCTTCCGAGCTGAGCAAAAAATGGAGGGGCAGAATTCCTGTCGCGACCAGCTGTGAAGTTGATCATGCGAGGCTAGGCCAACAACGTTGTCGGCCCGGGTCTCGAGGAGGCGCTTGTCCTCCCCAAGCAACGATCCGTTCCTTGATAAGTTGCGTTAGCGGCAACCCCAGATACCGTAAACCGAGTCAGAAATGCTGTGGCAGTCGTCCGGCATTCCACCGGCGTAAGCCGTCGCGGCGCCGCCAAGCAGAGCGAGCGCAAGCATAGAAATCGCCAACGTCTTCATGTGCATTCTCCTCAAATCATCCCGAAGGCGGGCACCGCGCCCGTCTCTCAATGCATATTGTTTCGAGGGATGGGAGCCGATAAGCCGGAGTCCTGCCAAAGGCTTGTTCGCGCGGCGCAAACAATGCCCCGACCCGATCAGGCTTGCGGGTTGAGGAGACGCTTGGCCGCCGAGCTATGGTTGGGAACCCCAGGGGCCAGCAGAGGGTGAGTAGACTAGGTGCCTTCCTTGAGCAGCTGGTCGAGGGCTTTGCCTAAGCCCTTTGCGGAGAACTTCACGACGACCGGCGTTGCTTGCAGGCTCTGGAGGCTCATCGCGAGCTGCGATGCCTTCTGCAGCTTGCCTATGGTGGGCTGGTCGAGTTCGAGGATTCCGAGGCATCCATTGGCGAGGCACGTGCGCACCGGCAGCGCTATGCCGGGCTGCGTATCGATCGTGAGCTTGATGCCCTCGTTGACGGCGAATCCCAATGGCGTTTGCAAATTGACGACTACTTTTCCTGCTTTGTCTTTGCCAATCGATATGGCGCCGATCAGCTGGCGGGATGGGGTGTTGGTGAGGGTTTGCGATATGGCACAGCTCTTCTGACCGGCATCGGCCTGCGCGCAGGCGAGAATCCAGTCGTCGAAGGCCTCCTTCCATTCCTTCTTGGGGCCAGCATTGGCGGGCGATGGCGACGACTTGGGCGCCGTCGTGGTGCCCTCCTTGGGGGTGGCCGTCTTGGCTTGCGCGAAGACCGCCGAGGCCAGGGCTATGTGCATAAGAACCAGGAGGATGAAGCGCATGATGAACCACGCAAGTTGGTTTGAACCTGGAATCGACAGGAGGCCCTCAGCGGGCCTCCTGCCTGGCAGCAGTGACGGTGGGGGTCACCAATTCACGCGCACGCCTGCGTTGCCGGAGTAGCCGCGAAGGTTGTCCTCGCCGAACTGGACGTTGCCCTTGACGAAGCCGCTGACGCCGTCGCTGCCGAGCGAGAAGACATTGAGGCCTCCCGAGACTTCGCCGAAGGTTCCGCCCGTGTCGTCCTGGGCGACGAGATCGTAGCCGCCGCTCGACAGGGAGATCTTGTTGTCGCCGTCGAACTCGTGCCAGGCGCTGGCGCCGATGAACGGCTCCAGCTTGTGGCCGCCGGAGACGTAGCTCGTGCCGAGCCGCAGACCGAGGCGACCGCGCAGGCTGTTGCCGTCCTCGAAGTGTACGGCGGTGCCGTAGATGCTCGCGTCGTCGAGGTCGGACTTGACGTAGGAGAGCGTTGCACCGGGCTCGATGAAGGCGTGGGCGTAGTTCATGCGGTAGCCCGTATCGAGGACACCACCGATCGAGCGCACGTCCTGCTTGTCTTGGGTCGACAGGCCAGTGCTGGTCGAGTTGGAGTACTCATACTTGCCGAAGTTGGCGAGCACCTTGCCGTCGACGAACCAGCCACCCTCGATCCATGTCGCGTAGGCGCCGACGAGGCCGGTGCGGTAGTCGACATCGGTCGTCGAGCCGTCGAAGTCGAGGTTCGAGGCCACGTATCCGCCCATGGCACCGATCATCCAGGCACCGTTGCGCGTCTCGTGCCCGAAGTCGTAGCCGCCGACGACGCCGTAGCCGTCCTGGTTGGAGTTGACCTGGAAGGTGCTGGTCTTGTTGAGGATCGTGAAGGAGTAGCTCTGCTCACGCTCGGAGGTGTTGCCGAGCACCTTGGCCCAGGCGCCGGGCGTCACGCTCTTGGAGCACACGGCCTGGCTGTCTTTCAGGCTGCCCATCATGGCGCACTTCTCGGCGACGGAGGCACGCAGGTCGGCGGTCCGGTCGAGCCATACGCCGGCTGAGTTGTGCCACATGTTCTGTGCGGCGCTGATGAGGTGCGGCAGCTCGAAGAACGTCTGGTCGGGCGTGCTGGCGAGCAGCCAGTCGAACGAGCTCACCTGCACGCGGTAGAGATCGTAGGTGAAGAGGCCTTTGTCGATCGGGCCGCCCTCGAGATAGAAGGCGTCGGGATCGCTGTTGCCTTCGACGTGCGCCACCAGGATGCCGGTCGGGTTGTAGGAGCCAGGTCCGGCGTTGGTGTCGTTGACCTGCAGCGCGGTGACGCCGGTGGTGTCACCGTTGATGAGCAGCAAGTCGGACGATGAGGTCGTCGGCGCATCGAGGAAGGCGTCGATGGCGTAGCGGCTGTAGCCGCTGCCGTTGAAGGTGTTGCCGGTGGTATTGAAGATGCCGATCTGCGTGATGTCGCCGATGCCGTTGCCGTAGTCGGTGAGACCGAGGTCAACGGGGGTGATGAAGCCATAGTCGGAGATGGTGTTCTGCATCGACAGCACGCCGCCAGCATTGTTGAAGGCGAGGTTCTGGCCGCCGAAGTTGCCACCGAGGAACTGCGTGAAGCCGGTGACGTTGAAGGCGCCCGAGTTGTTGACGGTGTTGGTGTTGCCGAACATTCCGTAGACGTTGAAGCCGGTCGAATTGAACGTGCCGGCGTTGTTGATCTCGTTGTTGTTGCCGATCATGCCGATGGCGGTGAACGGCCCGGCGTCGATGGTGCCGCCGGCTTCGTTGGCGATGGTGTTGTTGCCGAGGCTGACGAGCAGGCTGATGCCGGCCGTTGCCCAGGAGCCGCCGGCCTGGTTGGTGACGGTGTTGTCACCGCCGATGGCCGCCAGCTGCATGTTGCCGGTCATCGTGCCGGAGTTGGTGATCGTGTTGCTGCCACCGGCGACGCTGCCGACGATGCTCTCGAACCGTGAGCCCGCATCACCGCTGATGCTGCCGGTGTTGTTGACGATCAGGTTACCGTCGATGCCGGCGAGTATGGTCGAGGTGAGGAAGCCGCCGTCGCCGACAAGCGATCCGGCGTTGGTGACAGTGACATCGTTGTCCTCGCCCGGCAGGGCGGAGAAGCTGAGCACCGCAATCGCGCTGCCGTTGTTGGCGGTGACGCTGCTGGCTGCATCGACATTGACGGCGATGTCGTTGGCGGCGAACGGCGTGACGATCTGGATGCCATCGCCGCCCGTTGCGGCGAGCGCGCTCGCCGTCAGGCCAACGGTAATGTTATTCACATCGCCCGCGTTCGATCCCGAGAGGGTGCGGAAAATGGTGACGCCGTCGTCGGCTGCCGTGGCATTGGCCCCCAGCGCGACATTGATCGTGCCGCTGCCGCCGATCTTGGTGATGTCCACCGCGTCATCGCCTGCAGCGAGCGTGCCGGCCGTAGTGAGACCCGTGGTCGTGGTGACACTGATGTCACCGTTGTTGATGAAGTTGGCGACGTTGATCGCGTCGTCGGCGGCCGTGACCATGCCGGCAACACCGACCGTGGTCGCGCCGGGGCCGGTATTGGTGGCCAGGATGCCGAGGAAGCCCGAGTCGATTGAGCCGTCTTCGGTCACGTCCACCACTACGTTGCCGCCGCCGATATTGCCGGCGAAGGCGCCGATGAGATCGGCCGAGACGGCGTTGTTGACGGTGCTCGTCGCCACACCGTTGCCGATGGTGAAGCTCGACACGCCGATCAGCGGCGGATCGATCACGCCGTTGGCCGTCGCCGTCGCGTTGCCGTCAATGGAGAAGGCCGCGATGCCGTAAGTTCCGCTGTCGGCGGTGACCTTGCCGTTGTTCGTTGCAGTGGCGTTGCCGCCGATGGCGGTGGAGATGATGCCGCTGCCGTTGGTCGAGGTGATGTCACCCTGCGCCGTGGCGTTGGAGTCGCCGCCGAGGGCGGTGGAGACGATGCCCGTGCCGCCTGAGGTCACAGCATTGACGTCGACGGTCGAGTTGCCGAGGAACGCCGTGGAGATGATGCCTTCGTCCAGGCTGGTAATCAGACCCGCGCCGCCATTCTCAACCTTGGAGTTGCCGCCGATGGCGAGCGAGAAGACGCCGATGCCGCCGTCATTGGTGACGTTCTGGCCGCCGAGATCGACCGTGGAGTCACCTGATCCCGCGCCGAGGTCAACGGCCGTGCTGAAGACGCCGAAGGCGCCGTTGGCGAGCACGTCGCCGCCGAGCGTGACGCTCGATCCGCCATCGATGGCCGTCGACAGGATGCCGCTGCCGCCGGCGTCGACATCGCCGGAGTTCACGGTGGAGTCGCCGAGGAAGGCCGTGGAGGCGATGCCGTCGGTTGCGCTGGTAACGGTGCCGCCGGCGCCGCCCGTGACACTCGAATGGCCGCCGAGGGCGAGCGAGAAGACGCCGGTGCCGCCAGTGTTGGTGACGTTCTGGCCGCCGAGGTTGACAGCCGAGTCGCCCGAGCCCGAACCCAGATCGATGGCCGTGCTGAAGACGCCGAAGTCGCCGTTGGCCTGCACGGCGCCGTGCAGATCGATGGCCGAGCCGCCGTTGATGGCCAGGCCGAAGACGCCGGTGTCACCGGTCGAGGTGACCGTGCCGGTGTCGAGATCGACATTGCCGTTCAGCGACAGGCCGGTGACGGCGGTGCCATCGGATGTGACCGTGCTGCCTGCGCCGCTGACGATGGCATTGCCGCTGTTGGCTGCGGCAATGACGCCGAGGCCGCCAGTGCTCGTGTTCTCGACACTGTTCGAGCCGAGCGTGATGGCGGCGTTGCCGTTGCCGGCGAAGGCGCCGACGCCGAGGAACCCGCCCGACTTCACGTTGCCGTGCGCATCGATGGCCACTCCGGCGGCCGTGCTCAGGCCGACGACGCCGCTACCAGCTGCATCAACTGTGCCGTAGTCGATATCCACCGCGCCTTGACCGAGGCCGGCGATGCCGACGTTGAGCGCGCCGGGCGCCGTCTGCGTAACGGTGCTGCCGGTGGCATCGATGATGACTTTGCCGGTGCCGAGGTTGAGGCCCAGCAGGCCGATGTTGTCAGCGGTTACGTCAAAGCCATCGGTATCGATTGAAGCGTCGCTCGATCCGCCGAGCACGACCGACATCGAGCCGATCAGCGGCGGATCGATGGCGCCACCCAGAGTGACGCTCGCCGCGCCGCTCGTCGAGATCGCACCAACGCCGATCATGCCACCGGTAGCGACTGTCGTCTCACCATGCGTCCGAACGGTCGCATCGCCTGTAACCGCAGCAACGCCGATTACACCACCACCAACGTTGCCGACCCCCGGGATGTTTACGACTCCGCCTGATCCGGCATGTGTCGTGCCGGAGTCAATCGTCACGCCGCCGGTGGCAGCGATACCTATGATGCCTGAGCCGTTCGTCGATTCCACCGTCCCGGATGCGCCGGTGAAGGTGGTCCCGAACCCGCTGGCGAGCAGGACGCCTGTGCCATCTGTCGTGGTAACGCTTCCATCCTCATTGTTCATAGCCACGGTGCTAAGGGCACTCGTAGCGCGTACGCCTCCGGTGGAGCCTTGTATCGTCTGCGAGTTGGTGACCGAGATCGGTCCCGCAGCGTTCAGGACGTCTACACCCAGCCCGGCAGTAGACTTGACCAAGCCGTCGTTCATGACGGTCGTCATGCCGCCACCCTGGTCGATGTTGATGGCAGTGTTCTTCGCGGTAATGGATGCATCAGTGCGGTTGGTCACCGTTGTGTCGCCGACACCCTTCACGATGTTGACGCCGCCGCCATTGGTCGACTCGATCGAGCCGAAGTTCTTTACGTTGGTAATGCCGCCGCCTTGGCTGATGTTGATGCTCGTGCCGAAGGAGGTGATGTCGCCCCCGGCAGCGTTTTCCACCCTGGTGTCGCCGTTGAGCTTTAGGATATTGATGGCTTGGCCCGCGGTCGACGTAATCGCGCCGCTATTGGTCACTTGCGTTCCACCGCCGCCAGCGATCTGCGTGATGTTGATGCTGTTTCCGGTCGAGTAAATCGTGCCGCTGCCCAGCACTGCATTGGGCAGCGCGGAGGGCGCGTTGGTGACAATGACATCGTTGCCATTGGGGTCGGTGGCGAAAATTGCGACGGCGGTGCTGCCGACGGGCTGAGCCGTCGAGCCGATGACACCGGTGTTGTGAACGGCGATTGAGCCTGCGCCCAAAAGACGATTGATCTCGATGCCGTTGCCGGTTCCATCGGTGCCACCGTAGATCTGTCCGGCGTTGTTGACCGTGGTGTTGCCAGGCAATGCAATGTTGTTGATGGTGATGCCGTTACCGGCAGCCTCAATGCTGGAGGTCGACGCAATATTGAAAGTCGCAGTGCCACCGAGGTTGAGAACGATGCCGTTGCCCGCTGAGCTTTCGATATCACCGGCGATGTTGAATGTTGCGGTCCCAGCGCCCGATCCTAGAAGTGTAGCGTCGATCTGAGTGCCATTCCCTGAGATCACGCTGTTCGGTGCATTCATGTCGAAGTTGAGGACAGGCGCTCCACTGAGATTACGATTAACCGTCAGGTTCATGTTCGTGCCCGAGCCAGTGACGCTGGCACCTGGATCAATCGTGACATTTAGATTATCGCCGGTGAAAAGCGGGATCTCTGTAGTGCTGTGAGAAACGCCGTTGGTGTCAGCGCCGCTGCACACGATGGTATCGGGGCTTGGCCCGGTGCTGACCGAGCAATTGGCCATCGCCCTCGGCGCGGCGAGGAGCAGAACGGCGGCGGCCGCGCTGCACATGAGCGCGGCGCGCAAGGTTCGACTGATGTGCCGGGATGGAGGGAGCGCCGGACGCCCGAGGCAATTGCTCGAGGCGATAATGGCGTGGGACGCAGAATCCGCCGTCAAATGAACGCAACGCATACAAACCCCCGTACGCAAACTCTAAAAACACGCCCCGCTAAAGAGGGCCTTTGAAACCAACTTCCCGTCCGACCCCGGGCCCTTACGTCCCTCCGGCCGGTGCCCCCTGCGGAGCCAAATCGTCCGGCGCCTGAAAAATAATTGGCGCCTTCAAGTTCGCCGTCGGCGGCACTTCCCGCCTGGTCGGCGCGGCGGTGTCCCGCCGTCTGGCCCGTCGTTGCGGGCGTTTTCCCAGGTGCCGCGTCGAGGCGGGATCGGGTACGAAAAGTTGCACAATCTGCTGCCACAACCTTCCGCGAATCGACTTATCCGCATGCGTACCTTCGGTTGCAATACGATTCGTGAACTGAACAATAGTTACAATCTTTAGTTGCAAGTGAGGCACGTCCAGTGAGGCGGCGGGGCTCGCCGGCTTGGGTCCCTGCGGGGGCGGTCGGTCATGCTGGCGGACGTCGGCGAGGGTCGCGGAATGGCCCGTATTCACCGGGGAAAGCGCGGCGATCCGGGGAACGGCAAGAAACATGTCGAAGGTCGCGGCGCTTCCCGATATGCACGCGCGATGACGGCAGACAGTGACTTTGAAATCTTCCTTGTGGCGACACCCGGCCTGGAAGGGCCGCTGTGTGCGGAGGCGCGTGCGGCTGGCTTCAAGGCCAAGACGGTGCCAGGGGGCGTAACGCTGCAAGGGGGCTGGCCGGAGGTGTGGCGCGCCAACCTGGAAATTCGCGGGGCGAGCCGCGTGCTGGCGCGCATCGGGGCGTTCAGGGCCTCGCATCTGGCGCAACTCGACAAGCAGGCGCGGCGGTTTGCGTGGGGGGCAGTGCTGCGGCGGGACGTGCCGTTTCGCGTCGAGGTGACGTGCAAAAGCTCGAAGATCTATCACTCGGGGGCGGCAGCGGAGCGGATCGAGCGGGCGATTGCCGAGGAGCTGGGCGCGCCGCAATCGGCGGAGGCGGCGGTGTGCGTGCGGGTGCGCATCGAGAAGGATGTGTGCAACGTCAGCGTCGATACGTCGGGGGAGCTGCTGCACAAGCGCGGCCACAAGCAGGCGGTGGCCAAGGCGCCGATGCGTGAGACCATGGCGGCGATGTTTCTGCGCCAGTGCGGGTTCGACGGCACGCAGCGGGTGGTCGATCCGATGTGCGGGTCGGGGACGTTCGTGATCGAGGCGGCGGAGATCGCGTCAGGGTTGCAGCCGGGGCGCGGGCGGGCGTTCGCGTTCGAGCAGCTGGCGACTTTCGATGCGGCGGCGTGGGCGCGGATGCGGGCGGCGCAGGAGCCGCACGTGGTGCCGGGGGTGCGGTTCTACGGCAGCGACCTCGACGCGGGGGCGATCCGCATGAGCCGCGCCAACGCCGAGCGCGCCGGGGTGGCGGACATGTGCACGTTTCAGGAATGCGCGATCGAGAAGCTGGAGGCGCCGCCGGGGCCGGCCGGGATCGTCATCGTCAACCCGCCGTATGGCGAGCGCGTCGGCGACAAGGGACGGGTGATGCCGCTCTACCGGGCGATGGGGCAGACGCTGCTGAGCCGGTTCGCGGGGTGGCGCGTCGGGCTGATCACCAGCGATGCGCGGCTGGCGCAGGCGACGGGGCTGACGTTCTCGCTCACCGCCGAGCCGGTGCTGCACGGCGGCCTGCGCGTAACGCTGTACCGGACCGGGCCGCTGCCGTAGACGCGGTGGTCGGCTAGCGGCCTTTGTCCTGGGCGCGGCGCAGGGCAGCGGCGAGCGCGCTTTCGGCTGGAGCCTCCGAGGTGCGCGGCAGTTGGGCCGTGGTGTTGCGCGCCGGCGGGGACGAGGGCGGACGCGCGCCGGGGATCGCACCGGAGCTGGTGTCGATGGCGCCGGATTTCATCGTCAGCGCGATGCGCTTGCGCGGCACGTCGACATCCTTGACGCGCACCTTGACGACTTCGCCGGCCTTGACGATCTCGTGCGGGTCTTTGACGAAGCGGTCGGACAGCTCGGAGATGTGCACCAGCCCGTCCTGATGCACGCCGATGTCGACGAAGGCACCGAAGGCGGCGACGTTGGTGACCACGCCTTCGAGCTGCATGCCCGGTTTCAGGTCGCCGATGGAGTCGACTCCGTCCTGGAAGGTCGCGGTCTTGAACTCGGGGCGCGGGTCGCGGCCGGGCTTTTCCAGCTCGGCGATGATGTCGGTCACGGTGGGGAGGCCGAAATCGGCGTCGGCGAATTGTGCCGGCTGCAGCGCTTTGAGAAAGGCGCGGTCGCCGATGATGGATTTCAGCGGGCGCTTGGTCGCCTCGGCGATCTTCTCGACCACGACATAGGCTTCGGGATGCACGGCGGAGGCATCGAGCGGGTTCTTGCCGTCCATGATGCGCAGGAAGCCGGCCGCCTGCTCGAAGGCCTTGGCGCCGAGGCGCGGTACCTTCTTGAGCCCGACGCGGGTCTTGAAGGCGCCGTTCTCGTCGCGGAAGGCGACGATGTTGGAGGCGAGCGTCTGGTTGAGGCCGGAGACGCGCGACAGCAGCGGCGCGGAGGCCGAGTTGACGTCGACGCCGACGGAGTTGACGCAATCCTCCACAACCGCGTCGAGGGAGCGCGCCAGGCCGCCCTGGTCGACGTCGTGCTGGTACTGGCCGACGCCGATGGCCTTGGGCTCGATCTTGACCAATTCGGCGAGCGGGTCCTGCAAGCGGCGGGCGATGGAGACGGCGCCGCGCAGGCTGACGTCGAGATCGGGGAACTCCTTCGCCGCCAGCTCGGAGGCGGAGTAAACGGACGCGCCCGCTTCGGACACCATCGCCTTGGTCAGCTTGAGCTCGGGCATCTTGGCCATGAGTTCGGCGACGAGCTTGTCCGTCTCGCGGCCGCCAGTGCCGTTGCCGACGCTGACGATGTCGACCTTATGTTTGATGCATAGCTGCGCCAGCGTGGCGAGTGAGCCCTGCCAGTCGCGACGGGGCTCGTGCGGGTAGATGGTCGTCGTGGCGACGACCTTGCCGGTGGAATCGACCACGGCGACTTTGACTCCGGTGCGGATGCCGGGATCGAGCCCCATGGTCGTGCGGTGCCCGGCAGGCGCGGCGAGCAGCAGGTCTTTGAGGTTGCGCGAGAACACGGCGATGGCTTCGGCGTCGGCGCGCTCCTTCAATCGTGACAACAGGCCGGTCTGCAGCGAGCCGGACAGCTTATCGGTCCAGGCGCGGTGCACGGTCTCGCCAAGCCAGGCATCGGCCGGGCGCCCACGGTCGGCAATGCCGAACGACGACTTGATGCGGTTCTCGGCCGGGTGCGCCTTGCCCTTCTCGTGGGCGATATCGAGATCGAGGTCGAGAATGCCTTCGTTGGTGCCGCGCAGCATGGCGAGCGCACGGTGGGAAGGCATATCCTTGATGCGCTGGCCGAACTCGAAGTAGTCGGAGAACTTGGCGCCCTCGTCGCTTTTGCCTTTGCGCACGACGGATTTCAGCTCGCCCTCGCCCCATAGCCATTCGCGCAGGTTGCCGACGACCGCGGGCGTCTCGGCGATGGTCTCGATAAGGATGTGGCGCGCACCGTCGAGCGCTGCCTTGACATCGGCGACGCCCTTGTCGGCGTCGAGGAACTTGGCCGCTTCCGTCTCCGGGTCGAGCGAAGGGTTCATGAGCAGCGCTAAGCTCAGCGGCTCAAGACCGGCCTCGCGGGCGATCTGGGCCTTGGTGCGCCGCTTGGGCTTGTAAGGAGCGTAGATATCTTCAAGCTCGATCTTGGTCGCGGCACCGTTGATAGCGCGGAGCAGATCGGGTGTGAGCTTGCCTTGCGCGTCGATGGTCTTGAGGACGGTCGCGCGTCGATCTTCCAGCTCGCGGAGATAGCCTAGTCGCTCTTCGAGCGTGCGCAGCTGCGTGTCGTCGAGGCCGCCGGTCTTCTCCTTGCGGTAGCGGGCGATGAACGGGACCGTTGCCCCCTCCCCCAACAGCTCCACCGCTGCGGCTACCTGCCCGGCGGCGACGCCCAGCTCCGTTGCGATGCGTTGGTTGATTTTGTCCATGCTGTGCTCCTTGCCAGCGCGCCTCATGCAACAGCGAGCATGACGCGGTCAAGCCGCCGCCGCACAACAGCTGGGAGTAGCGCCGCGCAGAACGCGGTAGCGCCTGCAATCACGGGGTGCGCGGGCGATTCGCGAA
>JBAZYB010000119.1:0-12511 GCA_041659545.1 Hyphomicrobium sp.
GCCACCGGAACGCTCTATCAGGGTCCACATTTCCGTTGCTGTGAGCGATCGGAAGATAGAACTGGTCATGCTTGTCGCCTATCCCGATGCCGGTGACGAAGCCTTCGTCGGCCTTGTACCACGAACTGCCCTTGTCGGCGGCAAGCCCTGGGTCGAGCGTTTCGAGATCGAGCGCGTAAATGCCTTCGAGCTCGGGCAGATGCTCACGAGGCCGCCAGTCCAGCGGCCTCTCGAAGTTGGTGATCTGGTAGGTGCGCCGATACTTTGGAACCTTGATCTCGGGGAGATCAGCGAAAAGCTCCAACATGGCGCACGTTACCCTTCATAATGAACTTGTTCCGGGGAAGCCTACGCTTCTTCGGCTTCGAAGGCTTCTTGATAGGGTTGTCCCGCAACGAATTCTGCAGGAGAGATCGAACGATCCGCGATCGAGGCGCGGGCACGATCCAGTACGTTTTCGGCCTGGGCTGCGTGAGTTCCTTCAATACTGGAAAGAGAACCAGTTCCAACGCCGCTTCCGACAGGCTAAGAGCCGGAAGCGCTCCCGCACGCATCGGGCAATACAGGGCGTGCCCGATATTGCCCCCGAGGAAGAGCGCCAGGCGGGGCCGAGGTGTTACCTCGGCCCCTGGGGGCGTCGCTAGAAAGGGATCTTGGTGCCCCCTTCGGTGTCGTCCTCGTAGGCCTCAGGCGGCGGCTCGGGGCCGCGATCGGGGCCGGCTCCTTGGTCCTGCGCCCGCCGCGCGCGGTGCGCCTGGCGGGAGCCCTCCGTCTCGCGTTCGTCTTCGACCGGTTCGTGGACTTTGGCCTCGCCCTTGTCGATGCTCTCCTCGAAGTCGACCGCCTTCTGGTAAAGCGAGGCGCCGAATTTCTGGTTCAGCGTCAGGCCGCCCATGCCGAACTTCCAAGACATCCAGGAGTTCTTGTCGTTCGCCATCGGCACCGTATCGACGGTGTAGAGGCGGGCGTAGGGCGGCGCGATGAAGGGGCCGTCGTCGCCCATCAACTCGAAGGCGCCGAGCAGCGAGTTGAGGCGGCGCGCCTCCTTCCAGGCCGTCGAGCCGGCGTAGAGCATGCACGGCAGGCTGCTGCCGTCGGGATTGATCAGCAGGCAGTGGTACGACGCCGTCTGGCGGATCTCGTTGCCCTCGGCCGTGATACGCGTGCCGAAGTCGCCGCGCGCCTTGTCGTAGCCCGTCGAGTCGTTGCCCCAGACCTTCACGACAGGGCCCATATCGGGCTTCGACTCCATGTAGGTGGTGGCGAAGCGGACGATCACGACATTCACGGGGCCCTTGCGCAGGGTCAAAGTGAGAGTATCGATCAGGTCCCCTTCTTCAGCTTCCTTGATGTAGTCGGGGCTCGACTTCTTCATGTAGCCGCCAGAGGTCTGCACGATCTTGAGCTGCGGGATCACCAGCTCCTTGACCGTGAACTTCTGCTTGCCGCCGTGCTTCTGCATCAACTTGAGCTGGTCGGCGCTGAGGGCGCCGGGCGAAAGCGCGCCGCCGGCGGGCTGCTGCGTCGCGACGGTTTTGTCGCTCTGGTCGTTCGTCGTGTCAGTCATCTTGACTGTGTCCTTCTTCGATCAGGTCGTTCGTCGTGTCAGTCATCTTGACTGTGTCCTTCTTCGATCAGGTCGTTGGGTCGTAGTTGTCGATTTTCGTGGTTGTCGTTTTCGTGGTTGTCGTTTTCGTGGTTGTCGTTTTGGTCGTCTAGTCGTCAGTCTTCCGGCGCGCGGTGAGCTTCACCTCGTCGAACACCTCTACGCCGATCTCCTCGAAGGGTATCGCAACCTTGCCGGCCTTGAAAGTCTCGATGATGATGTTCTCGTAGGTCTTCCAGTGGATGTCCTCCATCATGGTGACCTTGGCCGAGTTGCTCTTCTTCAGCTCCTCGTAGGCGCGCTTTGCGATCTCGTACTCGCCGCGGCCCCAGGAGCCAGAGACGACGGTCTTCAGGGCGTCGAGGTTGCCGGTTGCGGCAAGGAACGCCGTTGCCTGCTCCCGTTGCTTCTCGTCCTTCGGCCAGCGGGCGTACGAGCCCAACGTCTTGATCGCCTGCGTGCCGTCCTCATGCACGAACTTCTTCTGGCGCGCCGCCGAGAAGAGCGGCGGCAGGATGTGCCGCTCCAGGTTCCGGCGCGCGGCCTTGGCGGCGGCCAGTTCATCATTCGCCCGTTCTTCGCGGCGAACGGCTTCTTCGAGGGCTTCGATGGCTTCAGGGAGTGTGGGCATGCCGCGCACGGTATCTCCGGCGACGAGCCGTTGCAAGACAATTTTTAAGAAAACTCAAAAATAATGGTTGCGTGTTTGGTGCAATGCGAGTAAAAGAGGGGCGGCAAACGACGGAGAGTTGTTGTGGCAATCAAGAAGCAGCGCGGCACTGTGGTATGCCATCAGGTAACCGATGCAGATTGCACTGTATCCCTTCATCAAACCGGGCCAAACCGTTTCAACGTGCTTTATGGTCTACAGGTTAAAGAGGGGTTGAACTACAACCAAGCCGCGATGGAATACGGTTCTTGCATCATGCATTCGCTCACCTGCGCCGGTCGTATCGATAAGCGCAAACGTTAAGATCGTTGATTTTCGTTCCTGCGCGCTGGCGACAGTGCGTAGCGATGAACATCAGCCGAGAGGACCGACACATGACCATCAAAGTCTCAGCCGCCATCCTGCGTCGCATGACCGCGTGCAAGGAACAGGTCGACGTTTTCCGCGCGATCTTCGGGACCGCCACCGTCTCGATAACCGAGGCGCTGTGCGTCGAGCATGCGGACAAGTTCGATTGGAATTGGGCCGCAAGAAATTTGCTGCCCGCGCCGCTGTACGCCGACTACCGGGCCAAGCGCGCGCCGCTGTTTGGCCGTCTGGCTGAAGCCCTGTAATGCCCGCCACGCAACAAACGAAAGGTCCTCCAATGCCCGACTTCCGCTTCGCCGACCACGGCAGCGTCACATTGCTGACGCCCGTCACCGACGCCGCGCTAGACTGGGTCGCGGAGAACCTGTCAATCGACCGCACCAACTGGGGCCCGGCGATCGTGATCGAGCCGCGCTACGCCGTCGACATCCTCGACGGACTGCAGGGCGACGGGTTGACGGTGGAGGGTTAGATGACTGTCGTGAAGAATTCAGCTACGGGCGAGATTGTGCGCTTTTGGGAAGAATTCGGCCACAAATTCGAAGTCGAACGACTTTTAGAGCCGCGTCTGCAGGGCGCTGGTCTGCGTTATTTCCGACTTTGGGATAATGGCTATCCCGCATCGGGCGGTCAGTGGCACTACACGATGGAGAGCGCCTTGAAGCGCGCCGAATACGTTCTGCAGGGCGGCTACGCCAATCGTATTCGATGGCTCGAAATGCGGGTCAATGAATTGACCGGTCAGTTGGTGCTAGCACAAAACGGGAAAATCCCACAAAAATAACTGTTGCGCCGGTCGCGTAATCGGCGTACAACGAGACATCGCTTCACCGACGGAGACCGCAATGACCAAGCGCATCAACATCATCGAGATCGTCGACCAGATCGGCACCCTGAAGGCGCAGATCGCGCCGCTCGAAAAGCAGCTCAAGGACGCCCAGAACGCGCTGAAGGCGCTGGGCGACGGCAAGTACGAGGGCACGCTGTTCAACGCCACCGTCTTCACCCAGGTCCGCGAGATACTCGACATGCAAGCCACCCGCGCGAAGCTGTCGCCGCAGTTCCTCGCGGCGCACTCTACTGAGAGCACCAGCGTCGTGTGCAAGGTCACCGCCAAGCAGCTGGCGATCGCGGCGTAACGCCGATCATTCAAACGTAGTTTTTCTCGTATCAGGAGCGAAAAGCCATGAAATTCACGATCGCGTACAAGGTCTTTTCCGACGCGCTCGCAAAATGTGCCGTGGTTTCTAATAAACACGTCACCATCCCCATCTTGCAAAACGTCATGGTTCGGTGCGATGCGCGTAACATCGTGTTCCGCGCTACAGACCTGGATACCTTCGTCGACGTGGCGTGCGTCGTCGGATCCGATATGCCTACGACAGACGGCGCAGTCACTTTCCCATGCCACAACGTCGCGAAGTTCATGAAGGCTGCCAAGTGCGATCTGGTGGAGCTCGAAGCGAGCGAGACCGGCATCACGATCCGCGCGGGTTTGGCCCGTGTGTCATTCCCGACACTGCCGATCGAAGATTTCCCGCACCCGATCAACGAGACGTGGCGCACGGTGGCGCGTCCCTTCTCTCTGCCGGCCGCCGACTGGCACACGCTGATCGGTCAGACGCAATTCGCTATTTCAACGGAGGAAGTCCAGTACTACCTGAATGGTGTGTACATCCACGAAGTCAGTGGCCAACTGCGCTTTGTCACGACGGATGGCCGTCGCCTAGCCAAGGTGGAAACGTTCGCTGCACTCCCGACTGGCGACTACGCAATCCCTGGCGTCGTGTTCCCGCGCCAGGCCGTGGCACGCCTTAAGAAAATCATGCCAAAGAAAGGCGACATATCGGTCGCCATCGCGCACGGCAACACGGTGCTGCAATGGGGCAACATCCTATTTCGGACGAAGAACATCGACGGGTCTTTTCCTGATTACGAACGTGTCATCCCGAAAGATAACAAGCGCGTCGCTACGATGTCTCGCGGCGAACTCGCTGCCATGTTGCCGCGCGTGTTGACGGCGCAGACCGAACGTTCATGCGCCGTGAAACTGGCGTTCTCGCGCGGCGAGCTCACAGTGTCGACCAGCGGCCCCGACGGCGGCACGGCTAGCGAGACGATGGCGGTTGATTGGCAAGGCGAGTTGTTCGAGGTTGTCTTCAACGGCAAATACCTCGGCGACATCCTGGCCGCGACCAGCGGCGCCGATGTGCAAATGTTCTTCGATGAAGAGCGAGGCGCCGACTGCTCTGTCGTCCTGCGAGATCCAAGCGTGAACGGCGCGACGTTCGTTCAATCGACAATACGCGTTTGATTTTTATTTTCGTTCCCGGAAGATCCCGGAGGCAGACTGCAGGAGATGTTGCGATGAACGTCGTTCGATTGGAAATTGGCCGTCACGGCCAATGTGTCACGATTGAGCCGACTCTGTCGAAAGGCCCGGATCGTCGTGTTTTTCGTCAAATTGGCGATCAGTACGAGTGGTGTCATTTCTCAGATTGGCGTCAAAACAATATACGTGCCCGTTGGTACGGTTGGGCGTCTAGGGAACTGCCAGATTCAATGAGAGTAAAATGATCATAGATACCGAATGTGCTCGTTGTAACGGTTCCGGCGAAGTCGTGTGTCGCAACACTTTTCCCATGTCCGAAATCGGTCACGGCCCAGTTCCTGACGACGCTCGGAACGTTGTTGGTAGACAATGTCCGTGTTGTATGGGGACTGGTGTGAGTGAAACAGGTCTCAACGACACTGTTGAAGAGTGGATGAAATGAACCCCCGTTTCAAGATCGGCGACCAGGTCTGGCGTGCTCGCTTCGATGCGTCGAAAGGCTACGTCACTTGTCCCGACTGCGGTGGCACCGGTCGCCTGCGTGTTACGTTCCACGACGAGACCACGGTCTCGATCGAATGCCGCAACTGCGCCGTCGGCTACGATCCGCCGACGGGTCGAGTCGTCTGCCATGAGCGTCATCCGGGTGCCGAGCAATTCACCGTCACCGGCATGGAAATGACCGCAACCAAGGTGACGTATCATCTCGGCGGCACTGAGAGTTTTCATTATCTGGCCGACGAAAACGAAATCTTCGCGGCGCAAGAAGATGCGCTGGCCCGGTCTCAGGTTCAGGCCGATGAAGCCTCCGAAGAGGAGCGCAAGAAAATTTTCCGCAAGGAGCGCGACACGCGCACTTGGGCGTGGAATGCGAGCTACCACCGCGGCGTCATCAAGCGTGCCAAGCACGATCTCGAATACCTCACCGCCAAGCTCAATGTCGCCTCGCTCAAGGCGAAGGAAGATCGGACGAAGTCATGAACCACAAACAACGGCGTGTCGCTGCCTACAAGGCGAGGGGCATGGATGCGAAAGCCGAATGCGCCGCCGTATCGTCGAACAATCGGAGCAAGCGAGCACGAGGAAAAATGCGTCAGGCCGTCAAGTGGGCCTGGTGCGGTCCCAACAACAACCGGTTCCTCGCTGTGCGGAAAATTCTCACCTACGGAAACACCCGATGAGCCCGCCAACCACCGTCGCCGACTTCGTCGGCCTCACGTCGGCAGCGCGCAAGCGCATCGCCAGCCGCCGGCGCATGCTGCTGGCCGGGCTCAGGTTCATGGAGGGCGGACAGTTCCGGCTCACGCCGCTGCAGATCGCGTCGAAGGCGCAGATGCACATGCGGTCGTTCCATGTGATCTTCGGCGACATGCCAAGCTACTATCTGCAACTGATCGACGAGCACGGCCCCCTGATCCGTGCCGCGATCAACCGCGCCGTCAAGGAAGACGGCAAGGATCTCGTGCAGCTGATGTTGTTGGGAGAGTAAGATGTTCGCGAACGACAACCCGACCGCGATCGAGCGCGACGCCTGGATCGACACCTACACACGCCTCACCAACCGCTGGCTGAACGTCGAGTCCGCACGGGCGATGCCGGTCATGGGCGTGCGGCTGCTCGCCATTCGCGCACGCTCCAGCGCCGGCATCGACTTCGATGATTTCCTCAAGATGATCTCAGCGAGGCGTGGCGAGGTCGAGCGGCTGGTGTGCCAGGAGTACACGACCCGGCACCTCATCCTGATGGCGCTCGTCGATCGGCAGAGCCATCTCCTGTCGGCACACGACCTCTGGGCGGTCAAGAAGGGGCTTGCCGACGATCTGGAGGCAGGCCTGAGCATCGAGGGGCGCGAGTACCTGTCGCGCTTCCTCGAGCGACTGGTGCGCCGCTACTGGCGCTACGAGAACGAGACACCGAGAGTGGTCAACTAACATGACACATCAATTCAAAGAAAACGGCAATCACTACAACGGTGGCAGAGTGTTTTTCGGCTACGGATACAGCGCCATCGGCGAACCGCGCCTTTCGATGGTCAGGAAATGGTTTCGAGGAGGCGAGATGCAAGGCAAGACGGAAGATAGCTTCTACGTCGACGGCTCACTGGTCGCGAATTATGCGGCGGCCACAGAGGCGTTGAAGACGCCTCCAATTTTCACACCGGAAGAGACCAAAGCACTGAAGATGGTCGGCGACGAACCGGCCGACGTGCGAAGGGCCGTCAAAGACGCTGTTGGATGGGAGCCACTTCACTATCTCGTGGAGAAGGGCGCTGTCGCGTGGGGACCACCCGGTCAGTGTCGGCGCACCGACCTTGGCCGCGCTGCTCTTGCAAAAGGTCCAACATGATCTCCATCCACGTCGGCGACCGCTGGACACGCCTCGAGGGGCTCCACGGCACGGCGCTGATCGACGTCGTCTCGGCCGCGCCCGAGCCGCCGTTCGAGATCAAGGACTACATGAAGACGGTGCCGCAGAACCTGCTCTATCTCGAGCAGTGGGCTGTGGCCCGTGACGTGCAGTGGTGCGATCCGCAGAACAGGCTCTTCGAGGCGAAGGGCATGCGGTTCCTCGGCGCGCTCCGCAGCGGGGGGCCAACGAAGTACGACTTCGAATTCCCGTTCAAGACCAAGCCCGACGACTACCAGCTCGAGTTCTTCGCACACGCGCGGACGCTGACTAACATTGCTTTATGCCCAGCAGCACTTGGGGTCGGGAAGACCATGATGTTGCTTAACGTCGCCGCCGACAAATTTCTCCGCGGCGATATCGACGGCGTCGCGATCATCGCGCCCAACGGCGTACATCGACAGTGGGTGACCAAGGGCGTGCCGGTCCATCTCAGCGACGCCGTGCCCCGCCTGGCGCACGTTTGGTCACCGTCGCGTAAGATGCCGAAAGACTTCGCCCTGATCGAGAACGACCCGATCAAGCGATTGCGCATCCTGACGTTCAACGTCGAGGCGTTCTCTACTGCTACCGGGAAAGCCAGGAAGACGCTGGCCAACCTGATGTCGCGTAGTCGGTGGATGTTGATCGTCGACGAAAGTCAGCGGGCAAAAAATCCAAGGGCCGAGCGAACGAAGCAGATCGACAAGGTAGCACGTCTCGCGGTCGCGCGTGCGATCTGCACAGCCACGCCGGTGACCAAGAATTTCACCGACTTCTACAGCCAATACCACATCCTCGACGAGCGGATCATCGGCCTCAGCAACTTCATCGCCTTCCGTAATCGTTACTGTATAACAATTCCCGTGCCGGGTGCACCGCGGGGCGCCGTCAAGATCGTCGGCCACCGCAACGTCGAGGAGCTCTTCCGTCGGATCGCGCCGGTGACCTTCATGATCCCGGCGTCGGTCCTGAACCTGAAAGAGCCGTGGCGGGAGCAGGTCGAGGTGGCCCTCACCGACGAACAGCGGGACGTCTACGGCATGCTCGCCGAGAAGATGGTGTTCGACCTCAAGGAACAGAACATCGAAAGCCCCAGCAACGCCCTGACGCACCTGCTGAGGCTTCAGCAGGTGCTCTGCGGCAGGGTTTACGAGGAGGGTGTCGACGAGGACGGCGTGGAGATCGCGGTGCCACGCGTCATCCCCAACAACCGGCCGGCGGCGCTGATCCAGTTCCTCGAGGAGTATGACGGCGCCGCAGTGGTCTGGGCACGTTTCCAGCAGGACATCGACGACATTGGCCGGGCCCTCGACGATCGCGCCCGAAAAGCCGGCCGATCCGAAAGCGATCCATCGACGTGGCGCTACACGACCTACGACGGCCGCGTGACCCAGGTCGCCGAGCGGGAGGCGCGCGTTGCCGCTTTCGCGCGGGGCAACGTCGACTATTTCCTCGGCAACCCCGCCGCCGGCGGCACCGGCGTCGATGGCCTCCAGGACAGCTGCGCGCTGGCGGTCTACTACTCGAACAGCTTCAACCGAGAGATCCGCTGGCAATCCGAGGGCCGCATCCAGCGCCGCGGCCAGAAGAGCCACGTCGGTCTCGTCGACCTGGTGTCTCCTAATACCGTTGATCAATTATTTCTTGAAGCCTTTGCGTCAGCAGAAGAACTTGTGAATATGGTCATGCGATCCCCGGAAATCCTGACAAGAGGATTGTGACATGGCTAGCCACAAAGGCGCTACACACCGGCCAACAATAGATCGATTACATCGAGCATCTTTTCGCGATACGTCGACTGCCGTGGTTCGGGGTGTTTGATATCCCACGCACACTCGCTGCGGCGATCATGGATCAGAACGACGACGCGTCTCCGCACAAGGAAACCCCGGAACAACGTTTTACCCGTGTTCGTCGATGGGCTGAGCGGCAATTGATTGATTGGGATATTCCACAAAAATAACTGTTGCGCCATCCGCGTAACAGTCTTATTGTCTCGACAGTACAGGAGATTGCAATGTCCGATCAGATCATCACACGCGAAGTCGCCGCCAAGGTCTTGAGCATAGTCGATGCCGGATTGTCCAGCGGTCTCGGCAATCAAAGGCCCGGCGAAATGTGTGTCGAGGCAGCTGTGTGTTATGCGCTCGGCTTGCCGCACGGCGATGATCCGAAGTGTGTCTCACCAGCCTTGCGATCTCTCAAGATCGCGCTCAACGACAAGGAGTGGTCCTCTAATGATGCACGCGCCAAGGGCATGCGTCGTCTCGCGATCATCCAGCTCGGTACCGCCGGTGAACTCGACGACGTAGCGTTCACTCGATCGGTTGCAGAGATGACGATCCGAATCTTCGTGCCGATCGCTCTCCGCGTGGCTGCTTCAATGAAGGGCAACGTCGCACACAAGGACAACCTTGAAAGCGCAGCCGAGCACTGCGAAACGGAAGGGACGCCGCCACCGTCGCCGCCACCGCCACCGCCACCGCCGCCGACGCTGCCGTCTACGCCGTCTACGCCGTCTACGCCGCCGCCAACGCCGCCGCCGCTGCCGCCAACGCCGTCTACGCCGCCATCTACGCCGCCATCTACGCCGCGGCCGACGCCGCCAACGCCGCCGCCAACGCCGCCGCCAAGCGTGACAGCATTCTGTCTCAATTCGCTGAAGAGGTGGTCCAGATCCTGATCAAGATGGATGTGAAGGCGGCGGCGTTCCTTGATCTCGCGCCGCTCGATCCACCGTGATCTTGTGGCCCGCACCTGGAAATTCATTGAGAGCGACGTCCCGGGATCGTGGGACGTCTTCCATGCGGCGACCATGATCCGCGTGCCGGGATTTATCGTGCGAGGGCCCGAGGGCTTCGTGTTCGAGCGCCATCTCAAGGGCGCGAAGGCCGACTTCAGGATCGAGGCCAGGACGGTTGCGGAGCTCGACGTCAAGGTGACGGAACATTTCGAGAAGGAGAGAGGACGATGGCAACACAGCGCAACGGAGCCCGACACCATCAGCGGAGCTACAAGCTCGGCTGCGAGCTCTCGGAAGAGGACAGGGCCGAGGTCCTCCGGCGATTTGTTCACCGCTACACCGGCGACCACACGCCCGAGTGGGTGATCCGTCATCGCCGGGAGCGCGGCAACCGCGGGCACATCTACCCGCTGCAGTTCGCGACCGACGTCGAGTGGCTCGCCCACACCCGCTTCAAGGTGACGGCCGAGGGCCGGCTGCACAAGGGCTCGAGCTATTGCGAGAGCTTTCCGACGTGGCCGGCGAACGCCGAGCTACGTCGCAGCGAAGGAGCGGCGGCGTGAGCATCCCCCTCACAGTGGGCTACGAACATTTCAGGAGAGTGGTCATGAGCGAAGCAAAAAAGGCCGGAGACTATGTAATTTATGGCACAGGGACGTCGACTGCCGATAAAGTCTGGACGATCCGCTACCGTATTGAAGCCGGCCATTACCCAACCGACGAAAAAGGACGCGCTTTAGTGCCTCTTCGGGACTGCAGCGTGGCGACCATCTACGCCACTGATGTGCCGGCAAATCTTCACAACGCGGACGGTAGAACAAATCGGCGCCTGATCACAGGTCTCATCCGCTACGCCCAACATAGCGAAATGGGTTACTGGCTCCCTAGTGGGAAGGTTCACGATGATGGTCGCGACTACAATCGTGATCTCATGCCGCCGTTGCCCCGTAAGGTGAAGGTAACGGCGTGGGCAATTATTGATTTGGCAGGAAACCTTTGCTCTCTCCGCGCCACTCCACCATCCGGCGTCGCAACAGGGCTGGAGAAGTGCGTCGAACTGACCGGCGAGTACGAGGAGCCGTGGTCGTGATTTCCTATCGTCGCCGTCGCCAGCTGCGCCGTGCCTGGAATGCGGCCGCGCCCTTCGTCTTCAGCGGAGGCCTCAGTCTCGCGGCCACGGCCATCGGCGGCACGCTAGTCCTGGGCGTGGTCGCCCTGTTCATGCAGGGAACCGCGCTGTGAGCGACAGCCGGATCGACGACGGCTTCAACGAGGCACAGGACAAGCGTCTGTTCGCCAAGCGCATCCGGGCGCTGTTCTCGATCGAGGAAGACGACCTCCCCGACCTGATGCCGTCCGAGCGCGAGAAGGCTGTCGCCGCGCCGCTCAAGTATTTCCTGCGCACCAACCATGAGACATCGATGCTCATCTGGCGCGCGGTCGTTGCCCGTAGTTCGAAGCCGTAGGAGGAGTTCATGAGCACACCTGAAACTAAGGTGTTCCGCCGGATCAAAGATCGCCTGATCGTGTGGGTGTTCGGCAACGTCACTCATGCCGTCGAAGGAGCCGTCGTGCATCCTGGCGTACGTCTTCTGTGGACGCTCTGCCAAATCGACGCGCCAGGCGGCCGAGCCTTCTTAGCTTGTGATTCAGATAGGGTCGACTGCACAAAAATGTATGAAGGAGCTGGAAAAATAGGTCATGCACACCGCCGACGTCTCCTTCACCATCTGGCGCGATCAGGAAGACCGCTGGGGCAAACGCTACACGATGCCGTGGCCCAGGCTGGCGCGACGCCTGATCGAGCACCAGGAGGGCGCCAAGGACGGCACGGCGTTCTCCTGCGCCACGTTCGAGAAGACGCAGGACCACGAAGGCGCCTGGCGCATGCGCTGCAACGAGGGCCTGCGGGAGCGTACGCTGGTGGCGCTCGACATCGAGCAGAGCAAGGACACCGGCGAGGTGCCGCCAGATCCCCGCGACGTCGCGGCCGTGCTGAAGGCGCGCATGATCGCGTCGGCGGTCTACACCAGCTTCAGCCACACCCGCCGGCTGCCGCGCTACCGCATCGTGGCGCCGCTCGATACGCCGATCGCACTGCCGGCGCTCGAGCGCGGCGTAGACCGCCTGCTGAGCGGCAACTTCGCGATGGCGATCATGCGTGAGCTCGCGGGCGTCGTCGATCGCTCGAAGTGGGGCGCGGCGTCGATCTTCTACCTGCCGCGGCACCCCGCCGGCACCGAAGAGCATTACGTCGCCATGATCGAGGGCGAGCCGCTGCCGTCCGCGTCGCTCCTCCAGGCGGCCATAATGGGAAACGACAGGCGCGCCATGAAGGCCGCGCAATCGGCCGCGATCAAGGCCGCCTCGATTTATTCCGACGCTGACCGCGAGCTGATCGAC
>JBAZYB010000120.1:0-12254 GCA_041659545.1 Hyphomicrobium sp.
CTCGCTAGGCATGCAGCGCCGCGTAGCGCTGGCTCGCGCGTTCATCCTCGAGCCTGAGCTGCTGCTGATGGACGAGCCGTTCGTCTCGCTGGACGATCCGACAGCCCAGGGGTTGCGGGAGCTGCTCGTCGAGTTGTGGTCGAGCCGGCCGACGACAGTATTGTTCGTGACGCACGATCGGGCCGAGTCCGTCATGCTAGGGACCCGGATCTTGCGTCTATCGCCTGGACCTGCAACTATTGACGAGGATGTCCCCGTGCGGTTGTCGATAGCCGACCGGATCGACCGAGAAGTGGTGCGGACGGAACAGCGGCGCATCTTCGGCGAAGCTTAGATCTCATCAAGATTCATGGAACACTTGCGCCGATCGGCGAGGCTGCTTGCCAGCGTGATGAATGACGACGAGGCGCGTCTCGTCGCATCGCTTGGCGCCGACATTATCGATGCCAAGAATCCACTTGCCGGAGCGTTGGGCGCGCTGGCGCCTGAAGTGGTGACAGAGATCCGCGCAGCGGTGCCGCGCGGCATTCCCGTCAGCGCTACGATTGGCGATCCCGTCGAGGATGTCGAAGCGACGGTGAGCGCGGTGCGCACTATGGCTGGCGCTGGGGCGGATGTCGTCAAAATCGGTTTGAGCAGAAGTTCGGTCGTCGATCGCACGTTGACGGCGGTCGGGGCGCTCGAGCTCGGTCATGCCCGCTTGGTCGGCGTGCTGCTGGCGGACGAAGGGATCGAACTCGATCTCGTGGCGATGGCGCGTGAAGCCGGGTTTATCGGCCTGATGCTCGATACGGCGGATAAAGGTCGCGGCGCGCTTCCTGACATCGTCGCGGCCGACAAGTTGCGGGGCTTTGTCACCGCGACCCACGCGGCCGGCATGTTTGCGGGCCTGGCCGGGTCGCTGCGTGTCGAACACGTCAATCAGCTTCTGCGGCTTGAGCCTGATGTGCTTGGGTTCCGCGGCGGGCTTTGCCGGCAGGGTGAGCGCACCGCGCGGATCGACGCCGACGCCGTTTTGAGCGTACGCCGCATTATCCCTGTTTGCGATGCAGCATGGGCCGATGCTTGCGGTTGGCCGCTGCCGGGTGCTATGGCGCCCGGAACAGCGAAAGACGTGGCATGAGCGGCAAAGTCAGCATTACCGGAAGAAACGACGGCATCGTCCTCGATCGCATCTTTGTGCGCGGGCTGATTTTGCCCGTCGCCATCGGCGTCTACGACGAGGAACAGGGCATCACCCAAAAGGTGGGCTTCACCATTGAGGCCTCGGTTGCGGCCGGTGTGTCGCCGCAGGGCGACAATATCGACGAAGTGCCGTCTTACGACGATCTCGTCGGGGCGGTGAAGTCGATTATTGCCGCGGGGCACATCAACCTCGTCGAGACGCTTGCTGCCAGCATCGCCGAGCGCTGCCTGTCCGACAAGCGCATCGTGTCCGTGCTGGTGCGCATCGAAAAGCTAGAGCGTGGCCCCGATGCCGTCGGCGTCGAGATCGTGCGGCCGCGCGCAACGTGAGCGTGCAGCGCGGTCCCACCGTGGTTAAGCTCGGTGGCAGTCTCGCCGAAGGTCGCCGTCTCACTTCCATCATGGAAATCGTCGGGGCGGCGCGGCAGTCGTGCGTCATCGTTCCGGGCGGCGGCACCTTTGCCGATGCGGTTCGGGCCGCACACAAGAAACATCGCTTGCCGGAAATCGTCTCGCACCGCATGGCTTTGCTGGCCATGCACCAGACGGGCATGATGCTGGCGTCCATGCATGCGCGACTGGTGCCCGTCGACACCCTGGCCGGAATACGGCGGGTGCTGGCCGCTAGCCGTATCCCGGTGTGGCTACCGCTGAAGCTTACCGAGGCGGATAAGACGATCAGCGCCGATTGGCGCACGACATCGGACGCTCTTGCGGCGCGGCTTGCCGAACGCCTGCGAGCGCCCTTGCTGCTGGTGAAATCATGCCCGGTCGATCCGGCGGACACGCCGGCGCGACTTGTGCGGCGCGGCATCATTGATCCGGCGAGCGCTGAAATCATCGAGCGTGCCCAACTTTCCTGGCGCGTCCTTGGTGCTGGCGATGAAGCCGAACTCGCCGAGCGGCTGGGGGTTACCTATCGATCCGGTCGACGCAAGCCGGCCAAGCGTGCTATCGCGCGGCGGAGGTAACCGCCGGCTCCTTCGGCAATTGGGCGGTCGAGGCAGACTTCCATGGCTGAGAAAAAGCTGCTGTTCCTGACCGGGCGCCTGGCTGAGCCGCGTCTCGCCGAGACGGTGGCGGCCATGGGACTCCCCAACGGCTCCTGGCGTATCGCCAACCTTGGTATCAAGGTGGCGGCGCTGATGACCGAGAAGATCGTGCGCAACCGCTTGAAGGAGCCGCTGGAGGCGGACCGGGTGATCGTCCCAGGACGCTCGCGGATGGACCTGTCGCATCTTACCGAGCACTACGGCGTGCCGTTCGAGCGGGGCCCGGATGAGATCATCGACCTGCCGCAGTACTTCGGGAAGGACGGCGGGCCGCCGGACCTGTCCAAGCAGAACATCCGCATATTCGCCGAGATCGTCGATGCGCCGGGATTGAGTGCCGCGGCGCTGCTCGCCAAGGGACAGGAACTCGTTGCCAAGGGGGCCGACGTCGTCGACATCGGCTGCCAGCCGGATGTCAAGTTTCCGCATCTTGAGGAAACCGTTGCCGCGATGAAGCGCGCGGGCCTCAAGGTGAGCGTTGATTCCGGCGACGTCGACGAGTTGCGGCGTGGGGCACGCGCGGGAGCCGACTACGTGTTGAGCCTCGATGAGACGAGCCTCGATGCGATCGAAGGGACGTCCTGCATTCCCGTGCTGCTGCCACGACCGCACGGAGATCTCGACTCGCTACTGCGCGCCATCGACCTATGCAGGGCGAAGGGCATTCCGCATATCGCCGACCCGGTGCTCGATCCGATCAACTTCGGCTTCATGACGTCGCTGGAGCGCTACGCGCAGTTGCGCAGGGCGCGGCCTGATGTCGAGATTCTGATGGGCACCGGCAATCTGACTGAATTGACCGATGCCGACAGCCAGGGCGTCACGGCGACCCTCCTGGGCGTTTGCGCCGAGCTACAGATACACAATGTGCTGATCGTGCAGGTTTCCCCGCATACGCGTCGCACGGTCGAGGAGCACGATGCGGCGCGGCGCCTGATGTACCGAGCGCGCGAGGATGGCAACCTGCCGAAGGGGTATGAGGCGGGGCTGCTGTCGCTGCATGAGTTGCGGCCGTTCCCCGATACGCCGGAACAGATCGCGGCTGGCGCCAAAGAGATACGCGACGCGAATTTCCGCATCAAAGCTGGCACCGACGGACTGCACATCTACAACCGCGAGGGTCATCATGTGTCGGAAGATCCGTTCGCGCTGTTTGACAAGCTCGGCGTTGAGCACGACGGCGCGCATGCGTTCTATCTTGGCTATGAGTTGGCTAAGGCGGAGATTGCCCGCGCACTCGGCAAGCGCTATGCGCAGGACACGCCACTCGATTGGGGCGTCGCGGCGGATCGCCGGTCAGAGGATCTGACGCAGCACGCGCCCGAAGGCGCAACTCTGAAAGCCGCCCGCAAGGAGAAGCAGGATGCCGCGTATCGTCGAAACGATCGTGACGACGACGAACGCTCAGGGTGAAGCGCACATCGCGCCGCTAGGGCTGATTGCCGAAGGGGACCGCTGGGTGATTGCGCCGTTCCGTCCCTCGCGGACGCTCGATAACCTCATCGCAGTGCCGTTTGCGGTGGCAAGCCACACAGACGACGTGCGCGTTTTTGCCGGCTGCGTGACCGGACGCAAGGTCTGGCCGACCATTCCGGTCGCGTATGGTCCGGGTGTGAGGCTTGCCGATGCCGTTTCGCACTGGGAACTCGAGGTTGAGGCCGTGAGCGAAGATGTCCAGCGGCCGCGCTTTGTCTGCAAGCTGGTGCGGGCGGAGAGCCATCGTCCGTGGGAGGGCTTCAACCGGGCGCAGGCGGCCGTGCTTGAGCTTGCCGTGCTGACGACGCGGCTATCCATGCTTCCGCCTGAGAAGGTTGAAAACGAGCTGAAGTATCTGGAGATCGCCATCGCGAAAACGGCTGGGCCGCGCGAGGAGGAGGCGTGGGGTTGGCTGATGGAAAAGCTCGAGGCCTGGCGCGCGCAGCAACACTGAAGGCAACGATTCGCGAGGCTCCGTGGTCATTGGAGGTCGCGATGGCGAGACAAACAAGCGTCGCCCTGATGGCGTAGCGCCTCTGCGTACGCCGACTCGAGAATGCTCGTGAGCTGACGATAATCCGAAGCGTCGGCCAAGCACCGCAATTCGAAGATCAAGTCGGCGAGATATTCGGCCGTCGGGCGCCGCGATGCTGCGCGCCCCCGATCCTTAAGGAGCAGCATTTGGTCTCCTGGATTTTTCTGAGCGGCGCCGACCGCAAAGAGGATTTATAAACGTGGTTGAGCAAACAGGGAAACAGCGAACCACTCGCTAGCGAGGATCGCGTGGTTTTATGCAATTGCGGTGGATGGGGCTGCGACGAGACCATCTGGCGTGTCGCCGTGGCGTCCAAGCCAAACGAAGCCTGATTTAGGTCAGTCGGTGTTCGCCAGAAGCGCCAGCGCGGTGGCGGGGGCGCAGCGGGTGGCCCAATCGCTGCAGTCGGCGACCGCCTCGGCAAGGATGCCGAAGGGGAGGCAGTCGCGCGCGAGTGCGCTGGCGATGCGGGCGATCTCTCCAGCTCCGATACCGGCGCCGACAATGGGCGCGCCGGCCGGCAACGGAACGGCGGCGAGCGCCTCATCGATGGCACCCCTGATCTCTCGCGCCTGCTGGTCGGCGATCATGCGGGCGGCGGCGCGCCACTCATCGATTGATGCATCCGTCGCGTCACGACCGAAGCAACGTGCAAAGCGCGCGACGCTCTCGGACGCAGACTTGCCGCGGTTATCGAACGCTGCATGCTGGTCGACGGCATCTGTAAGCTCGCCGAGAACGCGGCGCACGTCGGCCATATTGGCGAAGCCGCCGGCAGCGAGCCGCTGCGTTTGGCCGTTGAGCGTTCCTCGCTGCGCGACGACGCTGACGTCGGTGCGAGTGAGACCCGTGTAGACGAGTTCGCCCGTCACCAATCGTTCGCCGTCGGTGAGGCCGCGCGGGGCGGGTGCGCCATCGCGAATGGCGATGATATCGGTTGTTGTTGAGCCCATGTCGATGAGCAGTGCGTTCGGCAGGCGCGTTGCAACGAGCGTTGCCGTGGCGAGGAAGTTCGTCGACGCGACGTGCATCGGCGCGCGGCGTGCGGCATCGACATCGCCGAAGCCCAATCTCCCCATCCAGATGCGTACGTCCTCGCCCAGGATCGCCTGCAAGCGATCGAGTAACGCCTCGACACCGGCGCGGCGGTCAGGGAAGAGTTCGCACAGCTCGCCGGTCATCGTTGCCGCGTGGGTATCGGCGCGCGCTGTTAGTTCAGCCGCCTGCGCGAATGCAACATCCAGGCGGTCGATGCCCTGCCACAGCGGGCAGGCGATCTGGCGCACGGCGATCGTGCGGCCGTTCTCGGCGAGGGCCACCTTGAGATGGGCGCCGCCAACGTCATAGCCGGCTGTTACAGGCATCGCTTCTCCGCCCCGCTCAGCTTTATCGGAGGCTGCGCCGTGTTACACGAGGGGAGCGCGGAGGCAAGCATATGGACGTGATCCCGGTTATCGATGTGCGGCATGCGGTGGCGGTGGCTGCTGTGCGTGGGGAGCGCGCTGCCTACAGACCGTTGGAGACGCCACTTGCCGAGGGGAGCGACCCGGTTGCTGTCGCGCGGGGTTATGCGGCGCTGTTTACCTTTCCGTTCCTCTATGTCGCGGATCTCGACGGAATAGAAGGGCGCGGCCGCAATCGTGAACTGCCAGAAGCGCTCATTGCTGCCCTGCCTGGCGTGGGGTTGTGGATCGATGACGGAATGCTGGTCGCAGAAGCGCCGAATGGTATCGCCCAAGGTTGCGACACGAAGCAGGTGATCGGCACGGAAAGCCTCGGCGGCGACGACGACGTTAGGGCGTTACGCGCATTGGGCCCCGACAATTACGTTCTCTCGCTCGACTTCAGAGCGGATGGCTTTGTCGGGCCGCTAATGGTGCTCGATGAGCCGCAGTATTGGCCGCAGAAGTTGATTGCCATGACGCTGGGGCGCGTCGGGTCGGGTGAAGGGCCGGACTTGCAGCGTGTGGCGGCGATCATTGCACAAGCGGGAGGACGGAGCGTCTACGCGGCGGGCGGCGTGCGCAATCGGGCCGACATAGAGGCGCTGCATAGCGTCGGCGCAGCGGGTGTGCTCGTTGCGACGGCATTGCACCGCGGAAAGATAAAGGCCGGCGATCTGAAGGAGATCGCCGGCCTCTGATGTCGTAGCACGAAGGGGAGAGCAGAACTCGCGCCGGGGGTGTTCTACCCGTTCCAACGTCCAGAAAGCATTCTACCCAATCGCTGCAGCAGACCCCTCTTCATAGGTGGGGTATCATCCTGCTGTGGACGGTTTCCGCTTCAAGCCTTAGCAGCGAAGGGATGCGTCGCGGAGTTACGCTGGGCAGTGACTTCGGCTGCAGTCGGCTTGCCGGCAACGGCGCGGGCAATCGATTCCTTCACGGCGCGATAGTTGTAGTCCTGGATCTTCGCGTCGTCGGCAGCTTCCCAGTGAATGAACACGCCGACGCAGATGAAGATGTCGTCAGCTTCAGAAGCGGGGATCACGCCCTCGGCAACCGAGTCCTGAACGGCCTTAGCGACGCCGTACTGGGCAGGTCCGAACATCTGAACGGCCTGACGGGCGTCCTTGATGGTGACCTTGTTGTAAAGGATGGTGTTGGGCTTGCAGGGCAGGTTCGGGGCAATGACGGCGAGCAGGGTCGTGAAGCCGTCCTTGTTGTTCGTCAGCGCGTTGCAGAACGCGACTTCAGCAGCCGAGCCGCGCGGACCCATGAGAAGGTCGATGTGCGCAACTTCGTTTCCGTCGCCGACGAGCGATTCGCCGAGCAGTACCTTGTTGATCTTGGCCATTCGGGGTCTCTCCCAAGCTATTAAACACCACGAGCACCAGCGCCACCCAGCCTAAGCCGAGCGCACCGGATTCTGCCCAATTCGAAAAGCCATCCTTTGTTATCTGCGTCCGCGGACAAGGTCCCCGAACCGGTTGGCCGGATAGCGGCGCGCCTTTAAGCACCGCCACTAGATAGCGCGAGCGAGCTATCGGAGACAAGGGGCTAAGACGCGGTCTCAGCGCTCAATGCGTCGCAGACAAGCGAACTGAAAAGGGTGGCTACAACGAGATCGGCCGTGGTGCCCGGATTAATGTTGCGGCGCTTCAGATCTGCATCGAATTCGTGCAGTCGACTCATCGCTTTAGGTCCAACGACGGGCTGCCAGAGGGGGGTGAGGGCGATGGCTTCCTGCTGGATGTCGTTGGCGACTGCTTCACCATGTTTGCGAACGATGTGGCTGTCCGGAAATTGGGCAAGATAGGCCATGTGCAGGGTGGTGAGGGCCAAATCGGCGTCGTCGGTCAGAGATCGAGCGCGATTGAGCTCGGGGAGCCCGAAGTCGAAGATGTCAGCGAATCCCGTCGTGTAGTTGAGGGCGATGCGGTCGCGATGCGCCGCGAGCTGCATGGCTTCCAGCAGTCCGATCGTCGGCGGCATGGCGACGTCCTGCTCGGGGGCGGCACCGAGGCCACCGGGGCGTGCTCGGCGGATTGCGGCGTAGACGGCGGCAGCATCCCCGGCATCGAGGCCTGACAGCACGGCCCGGAGGCGGTCGCGCAAGCTCGATTCCAGTTTCATCTCGGCAGCGGAAGCGATCGGCGCGCAGAGCAGCAAAATGCCGAGGTTGGTATTGCAGCCGGCGGCGGCGAACGAGGCTTCGAGGGCGCGCAGGACGCGTGTGCCGACTTTTTCTCCGCTGGCGGCGATCCAGGGTGCGGCGGCTTCGGCGCTGGCTTCGAACTGCGCGACCTCCATGCCGTGGCCGTCAGCGTGGACGTGGACGTTGCCAGGTTTGAGCGCGGCGAGCTCGGCGCGGCACGCGGCGCGAAAAAGCTCGCCGGTTTGCCTCTCGCTCAGACGGGGCATGGTGCCTGTGCGAGCCTGGCTCGCCGATGTTCTGCGATGGCGAGGAGGAAGTCCTCGACGATTGCCTCGGCGATGTCGCGCTCGGTGACGCTTTGCAGCCCGCGCCAGGATGGATTGCTGTTCACTTCGAGCACCATCAGGCGACCGTCCGGCGAACGGATGAGATCGACGCCCGCATAGTCGCCGCCGATTGCGGCCAGGGCACCACGCGCCAGCTCGGACATTTCCTCGCTCGGCATATGCGCGACGGGTGCGCCGCCAAGGTGGACGTTCGTAATCCAACTGCCGGCGCGGCGGGCCATGGCGGCGACGACGCGCTCGCGCGTGACGATCACGCGCCAATCCTCGAAGGTGGTGCCAGCGGAGGGCACGAAGTCCTGCAGGTAGTAGATGTTGTCGGCTGCTTCCGGCGTCGGCAAGGCGGCAACGTCGTCGACACGTAAAAGGCCTTTGCCCTGGGAGCCGAACAGAGGCTTGTAAATAAGCGGCCGGCCGGCAGATCCTACATATGCCTCGGCCGGCGCATAGCCCTCGACTGTGCGGGTGCGCGGCGTTGGTATGCCCGCCTTGTGCAGCAGGAACGTGGTTGCCGATTTGTCGACGCAGCGCTCGATGGCGCGGGCGTCGTTCCACACCCTGACGCCGCTGTCACGCAAGGCGTGCAGGATGCCGAGGCGAAACGTGATCTGCTCCAGTGTGCCGGCGGAAATGGAGCGCACGAAGACAGCGTCAGGCAGGTTGCCGTCGAAGCCGGGAATATCGATGCCGCTGTCGAGGTGGGTGTCGAAGGAGCAGCGCGGCAGCGACGTGACGACAACATAGGCCCCGCGCGCGCGCAGCGCGTCGGCGAGACGGCGCACGTGCCAGTTACCGCTCTCCTCCTCAAGGAAGAGAGCGATGCGCAGGCCGCTTGCCTCCGGATCAGCGGAAGCTTTTGTCGACGACGTCTGGAGCAAGTTCGCCAGCGTGGTAAGAGGTTCCAGTGTCGAGGTTAGAGATGATTACCTCGGCGGGGCTGAACAGCATGGGGTCGATTTTGTAGAAGTCGCCGCCGGCAGCTGCGAAGATATCTCCGAATGGTTCGCCGTATGCGGCGCAAGTGCTCGACGGGAGCTGCTTGGCGAGCTTTTCGGCTGCCTCGTTGCTGCCGCGCACGAACAGCTGGACGCGTCCGCCGTAGATGATGGCGTCGTTTGTGCGCCCCATCGCTTGCATAAAGTCAGGGACGGGCGGGGCGATTGGCGCCGTGCCGATGCCGTCGACGATATCGTCGAGCGAGAAATGCAGTTCGTGCGCCTTGTGCAACGCGACTTCGAGCACGCGGGCGGCAATCTGCACCGTGCCAGCGAGACTTCCGGTCGGCGCGAAGAGGATCGTCAGATTCGATGGCGGGACGCCGCAAGCGGATGCGATGGCGCGCGCGACGGAGGCCGGCGGGGCCTTGTCGCCCTCGATGACCAGCGAGGCCTTGCTATAATGATCGACGTAGCCGAGGTCTTTGTAGAGCGCCTCAACCCGCGACAGTGCCCGAGCCGGGCCGGAGCCGAGTGCGAAGAAGCCGCTCTCTTGCTCGGTGATCTGCCAGCCGGCGTACTGGCTGCCAAGACAGGCGATGACCGGGTTGGAGGCGTGTACGGTGACGCCCAACGGCCAGCGCTTGAGGCCAGATGATGTGTGCAGCGCAACGGTGCCGAGGCCGCCGAGGCAGACTTCCGCGAGCCGGCGGCCGGCTTCGAGTCCACCCGGTACGTGCGCGCCAAGGTCGATGCACCGCTCGCCGGCTTCACCTGTCGTCACCGAGCAGCGTAGTGCGTCGGCGTCGGCCACGATGCCTTCAACGAGCTTGGCGGCGCGCGCTGAGACGCTCGGGGCCGGGCCGTTGTACTTCTGCATTGTCGTTGCGCTCCATATTTCGCGCCTGTCCATACAGCATCTCACCCAGTTCGTCCAAGCGCTGCCGACAACTGTCCAAAGTTGCCTCGGGGGTGGGGCCGTGGGCGAACACAGTGGCAATCGGGCGGTAGCGGGGAATGCGGCTGCCGGGTGCGGGACGATCGGCGGTCCACGGTGGCCAAGCGAGGTTTCCTACGCGCAGTGGGCCCCGATCAGCGTAGAGGATGGCCGCGGCCCGGTGCTCGTCAGGACTGGGTAGCGGCATTAACCGACCGTCGCTGCAGGCGGCGATGTGCGCCTTGAACAGGGCTCCTGCAGCGTCGTCGAAGATGTCGAGCGTGGCGCTGGGTCGCGGGTTGATCTCGAGGAGGTAGGGGGTTTCGCCGGCAAGGATGAAGTCGAAGGAGACGAGACCGACGAGGCCGAGTGCTGCGCAGAGCCTCTCTGTCGCGGTGCGCATGGCCGTCTCGATGGCGGGTGCCAGAGATACCGGGCCAACGGCGCCACCATAGCGATAGGGACGCGGCCCACAGCCGGCCGACCACTGGCGGCTCATTGCGATGACCCGTGCACCCTCGGCACCGGTTAACGCGAGGACGGAATAGGGCGTTCCGTCCAACCTGCGCTGATAGTAGCGACGCGTGGTTTGCTCGGCGCCGTCAGCCGGGACGATGTGCGTTCCCCCGCTGCCGCCAATGCGCTTCGAGAGCCAGTCGTCTTTCTGCGCTGGTGGTGCGAGGGTCGTCTCGGGATGTGGAATGTCGAGGCTGTCGAGGAGTGTGGTGATTGCGGCCGGATCTTTGGCGCGTGCAACGGTGGCGGCGTCGTTGCCGAGCAGGCGATAGCGTCGCGACAGAACGGTGATGAGCTTGGGCCGGTCCTCGAAACCGGATCCAAACACCAGCCCGATGGGCGGGCGAGAGGTGGTCTGCTCAAGCTGGGCGAGCGCGGAGAGGGTCGGCTTGGTGCGAAAGCCGATGCGCGCTGCATCCGTCACACAACGCGCTGCGGCTGCGAGGTCGGCGGTGTCGGTATCACCGAAGGCGTCGGCCACAAGGGGGGCGAAGCCCGCGCGCCGGGCGGAGGCTGCGAGCCCCCGCCCGGATAGTGCAGCGATCAGAACTGTGTCGCTCGTCAAGAGGTGAGCGTCCGCGCCAAGTCGAAGGCGGCGCGGAAGTCGTAGTGAACCGGCTTGTCGGCGCTGATCATGCGTTTGAAGAGGCCCGATTCAGTTTTGTACTTGATGTCGCCGATGGCGAGCGGCCCGACGCCGAGTGCGTTGGAGCCTGGAAGCGGTGCGCCGTCCATGAACAGTTCCATGCCTTCGACGCCCGGCGGGGGAACGGCGTTGACGTCGGCGACGGCGAGCAGGTTTTTGGCCAGGCCAAGCTCTTCGGCGCTGATGACCCGTACGCCTGCGGCGGCGGCGGCGAAGATGACCTCAGCGTCGGCGATGATGGCCTGCTTCTGCTCGAGCGTCTCACCGGACTTGGCGATGAGGTCGACGCCGAAACGCTGTTTTGAAACCTCGGCAGACTTGATCACGCGGTCGACGCCTCGGTGGGCGACGAGTGTCACCTCTGCGCCTTCCAGCGCGGCGATGATCGAGGATGCAAAGCCGACGACGCCGGTGGCGCCGAACACGGCGACGCGCGTTCCCTTCCAGCCGCGATTGAACTTGGTGCGAAGGACGCGCTCGACGCAGGCGACCATGGCGGCGGCGGTTGTGAACGATCCGGCAGGGTCAGCCAACGCGGAAAGTCCGAACGGAGGGACGAGCGCCTTCTGCACGGCCTCGAGCATGTCGAGGGCGAGGATGGCGTCCTTACCGCCGATGAAGAAGCCGGTGCGCACGCCGTAGTTCGGCGGGCGCGAGAAGATCGCGTCCTGCGTGAGGGCGGTCACTTCTTCCAACGTGACGTTGATGTAGGGAACGATGACTTTCCAACCGGCATCCGCCGCCATGTTCACGTCGAAGGGGGACATATGCTTCTGCGGGGAGAGCATGTGCAGAATTGGAGTGGCGTCGCTCATGGTTGGTCTTTCCTGGCTCGTTTTGGTTGTGCGTTGTTCTTAAGCGCTTGCGTTGCTGAGCTTCTCGATAGTTGCGCCCCTGTTGCGCCCCTCGGCGATCAGGATCTCGAGACCCTCGGCTCTAGCGAGTTCGATGGAAGAATCATAGAGGTGGCGGGCAAATTCCTGCGACGGCGCGAATGCGAAACCGGTCGGGCCCCAGGAGCTTTGGCCGAG